>NZ_CP124836.1:2771437-3142875 GCF_029964055.1 Arthrobacter sp. EM1 | reverse complement strand
CGTCTGCGACAACGCCACGGCCCAGCGGTCGATGTTCGTCCGCGGGGCCGTGGCGTCCTTGCGTGGATCGTCAGTTCGTGGTGAAGTCCGCCCTTCGTCAGGCCGCGAAGCCGTCCGCGATGTCCAGGACCTCGTCCAGGATGGCGAGTCCGGCCGCTGTGTCTTCGATGCTGGTGTTGCAGGGCGGGACGACGTGGATGCGGTTGAAGTTCGCGAACGGCAGGAGGCCGCGGGACTTGCAGGCGGCCACCAGCTGGTTCATTTCCGGGCTGGAGCCGCCATAGGCAGCCATCGGCTCGCGCGTCGCACGGTTCTTGACCAGCTCGATGGCCCAGAAGACCCCGGTTCCACGGACTTCGCCCACCGAGCGGTGGTTTTCCGCGAAGCCGGCGAGTGCCGGCCCAATCACGGTTTCCCCGAGCAGCGCTGCATGCTGCACAATCCCTTCGTCCTCCATGGCGTTGAGGGTGGCCACGGCGGCCGCGGTGGCCAGCGGATGTCCGGAGTAGGTCAGGCCGCCGGGGTAGACGCGCTTGCCGAAGGTGGCCGCGATTTCGGGGCTGATCGCCACCCCGCCCAGCGGAACGTAGCCGGAGTTCACTCCCTTGGCGAAGGTCAGCAGGTCCGGGACGACGTCGAAGTGCTCGATGGCGAACCACTTGCCGGTCCGGCCGAAACCTGACATCACCTCGTCACAGATCAGGACGATGCCGTATCGGTTGCAGAGGTCCCGGACCCCCTGGAGGTAGCCGGGCGGAGGCAGGTAAATGCCGGCCGTTCCCGGAATGGATTCGAGAATCAGCGCCGCGATGGTGGACGGGCCCTCAAAACTGACCAGTTGCTCCAAATGCTCCAGGGCCCGCTGGCTTTCCTCTTCCTGGGTGGTGGAGTGGAACGCGGTGCGGTACAGGTACGGCGGGAAGAAATGGATGGTTCCGGTGCTGGCGTTGTCGCTGTCCCAGCGGCGCGGGTCTCCGGTGAGGTTCACGGCGAGCTGCGTGCCGCCATGGTACGAGCGGTAGGCGGAGAGCACCTTGTGGCGGCCGGTGTGGAGCCGGGCCATCCGGACGGCATGCTCATTGGCATCCGCGCCGCCGTTGGTGAAGAAGATCTTGTTCAGCTCCCCGGGGGTCCGCTCAGTGATCAGGCGGGCCGCCTCGGAACGGGCGTCGTTGACGTAGCTTGGCGCGATGGTGCACAGCTTCGCGGCCTGGGCAGCGATCGCGGCTACGACGGCGGGGTGCTGGTGACCGATGTTGGTGTTGACCAGCTGGGAGGAGAAGTCCAGATATTTGTTGCCCTCACCGTCCCAGACGTGGGATCCCGCAGCTGCCGTGATAACCATGGGGTCCAGGAGGTCCTGGGCGGACCAGGAGTGGAAAACGTGCTTGCGGTCCAGCTCGTACGCCCGACGGGCGGTCTCGGCGGTGTCCTTGATGTCCAGGATGCTGCTGTCAATTGTGGAAGTCATATCAAATGCCTTTCTGGTGTGATGCCGGTCAGGCGTTCTGCGGGAAGCCAAGATTGATCCCGCCGTGGCTGGGGTCAAGCCAGCGGGACGTGACAGCCTTGCCCCTGGTATAGAAACCGACGCCCTCGGTGCCGTGGGCGTGGGTGTCACCGAAGAGCGAGTTTTTCCAGCCGCCGAAGGAGTAGTAGGCCATGGGGACCGGAACCGGAACGTTGATGCCGACCATACCGACCTCCACCTCGTTTTCGAAGCGGCGGGCAGCGCCGCCGTCGTTGGTGAAGATGGCGGTGCCGTTGCCGTAGGGGTTGGTGTTGATCAGTTCGAGCGCCTGCTCGTAGCTGTCGACCCGGACCACCGACAGTACAGGGCCGAAGATTTCGTCCTGGTAGATGGACATGTCCGGCGTGACGTTGTCGAACAAGGTGGGGCCGACGAAAAAGCCGTCACCTTCCGAATCGGGGGCCACCTGGCGTCCGTCAACCACCACTGTGGCGCCGGCGGCCTCGCCGGCGTCAATGTAACCGGCCACCTTGTCCCGGTGGACGGCCGTGACAAGCGGGCCCATGTCGCAGCCCCGCATGCCGTCTCCGGTGCGGAGCGGCCGGGTACGCTCGGCAATTTTCGCCACCAGCTCATCGGCGATGCCGCCCACGGCGAGGAGCGCGGAGATGGCCATGCAGCGTTCGCCGGCCGAACCGAAGCCGGCGTTCACTGCTGCGTCGGCCGCGAGGTCGAGGTCGGCGTCGGGCAGGACAATCATGTGGTTCTTGGCGCCGCCGAGGGCCTGCACACGCTTCCCGTTGGCGGTTGCCGTCTGGTAGACGTACTTGGCGATCGGCGTGGATCCGACGAAGGAAACGGCCTTGATATCGGGGTGGCCGAGCAAGGCGTCTACTGCCACCTTGTCGCCGTGCAGGACATTAAAGACACCGTCCGGCAGCCCGGCTTCCTTCCAGAGTTCGGCCATCCAGTTGATCGCCGTGGGGTCCTTTTCGCTGGGCTTGATAACGACGGTGTTGCCGGCCGCGATCGCAAGGGGGAAGAACCACATCGGCACCATGGCCGGGAAATTGAAGGGGCTGATGATGGCGACCGGCCCCAGCGCCTGCCGGATCGAGTGGACATCCACATTGGTTGACGCATTCTCCGTGTAGCTGCCCTTGAGCAGGTGCGGGATGCCGCAGGCGAACTCGACGACTTCCTGCCCGCGGGTCACCTCACCGAGGGCGTCATCCAAAACCTTGCCGTGCTCCGAGGTGATGATGGCGGCGAGTTCGCCTTTGCGTGAGTTGAGCAGTTCGCGGAAGGCGAAGAGGACCTGTGTGCGGCGGGCCAAGGAGGTGTCCCGCCACGCAGGGAACGCGGCCCGGGCCGCCGCGACAGCGGAGTTGCCCTCGTCCGCACTCGCCAGTGACACCAGGCCGGTGACCTTGCCCGTCGCCGGGTTGGTAACCGGGGCCGTGCGCGCCCCGGCCGGGACGTAGCGGCCGTTGATCCAGTGCTCGATGATGTTCAAGGTGTCTCCTCATGCGGGGTGGTCAGTTGTTTGCCTTCAGTGTGTCCGGCGCGGCGGCGCAGCAAAAGTGCGGGCGCGTAAAGAGAATCGCTGCGCGTTTTGCACATTGTAAATATTTCCGCTGTCCGCGCCATCGGGCCCGCGCGGCAATGGTGCTGCGGGCGGGAATGCGACCATTGAGGATGACGAAGCCCTTTACCCTCACCCAGCTTCGGTACTTCGCGGTGGTGGCCGAGCTCGAAAATATGACCAACGCGGCCGAGCGGCTGCTGGTCACCCAGTCCACACTCTCTACGGCGATGGCCCAGCTTGAAGCCAGCCTGGCTACCCAGTTGTTCGTCCGGCTCCGGACCCGCGGCCTGCGGCTGACGCCGTCCGGCAGGCAACTGGCCCAGGACATCAAGGTGTTGCTGGAACACGCCGATTCCCTGTACGAGTCGGCCCGGGGGCTCGCGACGAGCCTGGTGGGGGAGCTCAAAGTCGGTGTCTTTTCGCCGCTGGCGCCGTTCAGGCTCCCGGCAATTCTTCAGACCTTCGAAGGCCAGCACCCGGGAGTGGAGGTCTCCTTCCTCGAAGCCGATCTTGCGAGTCTGCAGTCCGCCCTGCTTGAGGGCTTGTGCGATGTTGCACTTATGTACGGTCTTGGCCTGGGCCGCGGATTCACGCACACCGTCCTGGAGCGCGTGCCGCCCCATGTGCTCGTCCACGCGGAGCATCCCGCAGCCAACCGCCCCGAGCGCAGCATCGCGCTGAAGGACCTTGAAGGCGAACCTTCGGTAGTGCTGGATCTGCCGCACAGCCGGGAATACTACGAGCAGCTCTATGCCATCGCCGGTGTAACCCCGAATGTCCGGCACCGATTTGCCGGCTATGAAACGGTGCGGTCATTTGTGGCCAAGGGCCACGGGTACGCCATGCTCAACCAGCGGCTCCACAGCGACTTGACGTACTCCGGGGGGCGTGTTGTGGCGCTCACCCTAACGGATGATTTCCCGCCGATCGAAGTTATGCTGGTCCGCCCCGACGGCGTCACCCCCACCCGCAGGGCCCTGGCTTTTGAGCAGACATGTATCCGCCTCTACGGTGCCGCCCGGAACTAGCCGCCCGAAACCAGCCGCGACCATGCCGGCCAGCCGTTTTGGCATTGGCAAAATCGATCGATCGATCAAAAACAATCAATTGGACAGATGTGAAGCGGATCACACAGAGTTGCTGCAGTGCGGCGGCGTTGGCGACTTACCGGTGAAAAAATCCCCGCAGCGACGGCCTAGGCCGAATCCCTCAGCTCGAAAGCCATTCTGATCAAAGGAGATTCCATGGTTCCGATTCACAGCCCGCGTGTCCGAAACATGTCCAGGCCGAGTCAGGCAGGCAACACCGCGGCAACAACCGCAGAATTCAATTTCCGCGGCCGTAACCTGGCACAGGTCATCGGAAACACGGCGCCCCTAGCGTGGCTGTCATGACAAGCAACGACATCAAAGACCAGCCGCAGTCCGCCCGAACCGCAACGGAACAGGGCTCCGCCCCTGCCGTGCCCCGCATTACCAAGATGCAGCGCCGGGTGCTGGCTGGCGGCAGCATCGGCCAGTTCATCGAGTTCTACGACTTCACCTTGTACGGCCTCACCGCCGTCATCTTCTCGCAGGTGTTCTTTCCTGGAAGCAATCCCGTCACGGCCATGCTGGCCACCTTCGCGACCTTTGGCGTGGCATTTGTGGTCCGCCCCATCGGCGGGTTGTTCTTCGGGGCCCTCGGCGACCGGATCGGCCGACGTCACGTCCTGACCATCACGCTTATTGCCATCGGCGGGGCAACCGCCCTGATGGGGCTGCTTCCCACCTATGCCCAGATCGGCGCATGGGCACCGGTCCTGCTGGTCCTCTGCCGCCTTATCCAGGGCTTCTCCGCCGGCGGTGAATCTGTGGGTGCGCCGTCGTTTGTCTTCGAACACGCACCGGTCAACAGCCGCGGGTTCTGGCTCAACATCACCATCGCCGCCACTGCGCTGCCCTCAGTCTTTGCCGGCACGATGATCCTGATCCTCAGCCAGTCCCTGTCGAACGAGGATTTCACGGCCTGGGGCTGGCGCCTGCCGTTCCTGCTGGCTTTGCCGCTGGCGCTTTTCGGCGCCTGGATCCGCAGCCGGACGGTGGAGAGCGAAGCGTTCAACGAGGCCAAGGCGGCCCGGACCAAGGAATTCAGCCCGGTCCGCGAATCCTTCCGCGAGAATAAGCTCCGGATGGTGCAGGTCATCTTTGTGATGGGGCTGACGGCCATGGGGTTCTACTTCCTCTCCGCCTACTTCGTCTCCTATGTCCAGACCACCGGACACCTGAGCCGCGAGCAGTCGCTGATGGCCAACGCTGCAGCCCTCGCCCTCTACGCTGTCCTGCTTCCGATCGGCGGCCGCCTCGGGGACCGTTTCGGCCGCAAACCGATGCTGATTGCAGGTTCGGCAGCTTTGGCGCTGCTCTCGGTTCCGAGCTTCATGCTGGTCACCAGCGGCAGCTTGCCCCTGGCCCTGCTGGGCCAGGCACTCTTCGTCGTCGCGCTCTGCATTTACGGCGGCGGCTGCTACACCTTCTTCGTCGAGATCTTCACGACCCGGACGCGTTTCACCTCGGCGGCGATCAGCTACAACGGCGCCTACGCCCTTTTCGGCGGCACAGCGCCGTTCATCGGCACGGCCCTGGTCGGCAGCACAGGTGTTCCCCACGCACCCGGCTTCTACATGGCCGCCGCGGCCGTCGTTGTGCTCCTGCTCGTGCTGTTCACCAAGGTGCCCGAGACGCGCGGGCGCGTCGGCTAAGCCCGCCGCCGCCGGTTCCTCGACACCCCACCACACAAAGGACTTCCCATGAACTCAGCAGCTTTCCTCCAAGACTTCCATTTCGTGGCCACCATCGGCGCCACGCCCAATAGCGGCGTCGACCGGCAGGCGGCCACCGCCGAGGATGCGCAGACCCGCAACTGGTTCGCCAACTGGGTCAACGACGCCGGCTGGGAACTTCGGGTCGACGGGATCGGCAACATGTTCGCCCTGCTCGAGTGGACGCCGGGAGCACCGTATGTGCTCATTGGCTCGCACCTGGACAGCCAGCCGCTCGGCGGACGGTTCGATGGTGCCTACGGCGTCATCGCCGCACTGCACGCGGCACGGCGGATCGGGGCCGACGTCGCTGCGGGCGGGCCGGCGCCGCGGTTCAACCTGGCGGTGGTGAACTGGTTCAACGAGGAGGGCGGGCGTTTCGCCCCGAGCATTATGGGCAGCTCAGTCTTCGCCGGGTTGCTGCCGCTGGAGCGGATGCTGGACGTCAGGGACCTGCACGGCACCAGCGTCCGCGAGGCGCTGGAGGGCATTGGGTATCTCGGTACGTCCGAGGGACCCGAGGTGGCCGGCTACGCGGAGATCCACATCGAGCAGGGCCGGATCCTGGAGCGGGAGGGGATCAATATCGGCTTGGTTGAGAGCAGCTGGTACACCCAGAAACTGGACATCGAAGTGCTGGGCGAACAGTCCCACACCGGAGCGACGGCCATGGCTGACCGGCACGACGCCCTGGTGGCCGCGTCCAAAATCATCCTGATGGTCCACGACGTCACCGAGGACTTCGCGGACCAGGCCCTTGTCTCTTCCGTTGGGCAGCTGACGCTGGAACCGAACTCGCCCATTGTGGTGGCGCGAAGGGTGCATCTTGTGGCAGACCTCCGATCAGGCGATCCGGACATCGTCGCGGCTGCCCGGGCCAAGCTCATCGCTGACATCGACCTGCTGGCCCGCACACACGACATCAAGGTCAACGTCAAGGATTTCGACGTGCGCCCGATCCGCCGGTTCCCCGAGGCCGGGCTGGAACTTGCGGACAAAGTCGCCGCTGACCTGGGCCTGTCCTCCCGCCGTATCCGGACCATGGCGGGCCACGACTCGGTGGCCATGAACACCGTGGCGCCCGCCGTGATGCTCTTCGTTCCCAGCGTCGACGGCGTCTCGCACTGCGAACGCGAGTTCACGTCCGACGCCGACATGGTCACCGGAGTGGACATGCTCACCGGAGTCGCCCGCCAGCTCATCGACGGTGCCCTCGCGGAAGCTGCCGATGTGCCGGCGTCGGGCGTGGCATGACCGAGCTGCACTACCTTGACGCTACGACGGCACTGCGGCTCTTCCGGGCCCGGGAACTCTCACCGGTGGAATTGCTGGAAGCGGTAGCGGCAAGGACCCAAGCCGTGAATGGGGGCATCAATGCCCTGACGGAAACCCTGTTTGAGGAAGCGCTCCCGGCCGCCCGGCAGGCGGCCGCCAGCTATGCACGCGGACGGGACCTGACACCGCTGCTCGGATTGCCGGTCGCCGCTAAGGAGAAGCACGGGCTCAAGGGACGCACCCTCTCGCAGGGGCTCGTCGCCCGCAAAGGGGACCGTGCAAAGGCAGACCATCCAGTCATCGATCGAATCCGGCGGGCCGGGGGAATCATTCATGCGCGCACCACAACCCCGGAATACAGCTGCGCCACGGTCACCCACAGCCCCTTGTGGGGTGTGACCCGCAATCCCTGGAATCCGCAATATTCCCCCGGCGGCTCCTCGGGAGGCTCCGGGGCGGCGCTCGCCGCGGGGCTGGCACCGCTCGCCACAGCCTCGGACATCGCCGGCTCCACCCGGCTACCGGCCTCGTTTACGGGCACCGTCGGCTACAAAGCGCCGTACGGACGGATCCCGGGCCTGCCGCCGCTCTCCGCGGACCATTACCGGGGTGACGGCCCGATGGCGCGGACCGTCGCGGACACGGCGCTGCTGGCGAACGTGATGGCCGGCCGGCATGCCGCTGACCATACGTCCCTGGGCGGCGGCCTGGCGCTGGCTCTGCCGCCGACAGGTGCCGATTCGGTGGCCGGCCTGCGGATTGCACTGTGCGTCCGGCTGGGTAACTACCCGGTTGCTGCTGATGTGGAGGCCAACACACGCGCCGTGGCATCCGCGTTGGCCGCAGCGGGCGCCGTGGTGGAGGAGATCGAACTGCCCTGGACCGTGGAGCACATCAGCCGGACGATATTTACGCACTTCGGCTACCTGCTGGGCCCGGCCATGGAAGATGACACTGCCGATGCGCCGGAGCTGCTGGCCGCCTACACCCGGCGCTTTATGGCCGACGCACAACAAGCGGCCGGGGAAAATCGTTTCATCGACGGGGTCCGGGCGGAGACCCGAATCCAGGCCGAGCTTGCCGCGGCGATGGCGGGCTTTGATGCCCTGATCTGCCCCGCCTCGGCCGTCGCGGCGCTGGACGCCGACGGTATGTATCTTGACGGGATCGACGCCGGCGGCGTCCGGCTTGGGCACTACTGGCAAGCCCATATGACGGCGCCGTTTAATATAGCCAACCGGTGCCCGGTGCTTGCCGTGCCCAGCGGCATGGCCGAGTGCGGCATTCCCACGGGGGTCCAGATCGTGGGCCATCCGTTCGATGACGCGACGGTCTTCGCCGTGGGTGCCGCCGTCGAAACAGTGCGCCCGTGGGCGGACCGGCGTCCGGACCTGGTGGCGTCCGCCGGTCCTCCCCGCGGCAGGGTGGCTATAGTCGGATGATGGAAAAGCGAATCTTGGGTAAGACCGGACGGAACGTCTCCATCGTTGGACTGGGGACCTGGCAGCTGGGCGCGGACTGGGGAAACGTGGATTCCGCGCAGGCGCAGGCCGTGCTGGGCGCATCCGCGGAGGCCGGCGTTACGTTCTTCGACACCGCCGACGTCTATGGCGACGGCCGCAGCGAGCAGGCCATCGGTGCGTTCCTGCGGACCAACCCGGGCCTGGATATCACCGTGGCCACCAAAATGGGGCGGCGGCTGGAGCAACTGCCGGAGAACTACAACCTGGCGAACTTCCGCGAGTGGACGGACCGGTCCCGCCGGAATCTGGGCCTGGAGCAGTTGGACCTGGTTCAGCTGCATTGCCCGCCCTCCGCGGTGTACAGCAACGCCGAAGTCTACGACGCGCTGGACACACTTGTGGACGAGGGCGCCATCCGGAATTACGGCGTCAGCGTGGAGCGGACGGACGAAGCCCTCGAAGCCCTTCGCCACGACGGAACGGCGACGGTGCAGATCATCCTCAACGCCTTCCGGCTCAAACCCCTGGATGAGGTGCTGCCCGCGGCGGTAGCGGCCGGCGTTGGCATCATCGCCCGTGTGCCGCTCGCCTCCGGGCTGCTCTCCGGAAAATACACCGCGGACACGTCCTTCGCGGCGGACGACCACCGGAACTACAACCGCACCGGTTCGGCCTTCGACGTAGGGGAAACCTTTTCCGGTGTGGACTTCGGGCAGGGCCTGGCCGCGGTGGCGGCGTTCGAAGAACTGGTGCCCGACGGCGTCAGCACCGCCCAGGCGGCCATCGCCTGGATCACGGCCCAGAACGGCGTCAGCACCGTGATCCCCGGGGCGCGGAACCCGGACCAGGCCCGGTCCAGTGCCGCAGCGGCGGGTGTCGGCGGCATCGACGCGACGTTCGACGCCGGCGTCCACGAAGTCTATGACCGCTACTTCCGCGCATCGATCCACCCGCGCTGGTAGGCGGTTACTCTGCCGGGTACCAGAGCCGGAGGCCGTCAACGCGGGCGAAAGAAGTCAATGCGTGAGGTTTGGTGGACTTTTCCGTCATGATGTCCAGCACTTCGACATTCCGGAGCAGGAGGGCGTCGCCGATCAGGGAACGGTGGCAGCGCCACGGGACGGCTTCGGCGCACATAATCGCCGCATCGTTGGTCCGCCCGCGTTCCATCAGCTTCCCGACGGCGGCGGCGAATTCTTCGGTCTGCATGTAGTCCGCGTATCCCCGGAACGACGCGTTCCGCCAGGCGCCATTGGGGCTTCCTTTGCTGGTGTGCCGCAGACCGCCGAGGGATGCCATTCGCCGGTAGGTGATCCCGCAGGCACGCACACTCGCCGCAAGCACGTCCGCAGCAAACTGCGGATTGTGCCGGGACCTCGGGACGGTGCGCACATCGATCAGTTTCTTGACGCCGTGGGCTTTGAGGATGCTGATGAATTCGTCGATGGGATGAGTGGAATGCCCCACCGTAAAGATGGTCATGTCCGTCATGTCCGTCATGTCCCCATGATAGGGCGCCACAAGGGCCGGTGCCAGCGGCCCGGCGCCTGGATAGTCTAAGTAACCAACGAACTGCCAAGGGAGCGGGCACCACCATGGCACCATCCGCCATTGAGGACTTTGTTGCCAGGCTGGCGTCGGTGGAAACGGGTCCGGACTGCGCCAACTTCTTCGATCACAGCCTCCCCGCGAATGCGCTGCGCCGGCAGAATCTGGCGATTTACCTGCGGGAAATGCTGGACCGGTCCCCGAAAGTGCTGCTGGTAGGGGAAGCCCCGGGCTTTCGGGGCATGAAGCTCACCGGAGTCCCGTTCACCAGCCGCACCACCCTCCAGAATCCTCACGGGTTTGGCCTGTTCGGGCCGGGAAGCGGATACGTGCTGCCGCCGGATGCTGACGGCGTTGCGGCAGAGCCCACAGCAACGGTGATGTGGGAGGTCCTTGCCGAGCTGGACTTCCTGCCGTTGCTCTGGAGTGCGTGTCCGTGGCATACCCACGTGCCCGGCCGGCCGCTGTCCAACCGCACTCCAACAGCCGCCGAAACAGCACTCGGATCTCCGTTCTGGCGGGCGCTGGCCGACACCTTCGCGATCGAAACAGTGGTGGCCGTGGGCAACGTGGCGCACCGCAGCCTGCTGCGGAGCGGCCTGGATGTGACGAAAATCAGGCATCCCGCGCATGGCGGCCGGTCCGGTTTTAAGCGCGGCCTGCAGGAGCTGCTCGGTTCCGGCATCCCGGCGTAAGTGCGCCGGCTCAGGCCGAGGCGAGCAGCCTGCCCCAGCGCCGATCCAGCAGCGGTGCGCCGGCCAGCTTGAGGCAATGCCACAGCGTGACGGCCACCGAGTCCAGGACGGGAACGCCCGTCTCTGCCTCGATTTCTGCGGTGATGTTGGCGCCATAGAGGTTGGTGCAGAGGTAGATGATGGCATCGGGCCCGGCTGCCGCCAGCTCCAGCGAGCCCGGACGCATCTCTTCATCCGCCACGCGGGCGAACGATTCATTGTCGCTTAGGCCCAGGTACCGATGGTCGAGGGTTTTGATGCCGTCCCGTTGATAGGACGCCACGATCTGCTCGTTGACGTCCGCGGTGTACGGGGTGAAGAGTCCGATGCGTTCCGTGCCGAACGAGCTGAACGCCGCCATGTACGCCAGGGTGGAGGTGGTGGCCGGGATGCCCGTGGCGTCCGTGATGTCCGCCGCGAGCCGGCGGTCGTAGTC
Source organism: Arthrobacter sp. EM1 (assembly GCF_029964055.1). Lineage (NCBI taxonomy): Bacteria > Bacillati > Actinomycetota > Actinomycetes > Micrococcales > Micrococcaceae > Arthrobacter > Arthrobacter sp. EM1. The sequence continues at coordinate 3,131,560 of NZ_CP124836.1, read as the reverse complement.
GACGCCCAGCCAGGAACCGGAAGTACCGTTCCAGGCGATGACGTCCACATCGGCGGTGGCAAGGAGTTCAGCGGCCGAGCGCATGACGGCGGCATCGAACTGTTTGTCCGAGGATTTGTCCAGGGCAATCCGGGTGACGGGGATCCGGGCGACGTGGATGGTGACGTCCTCACGGTCACCCAGGATCCGGTAGCTCTGCGGTTCGAGGCAGGTGTTGGATGACGGCACAATCATGCCGATGCGGGTGGCGCGGGTTGCGGAAGGCATTGCGGGGCTCCTAGCGGGTGGACTGGGCGGCGGGAACACGGACGGATGCAGTGGTGGCCTGATGCTCGCGGAAACCGTTGCGGGCCACGAAGTTCCCGACCGGGCCGGGGTCATGGAACCCGCCGCCGTCGAGCACCACACGTCCGGCGGAGACGACGACGGCGGGCCAGCCTGTGAGCGTCCGGCCCTCGAAGGGCGAGAAGTCGGTGCCCATGTGGAGGGCGCCGCCGTCGACAACGCGTTCCTCCGCCGGATCGAAGATGACCAGGTCGGCGTCGAACCCGGGCGCGATGCTTCCCTTGCCCGGGAGGGCGTTGATGCGGGCCGGCCCGGCGGAGAAGACTTCCACGAAGTCCTCCACCCGTGCTCCGCGGGAGGCCTCCAGCAGGGCGGTGAAGGTGACGGGCATCCGGGTTTCGACGCCCGGGAGTCCGTGCGGCATTTCGCGGATGTCGTCCGTGCGCTCCCGCTTTTGCGTGAGGTCGTAGCAGGAGTGGTCGGAGGCGACGGTATGGATGGCGCCGTCGGCAAGCCGATCCCGGAGTGCGGCGACTGTCTGCGGACTGCGCATGGGCGGGCAGCAGGCGTACCATTCGGGCATCACCGAGCCGTAGACGCTGTCGTCGAGGGTGAGGTAGTGCGGGCAGGTCTCGGAGTACGCCTCCTGGCCGCGTTCGCGGGCTTCGGTGACCAGGTCCACGGCGCCGGGGGTTGACTGGTGCACAAAGTAGACGGGGGCTCCGGTGTATTCGGCCATGGCCAGGGTTTCCTTGACCGAAACCTCCTCGGCCAGTTCGGGGCGGGTGCGGTGCAGGTATTCGATGCCGATCCGGCCGTCGTCCGCGTGCTGCTGCGTACAGTCCGCGATGATGGGGTCGTGCTCGGCGTGGATGTAGGTGAGCCCGTCCAGTCGCACCATCTCGCGCATGACCTTCAGGATCGTGTCCCCGTCCGCCATGGTGCTGCCGCGGTTGGTGGTGTACATCTTGACGGACCTGACGCCTTCGGCGGCGAGCTGCTCCAGTTGCCACGGCACAGTTTCGTCCCAGCTGACCACGGAGCCGTGCAGCGCCACGTCGCAGCGGGACTCCCGGGCCAGTTCCTTCTTGTGCAGCACGGCCGCGAGCGGGGTCTCCCGGGCATCGCGGGGGATGCCGAAGTCGATGATTGTGGTGGTGCCGCCCCACAAGGCGGCCGTCGACGTGGTCCGGTAGTCATCGAGGGTGCGGAAACGGCCGGTGATCTGGGCAACGTGGCAGTGTCCGTCGACGCCGCCGGGAATAACGAGCCGGCCGGCGGCATCGATGATGCGAACGCCGGCGGGGATGGGCTCGGCAGCGTCGACAAGCCGGTCGATGCGCCCTTCCCGGACCACAACGTGGGCCTCTTGGCGGCCGAAGCTGTTGACCACTGTGCCGTTGGCGATGACGAGTTCTGGGGTGTCTGACATCGGTGTCCTCCTGGGGAGAAGTAGCTGGTTGGCCGGTTAGGTGATGACCGGTTGCCGGATGGCGCGGTTCGCGGCGGTTTCGCCGCGGGCGGCGTTCTGCGCGGTGGTGAGGGCCGCCTCCAGGTTCTCCGAGAGGCCACGGCGGGCCTTGGCCGGGGGAGCGGCGAAGGCACCGGCGCGGTGCGGGCCGGAATCAAGTCCGACAACGGCTTCGGCCAGGCGGATGCCCGCCGAGATGCCGTCCACAACGGGCACCCCGATCTGCCCTCGGAGTTCGCGGGCCAGCCCGGCGAGCGGCGCTCCGGCGAGGATGACGACGTCGGCCCCGTCCTCGGCGACGGCCTGGTGGCTGAGTGCCAGCAAGGCTGCCTTGAAGTCCTGCTGGACCGAGGCGATGCCGTGGAGCGCTTCGTTGAGGGAGCGGATCGATGCGAGCCGGCCGCCGAGGCCGAAGCGTTCCACGCAGTCCCGGTACCAGGGCTGGATCCGGTCCGAGATGGCGATGATGGAGAAGCGGTGTCCCTGCAGGGCGGCGGCGCAAAGGGCGGCCTCGGTGATGCCAAGGACGGGGATGCCGGTGAGTTCCTTCAGTGCCGGCATCCCGGGGTCCCCGAAGGCGGCCACCACCACGGCGTCGACGCTGGTATCGGATCCCGGCCCGTCACGGGTGTATTCCGCGACGATTTCGGCCACTGCTCCCGCCGCGATCAGTGACTCAAAACGGGTTTCGATGTATTCCACGCCGTATCCGGCGGTCCGGACCACAAGTTCGGTGCCGGGGGCGGCGGAGCGTAGGGCTTCCGCCTCGATCAGCGCCGTAACGTCGTCGCTGATGTTGGGGTTGATAACAAGAAGTTTCATGGGTTCTTCCGATGAAGGGCGGGTTCTGTCCGGCTGAAATCCTCCGGAAACTGTTCACGGTATTTGCCGATGTGCGACGCCGATTGGGCGGCTGCCCGTTCCGGGTCGCCGCTGGCGATGGCGGCATAGAGGGCACGGTGTTCTTCGATGAGCTCCGGCAGGTCGCTGACGTGACGGAAGAGCCAGTGCATCCTGCCCTGGAGCGGTTCCAGGGCGGACCTGAGGAAGCCGTTGTCCGCGATCCGGGTGAGGGCATCGTGGAATTCGCTGTTGGCGCGGTGGGCTTCCATAATGTCGCCCCTGGCCAGGCAGCGGTCTGCCTCGTCCAGCAGGCCCTTGAGGCCGCCGAGGTCCTCCGCGGTAGCGCGGGCCGCGGCCAGGCGGCAGGCCAACACCTCAAGGGACTGCCTGACGTCGAACAGATCCTCGACGTCTTTGGGGCTCAGGGTGCTGACCTCGGCCCCGCGGGCGCCCCGGTCGCTGATGAGCCCTTCCTGGCGCAGCATGCGGAGCGCTTCGCGGACGGGGAGGCGGGAGACGTTGAATTCAGCGGCGAGGTCGCGTTCCACCAGCCTGGTGCCGGGAACGTAATGCCCTTCGAAGATCCTGGTGCGGAGGGTGTCCCGGACGGACTCCCGAAGGGGGCGTTCCTTGTCCTGGGTCTGTTCTGCGCTGTGCATGTTTCTCCACTTTCGGTTCTTTTCCGGCATAGCGTTCCCGGCTTCAGGAACAGGTGCGTGTGGCCAGCTTAGACAGGTAGCCGCTTGTTGTAGTTCAGGGTCAGCACGGAGACGCCCATGATGATCGCGGATCCGACGAAGTACAGCAGCGCCCAGGTGTAGGAGCCGGTGGCGCCCACGATCAGGCCGACCGCGATGGGGGTCACGAAGCCGGAGATGTTGCCGCTGAAGTTCATCGCGCCGCCGAGGACGCCGGCGTTGGTCCGGCCGCCCAGGATGGAGGGGATGCTCCAGAACAGGCCCACCCAGCGGAGGAAGAACATCACCACGGACAGGAGCACAACGGCGGTGGTGGGATCGGCCACGACGGTGACGCCAATCAGGCCGCCGATCACAACCACGCTGGAGGTGCCCAGGAGTGTGCGCATCACGCGGTTGGCGGAGGCGCCGGTGGACTGCCACTTGTCGGCGATCGCGCCGCCCAGGATTTCCCCGACGAAGCCGGCACCGAAGATTACGAAGGTGGACCAGCCGATGGTCTTCAGGTCAAAGCCCTTGTCCTGGGCCAGGTAGAGCGGGCCCCAGGTCAGGAGTCCGTAGAAGACGCCGTTGAAGCCCAGCCAGCCGAAGCACATGGCCCAGAAGGAACGGAACTTCAGGTAGGGCAGGAGTGCGCGCTTGCCCTTGCTTCCGTCGAGCTCGGCCGCGGCGTCCTCGGCAGCGTGGGATGCTTCGATGTATTCAGCCTCGGCAGCATTGACCCCGCGGTGCTGGCGGGGGTTGTCCCGGACGTACCACCAGACGGCAAGGCCCATCAGTACGGTGGCGGCGCCGGCCATGATGAAGGCGATGCGCCAGCTGCCGGTGGATGCGATTAGGCCGGCAATCAGGATGCCGCCCAGGCCGGCGCCAAGGGGCGCGCCGGCGTCGAGGATCGTGGCGCCGCGTCCGCGCTCTGATTTGTGCATCCAGATGGCGTTGAGCTTGCCGCCGGCCGGCATAACGCCGGCTTCCGTGACGCCGATGCCCAGCCGGGCAATGAACATGCTGATGAAGCCGCCGGCCAGCCCGGACGCTGCCGTGGCCGCGCCCCAGCCAACACAGGACGCCGTCATGACCTTGCGGGGACCGAATTTGTCGATCAGGAGGCCTACCGGGACCTGCATCAGCGCGTAGGTCCAGAAGAAGGCGGAGAGCAGGAGGCCCACAAGTTCGGGGGCGAGGTTGAATTCTTTCTGGATGATCGGCAGGGCCACCGAGATGGAGCCCCGGTCGATGTAGTTGACGGCGACCAGGACCAGCAGGAGCAGGAACATTTTCCAGCGGACGTTGGTGCGACGTTGCACGCCGTCCTTGCCGGTCTTGTCGTCGGGGAGGGGTACTGCGGTTTCAGTATTTTGAACAGACACAACTTCTCCTTTGCAGAGAGGAAGATTGCAGGCGGGGAAAAAGACGTGGGTGTTCGCGGGGCAGGAGGCCGGTTGGTGGGGCACCCTGGGTCCAATCCGGACGCGCCGGGCAAGTAACTGACTGCGGCTCGGGATCCGTAACGCGATCTTTTGGGATCCCATTTTGGGATCCCAAAATTCAGAGTAGAAGTGACCTCCGCCACTGTCAAGGGATTTTCCTGCGTTGTGGCCCAGTTGGGCCAAATTACCGATTGTGACTGCCGTGGGGATCGCCTCACTGCGCGGTTGGGCCGGGCGCGGAGGCGTTGAGGGGCCGGGCGATGGGCGCGCAGAAGGGCCCGCGGCGGCGCCGCGGACCCTTCTTGTGTTGCGTCGGGAGCTGTAGTGCCCGGCTGCCTCGGTATCCCGGCGAATCGGGCGGGCTTACTTTGCCAGGAACCCCAGCAGCAGCTCGTTAACCTCTGCGGCGTGCGTCCACAGCATGCCGTGCGGGGCGCCCTCGATCTCCACGTACTCGGCGCTGGGCAGCGCCTTGGCGAAGCGGCGGCCGGTGGCGTCGATTGGCAGGATGTTGTCCGCGGTGCCGTGCACAATCAGGGTGGGGACGTCGATTTTCGGGATGTCGCCCCGGAAGTCCGTGAGCCAGGAGGGCTGGGCGGCCACGGAGGCCGTGGGGCCGCCGGAGGATGCCAGGTTCCAGCCGGCGCGCATGACTTCCTCGCTCAGCCGCGGGGTGCCCAGGAAGGTGCCGCTGTTGTAGAAGTTCTTGAAGAACTCGGTGAAAAAGGCGTAGCGGTCTGTGGTCACGGCCTCCAGCAGGCCGTCGAATACGGACTGCGGGACGCCGTCGGGGTTGTCGTCGGCCTGCAGCAGGTACGGCTCCAGGGAGCCGAGGAACACGGCTTTGGCCACCCGGGCCGAGCCGTAGGTGCCGAGGTACCGGCCCACCTCGCCGGTGCCCATCGAGAAGCCCACCAGCACGGCGTCGTTCAGGTCCAGCGTGGTGAGCAGGGCGTCGAGGTCGGCGGCGAAGGTGTCGTAGTCATAGCCGTCGGTGGGCTTGCTGGACTGTCCAAAGCCGCGGCGGTCGTAGGTGATCACCCGGTGGCCTGCGCCCAGCAGTGCCGTGGTCTGCTTCTCCCAGGAGGATCCGTCCAGTGGATAGCCGTGGATCAGGACTACCGGCTGGCCGCTTCCGTGGTCTTCGTAGTAGAGCTCAATGTCGGTGCTGTTCTCGGTTCCAACCTTGATGTAAGCCATATCAGCGGTCCTCTCGGTACGGTTCGGAAGTCAGTTTGTGCGGGAGCGGCACGGTTCAGCTGCCACTGTAGGGAACCAACGCCGTCCGGCCGGCGAGTGTTCCCAGGGCCGCATTTGGTGCTGCTATACCCCTGGGGGTATAGTGGTCGGGACGGACCTACCCAAAGGAGAACCAGATGTGCCGACAGGTTGCATGCAAGAAGTGCGGTAAGACCACCTGGGCGGGCTGCGGCCAGCACGTTGACCAGGTCATGCGGGGCGTCAAGGGCGCCGACCGCTGCAAGGGTCACGAGGGTGAAGTCAGCACCAAGACCGGTTTCTTCGCCAAGCTCTTCGGCCGCTAAACCGATTCTCCGCCGAAACGAAAGTGCCCCTGCCGCGCCCGCTGCAGCAGGGGCTTTTTCCGTTAACCGGCCTTAGTCCAGCAGCGCCCTCGCCACCACGTCGGTCAGTTCGTGGATCACGGCCAACCGTTCCTCGCTCTCGAGGTCCTCGCCCCAGGTGTAAATCGTGAGCGCGTAGGACCGCTCGCCGGCGGTCAGGAGCGCTGCATCGTGGACGTAGCCCTCCACTTCGCCGTACTTGTGCTGCACAGTGATCTCCGGGCCGACGGCGGCGGGAATGAGCCGTTCGTTGTTGGTCTCCTGCATGTAGCCCAGCAGCTCCCGGGTGTGCTCCGCATTGAGCAGCTGCCCGGTGGACAGTTGCTGGAGCAACCCCGCCATCTCGGCAGGTGTCAGCAGGTTCAGTTCCGGGTCGTAGCTGATCCCGATCGATGCGGCGTACGCGATCAGCTTAGGGTAGCCAATGTCCTGCATCAGCAGCAGCCAGGAGTCGTCGCTGCTCGTGTTGACCATCGCCTGGAGCTGGAACGAGGCGTCATAGCTGCCCAGCGGCGCGTTCAGTGACTTCTCGCCGGTTTCCACCAGATGGTAGTAGGCAGCCGCCGTGATGATCTTTGCCGTGCTCGCTGCCATAAATTCGGCCCCGTCGCCGTAGCTGCGCGGCTCCCCTCCGCTGCTGTCCACCACTGCGACGCCGATCCGGTAGCGGGAGTTCTCGGCCAGGATCCGCGGGATCTCGGCGTTAAGGTCGACGGCGGCCCGCGGAGCCTGCGCCGCCGGAGCCGCACCGGGCTGCCCGGGCCACTGGTCCTTCAGGCTGGACAGGAAGCCCGACGCCGGAACGGGACCGGTGCGCACAACGGCCAGGATTCCCACGCCGAGCAGCACCAGGACCGTCGCGGCCCAGACCAGGAGCAGCTTGCTCCGGGCGCTGAGGGTTTTGGCGGCCGGGCGGGAGGGTCCCGAGGTGTTCATGGTGCAGGACCTTCCGGGTCAACAAGATGGGGGATTCCTTGAAATGTATGCCGGGAGGCGGGGCAAGTCCAAGCCCCGCGCGGGGCGGCGCCAAGCTGAGGGGAAACTCCCAGCTCTGACTTTGTCGGGCGTGCCACCGCGGTCGGCGCAGCCTGCGCCGTCGGCCCGTGCGGCCCCGCTAGGCTGGCAGTTATGCCGAGGAAAATTACTGTCAGCCTGCCGGATGCGACCCTGCGCCAGTACCTCAGGCCGCACCCCGACGTCGACGTCGTCGAGTGGGACCTGTCCGGGGAACCTCCCCGGCCGCGGATCGACATTGTGGTGCCGCCCTACATGGGCGGTCCGGGCGTCCTGCGCAGCCTGGCGGCAGTGGAAACCGGGCTCGTGCAGGGCCAGTCGATTGGATATGACGGTGTTGCGGAGGCGCTGCCGCCGGGCCGGGTGTTTGCCAATGCCGCCGGCGTCCACGAAACCTCCACCGCGGAGCTGGCCCTTGCCCTGGTCCTGGCCAGCCAGCGCGAGTTCCCGCGGCAACTGCAGAACCAGCAGGAGGGCCGCTGGGAGACCCGCTCCACGGCCAGCCTCGCGGACCGCAAGGTGCTGCTGGTCGGCTACGGCGGCGTTGGCAAGGCGATCGAGGACCGGCTCCTGCCCTTTGAAACCACCGTCACCCGCGTGGCCAGCACGGAACGGGCCGAGCCGCGGGGCCACGTCCACGGCATCACCGAACTGCCCGCCCTGCTGCCGGAGCACGACATTGTGATCGTGGGGGTCCCGCTCAACCACGCCACGCATCACCTCATCGACGATGCCTTCCTCGCGGCCATGCCCGACGGCGCCTTGCTGGTCAACGTGGCCCGCGGACCCGTCGCGGATACCGAAGCCCTGATTCGGCATACCGCCACTGGCCGGATCCGGGCGGCCTTGGACGTCACTGATCCGGAGCCGCTGCCGCAGGACCACCCGCTGTGGCGGACGCCAGGCGTGATCATCAGTCCGCATGTGGGCGGGGATACCTCGGCGATGCTCCCGCGGATGGGCCGGCTGCTCCAGCGGCAGATCGACCTGATGCTGGCGGGCGAGCCGCCGGCGAACGTGGTGCTGGGCGGCTAGACCAGCTGCGGACCGGCCCGTTCCTTCGTTATCCCCGTAAGCAAACCGTTCCCTCATTGGTATCGGGTGCCGGGCAACAATTCGGGTACGAGTGTTTGGCCAGAGTATCCGCTCGGTGCTAACCCACTAATAATGAGGAAATGACGGCCCCGTGTAGACACCCAGTTTTCGATCCCGGCGGACGATCTTCGGTGGTCTTTGCGGTCAGTGCCATCCTGGCAGCTGGCGCTGCCTCCGGATGTGCTTCCTCGCCAGGGAACGAAGAACCTGCTTGTTTCCCGCCCGCCTTTGCAGTGAACCCGTCCAGCGCGAAAGCCGGGGACAAGGTGACGGTCAGGGCACCAGACGCTGACTGCAATCCCCGCTACGGCCAGAACGCCAGCATCCAAGTGACTGTCACCGATGCGACGAGCGTCGCGGTCATCAACACCACTGCCCCGATGAATGACGCGGGTGGCTTCATTTACAGCTTTGAGGTCCCAGCTCAAATGGCCGCCGGCGAGGCGGCTGTCACTGCCATCCCCTTCAACATCGACTGGTGTGATGACACTGGCAAGAACAACAGGGCCGACGGCGCAGCTGCCACTTTGCAACGGGCGTCGTGTGTTACGCCAATGAAACCACTGAGCATCACCCGTTAGGGCCGGCCGGCATCTGCCCACCCCGCGAGATCGTCACTTCCCAGCCTTCCGAGCCAAACCTTCCGTGCGGCGGGGCAGCTATTCGAGGCCGGCAGGAATGAGGGCTAAACGACCCTGAGCAGCCTGCGGTCCAAGCGTTGGGGGCGGTGGCGAACCGGGCCGCCGTGGTCCGTTGCAGGTATGGAAAGACGGCAGCCCTGAACGCTCCGGGTGGCGTTCCCCCAATGATGCAACCCGGGGCGGGTATGCAGCCCAAGATCCTGCGTAGGGGCGGTGGAAAGACGGGTAGCGGGTACGCGAGCCCCAGGCGTGGCACCATCGTATGCTCTGGTTCGGCGGGGGTATCCAGTCAGAAAGCGCTCCGATTGTTAGGGGAACCAACCATGCAACCATCTGCCCGCCCACCCTTCCACCGGGCCCCGAGGCGCCGCTTGGCCAGGACGGCCATTATCGTGGCGCTCGCGCTGCTGATCAGCAGCTTCGGCCCCTTGGGGGGGATGCACAACCTCTTCCGGCCCGATGTGGCCGAGGCCGCGGTTCCCTCGAGCGCCACAGACATGACGAAGGTGCCCCACTACTTTGGCCCCTACCCCAACTGGGCGAACAGTCCTCAAACGTTGGCGGACGCGATGGTGAAGATCAGCGTCGGGACCCCGACGCCGGTCCTGTACGGCAACCCGCTGGTCGAGCGCAAGTACGCAACCGACTACGCGAAGCCGACGGGTGAGTTGGGTCCGGTGCTGGTGGTGCTCGACCATACGAAGCTGCCTGGCGGCACACTCAACGACTTTCAGAGCTGGAACCAGGGCACCGCCGGAGCGAGCCCGACCACCTCGGCGGGCAACACCTTCTACGCGCTGGTGCTCCGGCCCACCGGCACCGCGGGGGAGTACACCGTCGTCTACGCCAGCAATGAGCTGAAGGTGCCCACCCCGACGGTGAGCACCGGTGAGGTCGAGACCTATTCCGTGCCAGCGGTGACGGTGCAGAAGGACGACGTGATCGGCTTCTACGGCCAAGGCATTCCGATCGACACCGGAGTCCCCGCCAATGGCGACACCTTAAGCACACCGGCGAGCGGTGACCCGACGCTGGCCACCAACGTCGCCCCGGCCAAGGACAGCACGGTCAAGCTCGGTGCCTCGAACTACCCGGACTTCTCCCACGACCGCACGTACTCCTTTGGGGCCGACGTCACGCCGAGCATCACCGACCCGGGCACGGGTGCGGAAGCGACGGCCGCGGTCGACCCGAAGACGGGCGCCATCTCCGGTGTCACCGTGACCAGCCCGGGCGCTGGCTACGTGGTCCCGCCCACTGTGGAGATCACGACCGCCGGCGTCACCCCGACCACGGTGGCCAAGGCCACCGCCAAGATCGCCACCGGCGTCATCACCAGCATCGACGTCAACGAGACCGGCTACGGGTTCACCGCGCCATCCGTGACCTTGGCGGGCGGGAATCCCACTGCGGGCTCCGAGGCGCATGCGCTGGCCAGCGGTACAGTCGACAACCTGAAGCTGACCGACGGCGGCAAGGGCTATCAGACCCAGCCGCTGGTGAACATCTCCAAGCCTGACCTCGCAGACGGCGAGCAGGCCACCGGCAGCGCAACGATGGACGCCAACGGCGTGGTCACCGGCGTCGGGATTGCGAACGCGGGCAGCGGGTACACCTCCGCCCCTACCGTGACCGTCAGCGACGCCAGCAAGACCGTTCCCGACCAGGAAGCCAAGGTTGAGGCCACCATCGGCGTTACCCGCATCGACGTCACCGACGGCGGCGCGGGCTACGGTTCAGCACCGACCGTGACGATCGCCGACACCGTAGGCACTCCAGACAAGGGCGCCAGCGCCACCGCCAAGGTGGCGGTCAAGGGCTCGGTTACCGACATTGTGGTCACCACCCCCGGAGCGGGATACCTCACCCCGGGGATCAAGAAGTTCGTCGACACCCTTCCGGGGCAGGGAGAGGCGAACGCCAACGACCTGGGCCAGTACATCCCGGTCGCGGTGCCGGACACCACTACCTACCCCGGCACCGACTACTACGAGATCGCGGTCGTGCAGTACCGGATGAAGTTCCACCGCGACCTGCCGGCCACTTTGCTCCGCGGGTACGTTCAGCTCTCGACCAGCGTCGTCCCGGGCAAAAAGGTCGCCCTCGGCAACGCCAACCTCGACCCCGCCATTCCCGACAGTCCCATCAGCTTTAGCGGAGTGGATAAGCCGCACTACCTCGGCCCCACGATCATCGCCACGAAGAACAAGCCCGTCCGGGTACTTTTCCGCAACCTGCTGCCCACCGGCGTGGATGGTGACCTGTTCCTTCCGGTCGACACCTCTGTGATGGGTGCGGGTGCCGGTCCCAGCATGATGACGCTGGACCCCACCACCAAGATCCCGGTGGACATGGCGAAGGATGAGAAGAGCGTCCTCGACGGCGTGCGCAACCCGATGTGCGGCGAGACGCCGAAGCCGACTACTTGCTACTCGGAGAACCGTGCCACATTGCACCTGCACGGCGGTATCACCCCGTGGATCAGCGACGGCACGCCGCACCAGTGGGTCACCCCGACCGGTGAGAACACCGCGTACCCGAAGGGCGTGAGCGTCAGCAATGTGCCGGACATGCCGGATCCCGGCCCCGGCGCGGAGACCTTCTTCTACACCAACCAGCAGAGCGCGCGGATGATGTTCTACCACGACCACTCGTGGGGCATCACGCGGCTCAACGTGTACGCCGGCGAGGAAGCCGGCTACATGATCACCGACGACACCGAGCAGAAGCTGATGGCTCCCGGTGGGGCCCTCGACGGTCTCGGCATGGGGACCTCGCTCACCATCCAGGACAAAACCTTTGTGCCGAGCGCGAAGCGGATGGCCCAGCTTGACCCGACCTGGGACCCGAAGAAGTGGGGCGGTGAGGGCAACCTCTGGCAGCCGCACGTTTACATGCCCGCGCAGAACCCCAGCGACCCCAGCGGGATGAGTGCGTTCGGCCGCTGGTTCTACGGCCCATGGTTCTGGCCGCCGGCCAAGGACGCCAAGTACCCGCCGATGGCCAACCCCTACTACGACCCTGCCTGCGACCCTAACGTGGCTGACTTCTGCGAGCCGGCCCTGATCCCGTCGACACCCAACAACTCGGTCGGCATGGAGGCCTTCCACGACACGCCGGTTGTGAACGGCACCGCCTACCCAACGACGACCATGGACCCGAAGACATACCGGTTCCGGATCCTCAATGGCTCGGATGACCGGTTCTGGAACCTTTCCTGGTACGTCGCCGATCCCGCCACCGGCACCGAGGTCGCGCTGAAGTCCAGCGAGGTCTCGATGGCGCAGACCGACCCCGTCGTCACACCGACGCCGGACACCACAAAGAGCCCCAAGGGCCCTGACTGGATCCAGATCGGCAACGAGGGCGGCTTCCTGCCGACCCCGGCGGTGGTCCCGGCCCACGAGACGACGTGGATCACCGACCCGACCCGGTTCGACGTCGGCAACGTCGACCAGCACTCGCTGCTGCTCGCGCCGGCCGAACGGGCCGACGTGATCGTCGACTTCTCGGCTTACAAGGGGAAGACGCTGATCCTCTACAACGACGCACCGGCGGCGTTCCCGGGCCGGATCCCCGGCTACGACTACTACACCGGAGGACCGGACATGTCCCCGGCCGGCGCTCCGTCGACCCTGCCCGGTTACGGACCCGACACCCGTTCGGTTATGCAGGTCAAGATTTCGAACGCCGCACCCGCGCTCGCCTTCGACCGGCCGAACACCACGGCCGACCAGATGGGCAAGCTGATGGCGGCTTTCGATCACCACACCGACGCGGCCGGCAACCCCGCCGGGGTCTTCGAGTCCAGCCAGAACCCGATCGTGGTCGGCCAGGCAGCCTACAACCAGGCCTACGGGAAGAGCTTCGCCAACAGCGGCTACTGCAACGCGGCCGCCAACCCGGCAGCCAAGTGCGACGGCTTCGCCAGGATCGCCGAGCAAGGAGGAGACACGTTCAAGTTCGACACCCTGTTGGGCCCGCAGCTCAGCATCCCCATTGAGGGCAAGAGCGTCCACGACGAGATGAACTCGGCTAACTTTGACGAGTGGGGCCGGATGAGCGGCAACATCGGGTTGGAGGCGCCCGGAGCAACACCGTTGTTGCAAAACGTGATTCTCTACCCGTTCGTCAACCCCGTCACGGAGAAGCTGGACGGCACCAAGGGCACGAACAGCCTCAACGTGACCCCGATTTCCACCAACGCCGACGGCACGCAGATCTGGAAGATCACCCACAACGGCGTGGACACCCACCCGCTGCACTTCCACCTCAACGACGTGCAGGTGTTGAACAGGGTCACCTGGGACAACATCATCATCCCGCCCGAACCGACAGAACTCGGCTGGAAGGACACCGTGCGTGTCAGCCCACTGGAGGACACGATTGTGGCGGTCCGTCCCATCGTGCCGAAACTCCCGTTCGCCATTCCTGACAGCAACCGGCCACTCAACCCGATGATGCCGCTAGGCGCCAAAGGCTCGACGACCGGCCCGAACGGGTCCGAAGCCGGGTTCAACAACACCGACACAAACGGTAACCCGATAGCCCCGATCAGCAACGACATGACCAACTTCGGCTGGGAGTACGTGTGGCACTGCCACATCCTCAGCCACGAGGAGATGGACATGATGCGGCCTATCTCGGTCAGCACGCCTCGCACGCTCCCCGACGCGTCGGTGGTCAGCTTCACTCGACCCACCAATGACGTGCTGCTGAGCTGGACTGACGGGACCCCGGTGTCGATCACCGATCCCACAACCTGGGGCAACGCCAAGAACGAGATCGGCTACAGGATCGAACGTGCGCCACTGACCAACGGCACGGTCGGCGCCTTCGCACAGGTCGGCACCACACTGGCGAACGTCTCCACCTACACCGACAAGACCGCCGGGACCGGGCAGTACGCCTACCGGGTAACGGCGTGGAACGCGGCGGGGAACACGGTGTCCGCACCGCTGCTTACCGCTTCCACCACGCCGACGGTGACCACTAAGAGCCCCGCATCCGGGGCGACCGGGGTGGCGACCAACATCCGGCCGACCGTCACGTTCAACGAAGCAGTCACGGGCGTCAGCAACACCTCGTTCGCGTTGAAGCAGGGCAACACGGCCGTTCCGGCTTCGGTGACCTACAACGCGACGACGTTGACGGCCACCCTCGTCCCTACGGCTGCACTGGCCGCTGACAAGCCCTACACCCTCTCGGTGACCACGGCCATCAAGAGCGTTTCGGGCGGATCGGTAGCGGCGACGAGTTGGGGCTTCATCACCGGACCCGGCCCGACAGTCACCACCACCAACCCCGCCGCCGGGGCCACCGGCGTCGGTCTGGGCACGATCTTCGCGCGGACACCGTTGAGTGCAACGTTCAGCGAGGCCGTGACCGGCCTGCCCGCCACCGCCGCCAGTACGCCCAACTTCACCCTGAAGCTGGGGACGGCGACCATCGCCTCGAAGGTGACCTACAACGCGATCACCCGGGTCGCCACGTTGACGCCGGACGCTCCGTTGGCCAGTGACCGCACCTACACGCTGTCCCTGAGCAACGCAGTCAAGGACGTGGCCGGCAACCCGCTCACCGCCAAAACGTGGACCTTCATCACCGGTCCCGCCCCGGTCGTCACGGCTCGGACCCCGGCGGTCAACGCCACGAGGGTCAGCCGGACGGCGAACATCACCGCCACATTTAGCGAGGCGGTCACCGGTCTGCCAAACACGGCCACGGCGAACGGGAACTTCACTATCAAGCGGACGTCGAACGGCGCCGCCTTCACCGCAACGGTCAGCTACTCCAGCCTCACAAGGGTGGCAACGCTGAATCCGACCGGCACGCTGCTGGCCAACACCCAGTACACCGTCACCCTCAGCAGCGGGATCAAGGACACCGCTGGCAACCTGCTAACGCCCGTCACCTGGAACTTCACAACGGGCAACTAGCATTTTAGCAACGCTCACCGCCGCCCGGCCCCCCAGGCCGGGCGGCGGTGAGCGTTGCTAGCCCCGCATCGGCACTGCTACCCAGAACGAGGAGACGATCATGTCGAGAGGAACGCCCCATCGGACCCGGGAGCGGGAATCCCGAGCCCGGGGACCCCTGGTCCGGCGGCTCCTCGGGATGTTGTTCGCAGCGCTCACCCTGGTGCTGGCGGTGCCCGCGGCCCCGGCATGGGCGCACGCCGAGCTTGTATCCACGACGCCGGACGAAGGCGCCGTGCTGGCCGTTGCGCAGAGATCGGTAGAACTCGCCTTCGACGAGCCGGTCTTCCTGGTCCCCGACGGCTTTCAGCTTTACGACGGCAGCGGGGGTCATCGCCCTGTGCCTGTCGAGGCGCTGGACGCGACGGTCCGGGTTACCCTGCCACCGGATCTCGCCGAGGGCAGCTACGTGCTTGGCTGGCGGGTGGTTTCCGACGACTCGCACCCTGAATCCGGGGTGCTGTCGTTCGCAGTGGGCAGGGCCAGCGCAGCGGTCCCGACCATCGTCGAAAGTGACACCCGGCCGGTGGACGTCCTGTACGGGGCACTCGGCGCTTTCGGATATCTGGGCTTGTTCTGTCTCGTGGGTTTCACGGTTTTCGACTTGTTTGTTGCCCGCACCACCGCAGCGGGTCGTCGGCTACCCTGGGTGGCCGCACTCGTCGCTGTTGGCGCCTACGTCGTGCTGGTGCCACTCACCGTGGTGCGGGAGCGGGGGTTGGGTCTCGGCGCGCTAATGGATCCGGCTCTCGTCCTCACCGGATGGTTCGGGGCTGCCGCGCTGACCCTGGTCCTTGCCGCCTCCGGGGTGGCACTGATGCTGCTGCGGCCACTGCTGCCGCGCCGGGAGGGCTTCTGGGTCGGGACGGTGGGAGCCGGAGCGGCGCTGGTCTCGGTGCTGCCTGTCGGCCACACCCGGACCTTCGGACCCAGCTGGCTGGTGATGGGCGCCGACCTGGTCCACGCCGGGACGGCAGCTGTTTGGCTGGGTGGCCTCGCGGCCCTGGTCATCCACCTCGCCCGCGCCCGACGCCGGAAGGGCGACGCTGCCGAGGCGGCCGTGGTCCTGGGCAGGTTCTCCACGCTGGCCGGTGGCATCGTTGTCCTGCTGGGCGTCACCGGCGCCGTCCTGGCCGTGGTGATGGTCGGTTCGGTGGCGGCCCTCGTTGGCAGTTCGTATGGTCTGCTTCTGCTGGCCAAACTTGGCATGGTCGTCATCATTGGCGCACTTGCGGCGTGGAACCGATTCGGGCTCGTCCCTCGCCTGAAGCGCGAGGGAATCACGGGGAGCGCCTGGCCCCGGCTGGCGCTGGCCATCCGCGTGGAAGCGGTGGGGGTGGTGCTGGTCGTTGGACTTACCTCGGCCCTGACGCTGCAGAACCCCCGCGCCACCGATAACCCCGCTGAACTGGTTGCGGCGGCAGCCGAGGCATCCACTTCAGTCGGCACCCCGGTGCTTGCCGAGCTCGGCACCGGCCACCTGACCGGACGGTTCAGCCCGGGCACGGCAGGGACAAATGTCATCACCTTCGACCTCACCGACGCCGGGGGCGCTCCCATCGTGCCCCTCGGCATGCCGCAGGTCAGTGTGGCTGAGCCGAACCTGAGTCTCGGACCGCTGGCCGCCGAGGTCCAGCCCGGAGAAACGCCGGGCAGCTACCGGGCCGCGGTCGTGTTGCCGGTGGCGGGTCAATGGAAGATCACCGCCGCCGTCCGGGTCAACGAGCTGGAGCAGCCCGCGGCCGTCGCCGATGTGGTCGTGGTGCGCTGAGGCAGGCCGGTCCCAACTTGGCGTGCGACGCCGCCCCGGACGTCCCCCGGGGTGAGGACGCAAAACTCGTTGCCGCCGGGGCCCTCGCTGGAAACACCCCAGCCGAGCGCCGCCGCCCAAAACCGGCCGACTTCGACGGTGGCACCCCGGCTACGCGCGCTTTCCAGTCCGTGTGTTTCCTCCGGTGGCTGCCGGGTCTCCGGTCCCCGCGGTGTCCACCACGCGAGCTACACCGGGCCGGCGACCGGGCGCACCGGCCAGGCGCTCAGTTTTTCTTCAATTCCTCGGCGAGCATCACGAGGATGCCGCTGGGCCCGCGGACGTACGTGAGCTTGTAGATGTCTTTGTAGGTCGCCACGCCGCGAAGCGGATAGCAGCCGTGCCTTGCGGCTATTTCCAGGGCCTCGTCGATGTCAGCAACTGAGAACGCGACCCGGTGCATGCCAATCTCGTTGGGACGCGTGGGCGCCGTCTCGATCGCATCGGGGTGGATGTACTCAAAGAGTTCGAGGCGGCCGTGACCGTCCGGCGTTTCGAGCATGGCAATGTTGGCGTGATTGCCGTCAAGCCCGACGGCGGTGTCGGTCCAATCGCCGCTGACGGTGTCCCGGCCAACGACCGCGAGACCGAGGTCGGTGAAGAAAGCGATCGCTGCCTCCAAGTCGCGGACGGCGATGCCGACGTTCTCAAGTCTGATGTTCATGCCCTTCACGCTACCGAGCCGGCCCGGTCCAGATCCAGCGTCGACGGGCTACACGCCACCATATAATTCGAGGATGCCAATCACGCGCCTTGACCGAAGCAACTTCGTCCAGCCGTACGCCCTCCAGCAGTCCGGAAGCGAGCTGTGAGCGGCGGTCTCGTCGCCCTTCTGGACGACATCGCAGCCCTGGCCAAGATTGCGGCCGCCTCGGTGGACGACGTCGCAGCCGGAGCGGCCAAGGCGGGGGCCAAGGCAGCGGGCGTGGTCATTGACGACGCCGCCGTCACCCCGCAGTACGTGTCCGGGGCGGACCCGTCCCGCGAACTGCCGATGATCAAGCGGATCTTCTGGGGCTCGCTGCGAAACAAACTTTTGATCATCCTGCCGGCGCTGCTGCTCATCAGCGCCTTCATCCCTGGGGTCATTCCGTTCATCCTTATGCTGGGCGGCACCTACCTCTGCTATGAGGGTGCCGAGAAGGTCTGGCATAAGCTCCGCGGCCACCACGAGGCCGATGAAGAGACGCCGGCGGTCGACCGGGGCCCGGAGGCGGAGGCCAAGGTCACCAAGGGCGCGATCACTACGGACTTTATCCTCTCCTGCGAGATCATGGTCATCGCGATGAACGAGGTGTCCGCCGAGTCCCTGTGGACCCGGGCGGTCATCCTGGTGATTGTGGCGCTCGCGATCACGGTGGGCGTGTACGGAGCCGTCGCGCTCATCGTCAAGATGGACGACATCGGCCTGCACCTGACCACCAAGGAGTCGGCGGGCTCCCAGCGCTTCGGCGAGCTGCTCGTCAAGGGCATGCCCGCCGTCCTGAACACGATCACCGTTATCGGGACGGTCGCCATGCTGTGGGTCGGCGGCCACATCATGCTCCAGGGGGCCTACGACCTTGGCTGGCACCTGCCGTATGACCTGGTCCACGTCCTGGAAGCTCCCTTCGCCGGGATCCCGGTGGTGGGCGGCTTCCTGGCCTGGCTTGTGAACACCCTGTGCTCGGCCGTCCTTGGTCTCGCTTGGGGCCTCGTCGTCATGGCTGTCCTGCATCCGCTGCTCAAAGTGCTGCCGTTCGGCAAGAAGGAGGGCGGGCACAAAGAGGGCGACGTCCGCGCCGCGGTCGACTGAGATCCAACCCGGATCAGCCCTCAGAGGAACCCCGTCCGTTCCAAGCATCCGGACGTAAACTGAGCCTCGAATCACTTTGTGTGACACGTGGCTTGGAGTTCGGATGCTCTGGAAACTGCTCGTTGAATACTTACAGCCGCAACGGCGGCTGCTGCTCGCCGTCGTCGTCTTCCAGTTGGCGCAATCCATCGCGTCGCTGTACCTGCCCACGCTGAACGCGGACATCATCGACCAGGGTGTGGCGAAGGGGGACACCGACTACATCCTGCGCACCGGCGCCGTGATGCTGCTGGTGACCCTGCTGCAGATCGTGTGCGCCATCGCCGCCGTGTACTTCGGGGCGAAGGCGGCGATGGCGCTGGGCCGGGACGTGCGCGGGGCGATCTTCAGTAAGGTAGCGGCCTTCTCCGAACAGGAGGTCACCCACTTCGGCGCGCCGAGCCTGATCACCCGCTCCACCAACGATGTCCAGCAGGTCCAGCAGCTGGTGCTGATGTCCGCCACCCTGATGGTCACCGCGCCCATGCTCAGCATCGGCGGGGTGATCATGGCGATGCGGCAGGACCTGCAGCTGTCCTGGCTGATCGCGGTCAGCGTGCCGGTGCTGCTGGTCGCCGTGGGGCTCATCATCATCCGGATGGTGCCGCTTTTCCGGCTGATGCAGACCCGGATCGACACCGTAAACCGGGTGCTCCGCGAACAGCTCACCGGCATCCGGGTGGTGCGGGCCTTCGTCCGCGAGGACGTGGAGAGCGCCCGCTTCGGCCGGGCCAACGCGGACGTCACAGACACCGGACTGCGCGCCGGCCGCCTGATGGCGCTCGCGTTCCCCACCGTGATGCTGGTGCTGAATGTCTCCTCAGTGGCCGTGATCTGGTTCGGCGCGTTCCGGATCCAGGACGGCTCCATGCAGGTGGGCACCATGATCGCGTTCCTGAGCTACCTGATGCAGATCCTGATGTCCGTTATGATGGCGACGTTTATGGCGATCATGATCCCGCGCGCCGCGGTCTCGGCCGACCGGATCGGGAAGGTGCTCGGGACCGAGTCCAGCGTCCGCCCGCCGGAGCATCCGGTCGACTTTTCCGGGCGCACCGGCCGCGGTGAGCTTCAGATGCGCGACGTCGGTTTCGCCTACCCGGGTGCCGAACGGCCGGTCCTGTCCGGGATCAGCTTCACCGCCCGCGCGGGGCAGACGACGGCGATCATCGGTGCCACCGGTTCCGGCAAGACCACCCTGGTGAACCTGATGCCGCGGCTCTTCGACGCCACCTCCGGTTCGGTCCGGATCGACGGCGTGGACTTGCGCCAGCTGCACCCGGACCTGCTCTGGGGGCACATCGGCCTGGTCCCGCAGAAGCCCTACCTGTTTTCCGGGACCGTCCGCAGCAACCTGCTTTACGGCAAACCCGACGCCACGGAGGATGAAATGTGGCAAGCGCTGTCCATTGCGCAGGCGGAGGACTTTGTCCGCGAGATGGACGGCGGGCTGGATGCGGCCATCTCCCAAGGCGGCACCAACGTCTCCGGCGGGCAACGGCAGCGGATCGCGATCGCCCGGGCGCTGGTGAAACGGCCCGAGCTTTACATCTTTGACGACTCCTTTTCCTCGCTGGACACCGCCACCGATGCCCGGCTGCGGCGGGCGCTCAAGGAGCACACCGCCGGCGCCACCCTGGTGATCATCGCCCAGCGGGTCTCCAGCATTGTGGACGCGGACCAGATCCTCGTCGTCGACGACGGCAGGATCGTCGCGGACGGCACGCACGAGGAGCTGCTGGAGACCTCGGAGACGTACCAGGAGATTGTGAACTCCCAGCTCGCAGCGGAGGAGGCAGCATGAGCGGCACCAACAGCACCGGCCCGCGGACCGCAGCTGACGGACGGGTGCCCGGCGGGGGAACCGGGAAACCCGGCGGACCTGCCGCCGTCGAGCGCATTCCCCGTCCGCGCGGCGGCCCCGGCCACGGCGGACCCTTTGCCGGGATGAACGTGCCCGCGGAGAAGGCGATGAACTTCGGCCCGTCCGCGAAGCGGCTGCTCGGCCAGCTGCACCCGGAGCGGCTGTGGTTGACCCTGGTCCTGGGACTCGCGGTGGTGAGCGTGGCGTTCTCGGTGATCGGCCCGCGGCTCCTCGGTGAGGGCACCAACCTGATCTTCGCCGGCGTCGTGTCCAAGCAGCTGCCCGCAGGGGTGAGCCAGGCCCAACTGATCGCCCAGCTGCGCGCCGCGGGGGAGAACCAAAAAGCGGACATGCTCAGCGCCATGACGCTGACGCCCGGGGTTGGGATCGACTTCACCGCGCTGTCCTCAGTGCTGTTGTGGGCGCTGGTGCTCTACGTGCTGGCCTCGGCGTTCAGCTGGGTGCAGGCGTACGTGCTCAACGGGATTGTGCAGCGCACCGTGTTCCGGCTGCGCGAGCGGATCGAAGCCAAGATCAACCGGCTGCCGCTGCGCTACTTCGACTCGGTGCAGCGTGGCGAGCTGCTCAGCCGCGTTACCAATGATGTGGACAACATCTCCCAAAGCCTGCAGCAGTCCATCAGCCAGGCCGTCACCTCGCTGCTGACCGTGCTGGGCGTGCTGATCATGATGTTCATCCTCTCGCCCACGCTGGCGCTGATCGCACTGGTGACAATTCCGCTGACGCTGGTGACGACAGCGCTGATCGCCAAGCGCTCGCAGAAACTGTTCGTGGCGCAGTGGAAGCACACCGGTGAGTTGAACGGCCAGATCGAGGAGACCTACACCGGGCACGCGCTGGTGAAGGTCTTCGGCCGGCAGCGCGAGGTGGAGGAGACGTTCCGGCAGAAGAACGCGGAGCTGTACCAGGCGAGCTTCGGCGCGCAGTTCATTTCCGGGCTGATCATGCCGGCCATGACGTTCATCGGGAACCTGGTCTACGTGGGGATCGCCGTGGTGGGTGGGCTGCAGGTGGCTTCCGGAGCCATGCAGCTCGGAGACGTGCAGGCGTTCATCCAGTACTCCCGGCAGTTCACCCAGCCGCTGGCCCAGCTGGGGTCCATGGCGAACCTGCTGCAATCCGGTGTGGCCAGCGCCGAGCGGGTGTTCGAGCTGCTGGACACCGAGGAGCAGTCGGCTGATCCTGTTCCCGGGGCCGCGCCGGAGTCCAAGCGCGGGCGGCTGGTGTTCGAGGACGTGTCCTTTGCGTACACGCCGGACAAGCCGCTGATCGCGGACCTGAATCTGGTGGCCGAGCCGGGGCAGACTGTGGCCATTGTGGGCCCCACCGGAGCCGGGAAGACCACGCTGGTGAACCTGATGATGCGCTTCTACGAGCTCGACGCCGGGCGGATCACACTGGACGGCGTGGACGTCACCGCGATGACCCGCAACGAGTTGCGCTCACGGATGGGCATGGTGCTGCAGGACACCTGGCTGTTCGGCGGGACCATCCGGGACAACATCGCCTACGGCCGGCCTTCCGCTTCCGAGACGGAGATCATGGAAGCGGCGAAGGCCACTTACGTGGACCGGTTCGTCAGGTCCTTGCCGGAGGGCTACGACACCGTGCTCGACGACGAGGGCGCCAACGTCTCGGCGGGGGAGAAGCAGCTGCTCACCATTGCCCGGGCGTTCCTGGCCCGGCCCTCGGTGCTGATCCTGGACGAGGCAACATCGTCGGTGGATACGCGGACCGAGGTCCTGGTGCAGAAGGCGATGAGCGCGCTGCGGTCGGACCGGACCTCGTTCGTCATCGCCCACCGCCTCTCCACCATCCGCGACGCCGACCTCATCCTGGTGATGGAGGCCGGCCAGATCGTCGAGCAGGGGAACCACGCTTCATTGTTGGAAACCGGCGGGGCATACGCCGCGCTGTACGCGGCGCAGTTCGCGGCGCCTGTGGCGGAGGTCTAGCGGGGACCCGGCCGGACCGGTGTTCAGACCTTAGACTGCAGCGGACTCGTCGTAGCGCCCATGACGGCGCAGCCACATGTAAAGGCCAACTGAGGCGCCGACGGCCAGCAGCGGGACGGCCCAAACTGCGGAATCAGTGCCGCGCAGCAGGACGGCAACGGCAACGACGGTGGCCGCCGTGACGCCGACGCCCGGTGAGGCAGTTGAGATGTGCCGCAAAACGTCTTTCCTGAACTGTCCATGCAGAGCCGTGAGGCCGACGATGGCGACCACGAGTGCGATTGCCGCTCCGAGTAGAATCAACCCCTCGGCAAGGCCAATGACAACGACTCCAGCAGCGAAAAAGAAGCTTAGGAGTAGCCAGTAAGCGTCTTTAGTTTGACCATTTCGGATTTTTTGGTTCATTAGTTCGATCCTAGCAACCGCGGTTGAAGTCGAGGGCTGTTCCGCCCAAGCCCATGGCCAGGGCACAAGCGAGAGCGGCTCCAGGGCCGAAGAATCCCATTGCGCCGCAGAACGCTGCTTCCGTTGCATACCAGGCCCAGAACGCAGCCCACGCTGATGGACATGAAGGAAGGGCCGTCGTCTCGCCCTGATTTTTTGCTGGGGCCGTGAAGCCGTATGTCGGATCGATCTCGACGCTGGTGGCCAGGGTGCCGTCGGACATTGAAGTCACCCTGATATCGAGGGCGCCCTTGTTGGTCATGTCAACAAAACTGCGCAACGCCTCGGTCGGCATGGAGGCCGCGAAGAACGCCTTCTGCTGGTCGACGTCGACGTTATCGAACCGCTCGAGATACGTGTCGATTGCCGGCGCGTCATCCAGGATGTTCATCCGCTCTTGGAAGTCGGTGGGGTCAGCCGCAATATGCTCGCGGAGGTTATCCATTGCGATTGCCTGTTGTCCTGCCGAGGGCTCGCCCGCTTCTGCGAACGATGCCGCTGATGCCGCTGTTGGCGTCGAGAGCCCTACCAAAGCGCAGCAGAGCATAGCGATCATTAGACGGAACTTCCTTCTCATGTTTCCCCCAATTTTTGATGTCACAAGTAAGACTCAAGCAAATATGCCAGTGAATAGACTAAGGATAATATTGTGACAATTCTTGTCAAGAAAGCCTACATGCCGAGCTTGATGCAGTGCGATCGATTAAACAGATTGTCACGGGGAGAGTGCGGCTGTGGTCGCACCGGAGATCCTGCCACATGCGGGTCAGGATCTATTCGGGCCACCTCTTGGGCTGACATGCGGTTCCATGCGTCGATTTCAAACCCCGCAAAGCTGCCGATGTCGCGGCGCTTCCTTGGCTCGCCGTCCAGAGCCCAAATCTGGAAAGAGCTCGCACTGTCATTGACAGGTCTTACACCAGCGGCCACGGGTACCGCGACCCGGTGCGATCCACGGGCAGCACCCCCGCGACCAGCATGCGCTGAACGCGCCGTTTCAGGGCTGTGACCTCGTCGTCGTCGAGCAGCTCGGCCAGCTCGGGAGGCGCGGCCTCGGCGAGCGGAGCGAGGTCCGCCAGCAGGGCATCGGGAATCGGGTCGCCCGCGAAGTCCCAGATCACGGTGCGCAGTTTGAACGCTGCCGAAAAACACAGCCCGTGGTCGATGCCCCAGATCCGCCCGTCGTCGCCGCGCAGCACATGCCCACTCTTGCGGTCGGTGTTGTTGGCGACGTAATCGAACAGCGCCATCCGGGCCATGTCGGGGTGCGTGGAAGGGTCCTCGGATGCCAGCGTGAAATAGTGCTCGCGGAAGTCGCAGTCGATGAACCACTGCAGCGAGCCCACCCCCAGCGGCGCGTCCTCGCGGATCACCGTAGGCGGCACCATGCCCCAACCCAGCGCCTCGCTGAGCAGATACGCCGCACGTTCGCGCCGGTGCAGCCCTGGCTCAAAGTCGGACAGCGGACGTTCCCCGGCCACCGGCTTGTACACCGCCTGTGCGCTGTCCTCCCCGTGGCTGAGCTGGACCAGGAACGTTTCGTTGCTGCTGCGCAGAATTTGGCCCACCAGCTCCACACCGCCCTCGGTGAGCAGCGTCAGCTCCCGCCCGGCCCCCGCAGATTCGTGCGTCACCGCGGCCTCAGCTTGCTTAGCGGCTCCGAATGGGAATTCACCATCGGCACCGAGGACGGCTGGCCATCCACAAACTGCACCGCGGACACCGAGCCCGGGCTGATCATAATGCGCTGGAACAGATCCAGGGGTGTGCCCAGTGCATGGGCCACCGCCGCCTTGATGGTGTCGGCGTGGGAGAAACAGACGACGACGCCGCCCGGGTGCGCCACACAGAGCGCTGCCAGCGACCCAACAATCCGGTCCTGCATCTCGGTAAAGCTCTCACCGTGGGGGAAGCGGAAGGTGGACGGGTTGTTCTGCACGGTCCGCCACTCCGGCAGGACCGCCAGGTCAGCGATTGCCGCGCCGGTCCAGTCGCCGAAGTCGCACTCTAGCAGCCCGGGCTCGTGCTGCACCTCCAGCCCGGTGCGGGCCGCCGTCGGCTCCGCCGTCTCGCGGGCGCGCTCCAACGGCGAGGAATACAGGGCGCTGACGGACAAGCCGGTGAGCCGTTCAGCCACCCGCTCGGCCTGGGCCCGGCCCCGGTCGGACAGATGCAGTCCCGGCGCCCTGCCCGGCAGCACGGTGCCCGTCGTCGGCGTCTCCCCGTGGCGCACTAGGAGCAGGAGCGTGCCCTGCCGCCGGGGCTCCGCTGAAGGTTCGGAGGTTGCTGAAGTCATCAAGTTCTAAGCGTAGCGGGAGGGGTCCCCGCCCGAGCTTGCGAGGGAAGGGGAAACTGCGGAGCGGTGGGGGGTGCCATGGTCCCGAGGCGAGGTCTACGGTGGAGGGGTGACTGAACGCCCTGAAATCTTCACAGTTGGTGAACTGCGAGTCTCCGGCCACGTCCAGAAGGACCTGCGCCGGGAAATCCGCGACAACCTCCTCGCCGCGCTGTCGGCGGGACGTGATCCGTGGCCCGGCATCTTCGGCTTCGGCCGGACCGTGCTGCCGCAGTTGGAGCGGGCCCTGCTCGCCGGCCATGACATTGTCCTCCTGGGCGAGCGCGGGCAGGGCAAGACCCGCCTGCTGCGCACCCTGGCCGGGCTGCTGGACGAGTGGTCGCCGGTGATCGAGGACTCGGAACTGAACGAACACCCCTTCGAGCCCATCACCGCGCATTCGCGTGCCTTGGCGCTCACGGAGGGGGACAGACTGCGCGTGGCCTGGCGCCACCGCTCGGAACGCTATGTGGAAAAACTCGCGACGCCGGACACCTCCGTCGCGGACCTGATCGGCGACGTCGACCCCATGCGCGTGGCAGAGGGCCGCCGGCTGGGCGACCCGGAAACCATCCACTACGGCCTGATCCCGCGCTCCAACCGCGGGATCGTGGCCATCAATGAACTCCCGGACCTCGCCGAGCGCATCCAGGTCTCCATGCTCAACGTGATGGAGGAACGCGACATACAGATCCGCGGCTACGTGCTGCGGCTGCCCCTGGACGTCCTGGTGGTGGCCTCCGCCAACCCGGAGGACTACACCAACCGCGGCCGGATCATCACGCCCTTAAAGGACCGCTTCGGCGCCGAAATCCGCACGCACTACCCGATCGAGCTCGACGACGAAGTGTCCGTCATCGTTCAGGAGGGCCACCTGGTGGCCAACGTACCGGCCGTCATCCTGGAAATCCTGGCCCGCTACACCCGGGCCCTGCGCCAGTCCCCGGCCATTAACCAGACCTCCGGTGTGTCCGCACGGTTCGCCATTGCCGGCGCCGAAACGGTAGCCGCCGCAGCCCTGCGCCGGGCCAGCGTCCGCGGCGAGGACGAAGCCGTCGCCCGAATCATCGACCTGGACGCCGCCGTGGAAGTCCTGACCGGAAAAATCGAGTTCGAATCCGGCGAGGAGGGCCGCGAACAGGACATCCTCGACCACCTCCTGCGCACCGCCACCATGGAGGCCGTGCGGGAGCACTTCCACGGCCTGGATCTGGGACCGCTGGTCACCGCGTTGGACGGGCACGCCACGGTGACCACCGGCGAGCTGGTCACCGCGAAGGAATTCCTGGCCAACCTCCCCTCCCTCAACGGCTCCGGCCTCTACGAGGAGATCGGCGAACGCTTGGGCGCGGACAACGACGGCCAGCGCGCCGCCGCCGTCGAACTGGCACTCGAAGGGCTCTACCTCAGCCGCCGGATTTCCAAGGAGTCCGACGACGAGGCCACCATTTACGGCTAGGTAGTTCCAAGGCAGAGGACAGGAAGCGCCATGAGCCTTCACAACCGGTCCAGGTACGGCCGCTACGCCGGCGGACCCGACCCGCTGGCGCCCCCGGTGGACCTGGCGGAGGCGCTGGATGCCGTCGCCGACGACGTGATGGCCGGCTACTCGCCCCGGCGCGCGCTGCAGGAGTTCCTCCGGCGCGGCGGCCGGAACCAGCAGGGCCTGGACGATCTTGCCGGCCGCATCCAGCAGCGCCGCAAGGACCTGCTGGGCAAGCACAACCTGGATGGCACCCTCAACGAGGTCAAAAAGTTGCTGGACGCCGCCGTCCTGGAGGAGCGCAAACAGCTGGCCCGCGACGCGATGATGGACAACGCCGACCGCGCGTTCCGCGAAATGCAGCTGCAGAACCTGCCCAAGTCCACGGCAGCCGCCGTCCAGGAGCTGTCCTCCTACGACTGGCAGTCCAGCACCGCCAAGGAAACGTACGAACGGATCAAGGACCTGCTGGGCCGCGAAGTCCTGGACCAGCGGTTCGCCGGCATGAAGCAGGCGTTGGAAAGCGCCACCGAGGAGGACAGGGCCGCCATCAGCGAGATGCTGCGCGACCTCAACGAGCTCCTGGACAAGCACCGCCGCGGCGTGGACACCGAGCAGGACTTCCAGGACTTCATGGCCCGCCACGGCCAGCACTTCCCGGAGAACCCGCAGTCGGTTCAGGAGCTGGTGGACGCGCTGGCCAAGCGGGCAGCCGCCGCCCAGCGGATGATGCAGTCCATGTCCCCGGAACAGCGCGAAGAGCTGATGCGGCTCTCCGCCCAAGCATTCGGCTCACCGGAGCTGATGGCACAGCTGGGCCAACTGGACCAGACCCTCCAGGCCCTGCGCCCCGGCGAGGACTGGAATGGCTCCGAACAATTCGAGGGCCAGGAAGGGATGGGCCTGGGCGATGGCACCGGCGCGCTCCAGGACCTTGCCGAACTGGACGACCTCGCCGAGCAGCTTTCCCAGGATTATGACAGTGCGCATATGGATGACCTGGACCTGGGCGCCCTGGCTCGACAGCTCGGCGACGACGCAGCGGTCACCGCCCGCACGCTCGCCGCGATTGAAAAGGCCATGCACGACGGCGGCTACCTCAAGCGTGACGAGGACGGGAAACTGCAGCTCTCACCCCAGGCCATGCGCCGGCTGGGCAGGTCGCTGCTGCGCGACGCCGCCAAGCAACTCTCCGGCCGGCAGGGCAGCCGGGAAACCCGGGAGTCCGGGGCAGCGGGGGAGCCCACCGGCTCCAGCCGGCCGTGGGAGTTCGGCGACGCCGCACCCTGGGACGTCACCCGGACCATCACCAACGCGATCCGCCGGACCGTCGCCGACGGCGGCGATACCAGCCACGGCCTCCGGCTGGCGGTGGACGACATTGAGGTGACGGAGACCGAAGCGCGCACGCAGGCCGCCGTCGTCCTGCTGGTCGACGTTTCCTATTCCATGGCCGCCGAGGGACGCTGGGTGCCGATGAAACGCACCGCGCTGGCCCTGCACCACCTGGTCTCCACCAAGTTCCGCGGCGACCGGCTGCAGCTGATCACGTTCGGCCGCTACGCGCAGTCGATGGACATTGGCGAGCTCACCTCCCTGCCGGCCGTGCGCGAGCAAGGCACCAACCTGCACCACGGCCTGCTGTTGGCCGGCCGTTTCTTCCGCCGGCACCCGTCCATGCAGCCGGTCCTGCTGGTGGTGACCGACGGCGAACCCACCGCCCACCTGCTGCCCGACGGCGAATCGGTCTTCTCCTGGCCGCCGCACCCGCAGACCATCCGCCGCACGGTCGAGGAACTGGACAAGGTGGGCCGAGCCGGTGCGCAGTCCACGTTCTTCCGGCTTGGCGATGACCCGGGCCTGGAACGCTTCGTCCAGCAGATGGCCCGCCGCATCGATGCGCGTGTGGTGGCGCCGGAAACCGACGATCTGGGAGCGGCAGTAGTGGGTGAATACCTCCGCGCACACTTCCGTGGCCGCCCCTACGGCGACTCCGATTGGGCAAGTTAGGCGGCCGGCCCGCGCGAGTTCAGTTTTTGCTCGACGGCGGTACGGTTCTTTCAGCGTTGGTCTGGAGTCGGTGGGATCGATGACCATACAGTGACTGCGAACCACAACCACTCCAGGAGATGACATGTCCCTCGTCCGCGTGCATAACTTCTCGATCTCCCTCGACGGCTTCGGCACCGGCGAGGGCCAGCAACTCGACGCCCCGTTCGGTCACGCAGGCACACGGCTAGTGGAGTGGGCGTTCGAAACGCGCACCTTCCGCGAAATGGGTATCCACGGGGAGTCGCCGGGATCCCGCAGGGTCGACGAGGCATTCGCCAGCCAGTGGGGGCCCGGGGTTGGCGTGGAGATCATGGGACGGAACAAGTTCGGCCCGCAGCGCGGTCCCTGGGAGGACGCGGAATGGAAGGGCTGGTGGGGCGAAAGCCCGGTCTTCCACACTCCTGTTGTTGTGCTGACACACCATCCTCGGCCGGTACTCGAGATGGAAGGCGGAACAACCTTCCATTTCGTGGACGCCGACCCCGTCTCCGCGCTCCAGCAGGCTCGGGCCCTGGCCGGCGACCTCGATGTTCGGATCGGTGGCGGTGTCAGTACGGTTCGGCAGTTCCTCGAGGCCGATCTGATTGACCACATGCACATTGTCCTGGTGCCGATCGTCCTTGGTCGGGGCCAACGGCTCTGGGACGGACTCGAAGGACTCGAAGAACGTTTTGACATCGAAGCGACTCCGTCCCCCCTCGGTGTCCTCCATCTGGTCTTCACTCGACGTACGGCCCGGTAGGCCGACGTCGGAACGGGCCCCGCGGGCTCCCGGCCGCTCACCTGTCAGGACAGCTTCGCGATCGGGGCGAGCACGATCGGGCCGGCGGCTAAATTGTCAGTGCCTCCTGAGATGCTGTGGGTATGGAAGGCGAAGCAGTGCTGGAGACGGTGGCGGCCATGGCGGCAGCCGTTGCCGCTCTTTCAGTTCACGTCTGTGGGGGTGTTTGCGCCGGCCGCGGGACCGTAACCGAAAGCGCGACCGCAGGCACGATTGTGGGTGCGCCGGGTGCTGACCCGATTCGGGATCAGGCGGATGCGTGTCTGGATGGTCTTGCTGAAGTGGGCCGTATGGAAGCCCGGTTGGCCGCGCTGAAGGTACATTTCGCCGCCGGCTACGCCGCCGCGGGGGTGGCCATGACGGCGCCGGCCGTGTCCCCGCAGCAACGCATCGCCCGGCAGATGGCGGTGACGGCTGAAGTTGCCTGCGTGCTGACAGTGAGTGAGAGGTCGGCCGCGGCACTCCTGGCGGAGTCCGCCACGCTTACAACCGGGTTGCCGCTGACGCTGTCGGCGCTGCTGTCGGGGAACATTTCGTGGCAGCACGCACGGGTGATGTGTGATGAGACGTCCGGGCTGGAGCCCGCCGCGGCCGCCGCCCTGGAGGCTCATTTCCTGGACCCGGAGGCTCCCTTTGCAGCGCGCGGCTGCCCGGCGGGAGAGCTGGTGCCAGGCAGGTTTCGGGCCAAGGCGCGTAGTTGGCGTGAACGGCACCATCCAGTGAACATGCAGGTGCGCCACCGCAGAAGCATGCAGGACCGGCGGCTGGAATATGCCCCGGACCGGGACGGCATGGCGTGGCTCTCAGCCTACCTGCCGGCGGACGCTGCGGCGGGGGTCTGGGCACGTGCCACGGAGGCGGCGCGTGCCCTGCAGGGTCCGTCCGAATCCCGGACCTTATCCCAGTTGCGGGTCGACGTCGCCGCCACGTGGCTGCTGGCTGGAGTGGCGGATGGAACCCCATCACCCGCGGCTCAGGTCCTGGTCACCGTTCCGGTGTTGACGCTGATTGGCGCAGGGGAGGAACCGGCCCTCTTGGATGGGTACGGTCCCATTCCGGGGAGTATGGCCCGCCGGTTGGTCGGCGATGGTGCCGGATCGTTCCTGCGGGTGCTGACCGATCCTGCCAGCGGAGCGCCGCTGGAAATCGGACGCACCAGCTACCGGGTTCCGAAGGCGATGCGCCAATGGCTCCGGCTCCGGGATGGCCGGTGTCCTTTTCCCGGCTGCAGCAACCATTCCCTGGACAACGAGGCGGACCATCTCTTGGCGTGGTCGGAGGGAGGCGGCACCGGCGTCGCAAACCTTGGCCAGCCCTGCCGAAAGCACCACCGCCTCAAACACCTCACGCCCTGGCGGCCTGATGGTGCGACCAGGGACCAGCCGCCGCGCTGGATCTCGCCCTCGGGACGCTCCTACCCCAGCGAACAACAGGACTGGGAACCGGCTCCCTGGCCAGCCGCGGGTCGATACTAGCGGCTGCTCACCTTGCCGAACAGCCTCGCCAACGGCGCGAGCACGATCGGGCGGGCGGCGTACCACCCGGCGGCGGTGACGGCGATGGCGGCGGCGAAGAGCCAGAAGCCTGCCCAGTTCACCGCGTCGGTGCCGCCGAACATGTGGTTGAGGTTGCGCAGCGCACCGGTAGCGAACACCAGGAACACATGGACGAGTATAAACGCCACGAAAAACAGCATCGTCGGGAAATGGACCGCGCGCGCAAGCTCGATCGGGTAGGCCCTGTTCAACGTCTTTGTGTTCTTCGGCCAGAATTCGCTCATGCGTACGCCAGTGATCGCCGCGAGCGGGGCCGCGACGAAGACGACAATGAAGTACATCAGCTGCTGCAGGCTGTTGTAGTTCACCCAGCCATTCTCGACGGGCCAGTCGAGTGTTATGTACTGCAGGAGCGCGGAGAGCGCGTTCGGGAACACCTCCCAGCTGGTCGGGAGGATCCGCATCCAGTGGCCGGAGGCAAACAGCAGCACCACAAAGATGAGTCCGTTGACCAGCCACAAAATGTCGAGCGACTGGTGCAGCCATAGGTTGATGCTAATTTTTTTGCCACCGCGTTTCGGCGTCCAGAACGCCGGCGGTTTCTGCTGGGTGCGCACCTGGTAACCGGAGCGGATGATGAGCGCGATCAGGAAGATATTCAGGAAGTGTGACCACTGCGCCCACCACGGAAAGCCAGGCTCCGCCGTCTCGGGCAGGCTGTATTCGCCCGGGTATCGGTCGAGGAACGCCGGCACACCGGGCAGCGTGGTCACACCGCGCGCGGCGAGCACCAAAATGCCGGCAGCGGCCACCGCGCCGGCTGCGAGGATTACCACCAGCTTTATCCACTGACCCAGGGTCCGGGCACCGTAGAGCCGCGCCTCGGCTTTTGGCCGGACGGGCTTTTGCGCGGCAACGGACGGTGCTGTCGCCGCCGCTGTCGCTGTCGCTGTCGGTACGGGTCCCGACGACGACGCCGACGCCGGTGCTGATGCCGGGACGGCGGGTACGCTCGCGACGGTGGTCGCCGGGACCACGGGGGCCTCTTGTGCGCTCGCCGCCGCCACCGGCGGTTCGGCCTCGGCTACGGCGTGCTCCACGCTGGTTGCCCGCGCAGGAGCCTGGACAATGTGCCCGGGAGCTGCCTGAACTGTAGGTGCAACGGCGGCCGAGGGAGCAAGTCCAGCCAGCGGCCACGGCTCCCCGCCGGGGACACGGGGAAGCCCACGACGCAGCGGGGTCGCTGCCGCCGTCGTCGTCGTGGCCGGTGCGGTCGCCAAGGTAGCTGCGGGTAGCGTCGCCGCCGGGATTGCTTGCGCAGGGGTCGCTGCCGCCGTCGCAGGTGCCACCAGCGCAGCCGGCTCAGCAGAATCAGAGTCCAGCGCTGGCGCTGCAGCTTCGCCCGCGGCGGGCGCCCCGGACATAGCCGACGCCGGCACCGGCACCGAGCCCAGGGCCGCGGGCGGCCAAGGCTCGCCGCCGGGCACCCGGGGCAGACCGCGGCGAAGCTGCCGCGTCCCGGCGTCGGCGTTCACTGCCGGATCCGGAGCGGCCGGAACCGGAGCTGCCGGCTCCGGAGCGGCCGGAACCGGAGCTGGCGATACCGCAGCCGGCTCCGTTGGATGGGCATCGGCGGGAGCGGTGGCCCCCTCCGCTCGTTCCATTTCGATGCGTGCGGGTGCCTGGCCTGCTGCGGGCCAGGGGTCACCACCCGGCACGCGCGGCAGGCCCCGCCGCAGCGGCCGGGACTGGGTTGCCGTCACTTCTTCCGAGCCTCAAGGGCGCTGATCAGCTGGGGTACAACCTTAAAAATATCGCCCACCACACCAAAGTCGGCGATCTCGAAGATGGGTGCGTCTGCATCCTTGTTGATGGCGACGATCGTCTTAGCGGTCTGCATGCCGGCCCGGTGCTGGATCGCGCCGGAAATGCCAAGCGCGATATATAGCTGCGATGACACGGAAACCCCGGTCTGGCCCACCTGGTGCGATTGCGGGATGAAGCCTGCATCCACCGCGGCGCGCGACGCGCCAATGGCAGCGCCGAGTGTGTCGGCGAGCTGTCCGACGAGGGCGAACTGTTCCTCGGACCCGAGGCCGCGGCCGCCCGCAACAACCTTCGCGGCCCCGCGCAGCTCCGGCCGCGAGGTGGCCGCCACAACCTCTTCGAAGGAATCGATCCGCGCGGCCGGCTTCCCGGAGGGCGCCACTGCCAGGGTCTCCGCCGCTTCCGGCTGAGCCGTGGCGCGGGCCTCGATGGAGCCCTGGCGAACCGTGATCACCGGCGGCCCAAACGTGGACGTTGAGGTCACATTGTAGGCGCCGCCATAGACGGAATGGTGAGCCACGACGCCCTCCTCATCACGTGAGACGCCGATCGCATCGACGGAAACCGCCGCACGCGAACGCGCCGCGAACCGGCCGGCGAGATCGCGCCCGTTCAGTGAGTGCGAAATCAGGATCGCGTCCGGTTGCACCTGCTCCACAGCGGCCGCCAACGCGTCAACGCCCGGAACGCCGAGCGCGGAAGCATCAGGGGTCTCGGCGATCAGGATGCGTGCGGCGCCGAAGGCCGCAGCCTCCGCGGCGGCTGCGCTCCCGGCCCCGGGTGCGGCAAGAACCAGGGCAACGGGCGTGCCAGCTGCGGCGGCAGCGCCGAAGAGTCCGGCTGCAGCCTTCTCAAGTTCACCGGAAGCCCGGGTTTCCACAACGACGAGGATTGCGTCACGAGGGAATTCAGTCATGTCGTTACTCCTTACGCCAGTCGGTTTTCGATCAGGAAGTCAGCGAGCTTTTCGCCGGCATCACCCTCGTCGATGATTTTGACGCCGGCCGCGCGCGGGGGCTTCTCGGCGACGGTCAGCATAATCGAACGCGCCGCGTCCGGGCTGTCGGCGGTGATCCTGAGGTCTGCGAGGGTGAGCGTCTCGAAGGGCTTCTTCTTCGCGGCCATGATTCCTTTGAAATTGGGGAAGCGTGCCCCGGGAAGCGCCTCGGTAATGGAAATCACCGCGGGCAGGGTCGCTGATACCTGCTGCACGCCGGATTCAACGGCCCTGGAGCCGGACACCTCTCCGTCGCGGATCTGTACGGAGCTGAGCCCGGTGGCGTGGGGCACGTCCAGCAATTCCGCAAGCATCGCGGGAATCATGCCCCCGGATCCATCGGTGGAGACGTTCCCGGTGATCACCAGGTCAAACTCGATGCGGCGGAGCGCTGCGGCGAGGGTTTCGGCGGTCAGGCCAAGATCAGCACCCCGGAGCGCCTCGTCCGAGACATGGGTGGCGCTCCCCGCGCCCATCGCAAGCCCCTTGCGTATGGTTGCCGTCGCATTCCCGGGAGCGAGGGAGAGGACTGCGACGTTGGTGCCCGCGTTCGCGTCGGCGTACGCCAGCGCCAGCTCCAGCGCCCGCTCACCGATCTCATCGATGACCGCCTCGCTGGCTTCCCTGTCGGCGAGGCCTGTTTCATGGTTCAGTTTTCGGTCCCCGTACGTGTCGGGAACCTCCTTGACGAGGACGACAATCTTCATTGATGGCTCTTCCTGTGGCGGGCACGTCCCTAGCGGAAACATGTCGTATCTCCACTGAGTCTACGAAAGTGGCGCGCTGCTTGGTTGACTGGGCGCGTGTCGCGAATATGGAGGACCCACTTTTGCCGCGCCTTTTGCCGCGCCTTCTGGCCGCTGCCCTCGACGGCGAACCCGCCACCATCCGCCACCGTCCCGTTGCTGCTGCGTGTCCTCGGCTGGCGCGCCCACTTCATTATCTTGACGATATCTTCACTATGGCGGACGATCGTGGGATGGAGAATCACGGCGTCGGCCCCGGGGCAGGACTGGAATATCCCCCGGTAGAGGATCAGGCCGAGCGCGCGATGACCGCCGTCGGCGCTTTGGTCCTGCAGCTACGGCGGGAGGCTGGGTACAGCATCGGCAGCCTTGCGGCGGCGGCCAGCCTCAGCCCCGGCCTGCTGAGCCAGATCGAGCGTGGCCAGGGAAACCCGTCGCTGACCACGCTGATCAAACTCTCCCAGGCCCTGAAAGTACCGGTGGGACGCTTCTTTGACAGCAAAGACCAAGGCGGGGCGCTGGTGCGGCGCGAGGACCGGCGGCGGCTCGAAGTTGCCGAGGACAACCTCATCTACGAACTCCTGACACCGCACATGAGCGGCCAGTTGGGGATGCTGCGGGCCCAGATCGCCCCGGGCTGGGACAACGAGGATGCTCCTTTCAAACACGCCGGCGAAGAATGCGTGACGATGGTGCAGGGCCGGCTCCACGTCTGCGTCAACGGCGTGGGGTATGACCTGGAGGAAGGCGATTCGTTGACCTACGATTCCGCGCTGCCGCACTGGTACCGCAACTCCACCTCGGAAGACGCGGCGCTGATCGGCGCCATGACGCCGCCCTCCTTCTAACGGACCACGGCCGACGGCGGACCTGCGGGAGATGCGCTGCGTTCAATTTAATGAACAAATCGTGTTCAAAGTGTTGACATGAGTGGTGAGTCGGTCAAATACTGGGGAAGAGAGCGGAATAGGCCCGCAGGCACAACCAGCTGCTGCCGCCCACCGCACCCAGCCGTCAAACACTGCGAGGAACCAGCCCATGACGTCCGCCACCACACCGGCAACAGCAGTACCCAGCACCGACGATCCAACTGCCGCCGCCCCCAGCGCCGCGGGTCTGGCCTGGGCGGCGAAGCTGGTCTCCTTCGACACCACCAGCCGCAATTCCAACCTTGCCTTGATCCACTGCATAGCGGACGAGCTCACCGCCCACGGGATCACCCCGGTCATCGTTCCCAGCCCCGACGGCACCAAAGCCAACCTCTTCGCCACGATCCCGGCCCGGGACGGCGCCGTCACCGGCGGTGTTATGCTCGCCGGCCACACCGACGTCGTACCCGTGGACGGCCAGGACTGGCACAGCGATCCTTTCACCCCCGAGATACGCGAGGACCGGCTCTACGGCCGCGGCACCACCGACATGAAGGCCTTCAGCGGCGCCATCCTGGGTTTGCTTCCCGAGTTCCTGTCCCGCGAACTGTCCGAACCGCTGCACTTCGCCTGGACCTACGACGAAGAGGTCGGCTGCCACGGCGCAGTCATCCTGCTGACCGAGCTCGCTGCACGCGGGATCCATCCCCGGATTGCCTTCGTCGGCGAGCCGACCAGCATGCGTCCCGTCTCGGCGCACAAGAGCAGCCAGCTCTTCCGCGTCAGCGTCAGGGGCATCGCCGCCCATTCCTCCATGACCCCCACCGGTGTCAACGCCATCGAATACGCGGCCAGGTCCATTGCCTTTATCAGGTCGCTCGCGGACGAACACCGGCTGTCCGGCCCGTTTGATGACACCTTTGTGGTCCCCTACACCACCGCCAACGTGGGCCTGGTCAGCGGCGGTGCGGCAGTGAACACCGTTGCTGAACACTGCGACTTCGACTTTGAGTTCCGGACCATTCCGGGTGAGGACCCGGCGACGGTGATCTCCCGTATCGAGGAGCACCTGGCGCAGCTGCGGGCCGAAATCCAACAGGAGGACCCGGCCGCAGACATCCGGATGGAGCCACGGGGTACGGTCCCGGGGCTCAGCCCGGAAGGCCCGCGCGCCGCCCTGGAACTGGCCCAGCAGCTCAGCGGACACGCCGTCGAAGAGACCGTGGTCTACGCCACCGAGGCGGGACTTTTCCAGCGGGCCGGCATCGACACAGTGGTCTGCGGTCCCGGCAACATGGACCAAGGCCACACGGCCAACGAATACATCGAGCTCTCCCAGATCGCCGCGTGCGAGGGCTTTCTGCAGGCACTCTTCGCCCACCTCTCCCCAACCGAACGGACTGCCCAGCCATGAGCCATCAAACTGCCCCCAGCCTCGGTTCCGGTGACCAGGCTACCGGCCAGCGCCCGCCGGCCACCCAGGCGCTGGAACAAAAAAATGCCCGAAAAGCCGTCGTCGCCGCCTCGATCGGCAACGGACTGGAGTGGTTTGACCTGATTGTGTACGGCACGTTCGCCGTCACCATCTCCAAGTTGTTCTTCCCCACCAGCAATGAAGCCGCATCACTGCTGTTGACCTTCGCCTCGTTCGGGGTGTCCTTCATCATGCGCCCGCTGGGCGGCATCATCATCGGCCGTTACGCCGACAAGGCCGGACGCAAGGCCGGCATGCTGGTGTCCATCCTGGTGATGTTTGTTGGCACCTTACTGATTGTGGTGGCACCCACGGCCGCCGCCATCGGGGTCACCGCCAGCATCCTGGTGCTGGTCGCCCGGCTGCTCCAAGGCTTCGCCACCGGCGGGGAATTCGGCACGGCCACGGCCTACCTCATCGAATACGCGCCGAACCGGAAGGCGTTCTACGGCAGCTGGCAGGTGGCCACCCAAGGCGCCGGCATCCTGCTGGCCGGAATCTTCGGTTTTGTACTCAACTCCTACCTCAGCACCCAATCGCTCGAGTCCTGGGGCTGGCGGCTGCCGTTCATCTTCGCGCTGGCCATCGGACCCGTGGGCTGGTACATCCGGTCCAAGATGGAGGAAACCCCGGAGTTTCTCGCCACCGAAAAGTCCAC
Source organism: Arthrobacter sp. EM1 (assembly GCF_029964055.1). Lineage (NCBI taxonomy): Bacteria > Bacillati > Actinomycetota > Actinomycetes > Micrococcales > Micrococcaceae > Arthrobacter > Arthrobacter sp. EM1. The sequence continues at coordinate 3,093,876 of NZ_CP124836.1, read as the reverse complement.
TTCGCCGCTGCGGGAGACGTTCATCGGCAACGGCGGCCGGCTCTGGGCGATCGTGGGCGTTGTATCGCTGGGATCCGTGGGCGTCTACATTGCCCTCTTTATGCCCACCTACGCGATCGTGAACCTGGGGATGCCGAAATCCGTGGCCTTCCTCTCCACCCTGATCTTCGGTGTGGTCATGAGCCTGGGTTCGCCGTTCATCGGCATGCTTGCGGACAAAGTGGGGCCGGCCCGGGTGATGACCTGGGCTGCTGCCGGCACAATCGTCGTCGGCATCCCGGCGTTTATGCTCCTCATCGCCGCGCCGGCCCTGCCCACCATGGTCGTAGTGGAACTGGTGCTCTCGGTATTGGCCACCAGCTACTTTGCACCGCTGCCGGCCATTATGTCTTCGATGTTCCCGGCCCGCATCCGCTCCACAGGGCTTTCCCTCGGCTACAATATCGGCGTCACAGTCTTCGGCGGATTCGCGCCCTTTATCCTGACCTGGCTGATCGGCACCACCGGTTCCCTGCTGGTGCCCGGGTTCTACCTGGTGAGCATAGCGGTCCTCGCCGCCGTGAGCCTGACCATTGCGCGGAAGGTCTACCGCCAGGCCTGAGCACTACCCGCCCGGGCCTGGCCGGGACTATTTCGCGCCAAGGTGCAGTTATGGAATCGGAGCCGGAACCGGTTTCGGCTGCTACGCGGTTCGGCGCGGACGGGAAGAGACGATCACGTGAAAACAACACTTGCCGAGGGAGTCGGCTTCCGCTCCAAACGCGGGCCCATCCTGATAGCCCTGATGCTTTCGACCGGCCTGGTGGCGATCGACTCGACGATCGTCGCGACCGCCGTGCCCTCGATTGTGCATGACGTTGGCGGATTCACGTCCTTTCCGTGGCTCTTTTCCGCCTACCTGTTGGCCCAAGCCGTCTCGGTGCCCGTCTATGCAAAGCTCTCCGACATCGTGGGCCGCAAACCGATCATCCTGATCGGGATCGGGTTGTTCCTGCTCGGTTCGATCCTGTGCGGGCTCGCCTGGAGCATGCCGGCCCTCATTGCGTTCCGTGTGCTGCAGGGACTGGGCGCCGGGGCGGTCCAGCCGATGGCCATCACCATCGCCGGCGATATCTACACACTGACCGAACGGGCCAAGGTGCAGGGCTACCTGGCCAGCGTCTGGGCTGTCTCCTCAGTCGTGGGTCCAACGCTCGGGGGCGTGTTTTCCTCGCTGGGCATCTGGCGGGGGATCTTCCTGGTGAACATCCCGCTGTGCCTCCTGGCCGGGTGGATGCTGATCCGGTCCTTCCACGAGGACATCGAGCGGGTGAAGCACCGCGTTGACTACTTGGGGGCGGGGTTGCTGACAGTCTCGCTCAGCCTGATCATCCTCGGCGCCCTCGAGGGCGGCCAGGCGTGGGCCTGGAACTCCGCGATCAGCATCGCCGTTTTTGCCGCCGGCGCAGTCTTGTTCGCAGCGTTTATCCTCGTTGAGCGGCGGGCAGCGGAACCGGTCCTGCCGCCGTGGGTGGTATCGCGGCGTCTGCTGGCGACGACGGCGATGATCTCCTTTGGCGTCGGAGCCATCATGCTGGGCCTCACCTCCTACGTGCCGACGTTCCTCGAAGGTGCCCTCTCCACCTCCCCGATCCTGGCCGGCTTGGCGCTGGCGGCGCTCACGATTGGCTGGCCGATCAGTGCCTCCCAGTCGGGCCGGGTCTATCTTCGGATCGGGTTCCGGCGGACCGCCATGATCGGCGTCGCGGTCACGGTCATCGGCGCAGCGGTGCTTGCCCTGACCGCCTCCACACCCAGCATTCTTTTAGTCGCCATAAGTTGTTTCATCGTCGGGCTCGGTCTTGGGCTGGTCGCGACCCCAAGCCTCATTGCCGCCCAGTCAAGCGTCGAATGGAACGAGCGCGGGGTAGTCACCGGCACCAATCTCTTCGCCCGCTCGATCGGCAGCGCCATCGGAGTGGCAGTCTTCGGGGCGGTTGCCAACGCGATCTACTCCGGCACCCCGGGCGGCAGCACGGATCCGCACACCATCGTCTCGGCCTCCGGGGCAGTGTTCCTCTCGGTGCTGGTCGGGGCAGTGCTCACGGTGATCGCCGTCATCGCCATGCCGGCCACCAGCCACAACGCAGGTTCAGCCGGGCAGCACCGCCGCGCCGAGGCAATCGAAAACTAGCCGGCGGCATCGGTTGTCCCAGCTGGTCACAGGGGGCTGAAATACTGGGCCCATGATGCTCGCCGCACTGGACCTGCCCGGTGGACCCTTTACGATCCGGAAAGCCGAACCCTCCGACGTCGGCCCGATTTTGCGGCTCCTGGCGGACGACCAGCTCAGGGCCTCCACCGACTCGGTAGCGGCCGAGGCCCGGGGGCCGTACGATCGCGCCTTTCAAGCCATTGACGCCGATCCTGCGCAACTGCTGGTCGCCGTCGTGACGACTGATCGGGAGGTAGTTGGGACGATGCAGCTGACATTCATCCCCGGACTCGCCCGTGGTGGGGCGACTCGACTGCAGATTGAGGCGGTGCGGGTCCGGGCGGACCTGCGGAGCAACGGACTCGGGGGCGCCATGATCAGCTGGGCTGTCAACGAAGGCCGCCGGCGAGGCGCAAGACTGGTCCAACTCACGTCCGACGGCTCCCGGGTCGCGGCGCACCGGTTCTATCAGCGGCTTGGCTTCGAAGCGTCGCACCTCGGTTTCAAACTTATGCTCTGAGGGCCCGCTTCGAGTCTCTTAGCCGACCAGGCTCAGTACCGCCTGCGCAAACGCGTCCGGGTCCTCCTGCGGCACGTTGTGCCCAATGCCCGGAAGGACCCGGTGGCGGTAAGGGCCGGTGAAGTGCCCCCTGCCGGCTGCCGCCGCGGGGCCGCCGACTCCGTCGTCCCCGCTTTCGAGTATTACCGTTGGAACGCTGATCTGCGGCTCCCGGGCGATCAGCTCCTCAAGCCCTTGGTACCGGGGGTCGCCGTCGACCAGCCCGTAGCGGTGGCGGTAGGAGTGGATGACAACGTCGACGAAGTCGGGGTTGTGCAGGCTCGGGGCGCTCGCGGTGAAGGCCTGCCGCGCACCATCCCAGCCGGGCGACCAGGTACGCCACAACAGCCCGCACAATTCCTCGCGGTTTAGTTCCAGCCCGCGGCGCCCCCGCTCCGAGTGGAAATAGTACTGATACCAGTAGCTTCGCTCCCATTCCGGGAGGGCAGGCTCGCCGGACCGGGCAAGGTTGTGCATGTTGTAGCCGCCCACGGAGACGAGGCCGGAAACCCGTCCGGGCTCCAGGGCCGCCACGACGCAGGCCGCCCTGCCGCCCCAGTCGTAGCCTGCCACGACGGCCTGGCCGATGCTGAGGGCATCCATAAAGTCGATGAGATCCTGGCCGAGGGCGGCCTGTTGGCCCGAGCGGATGGTCGTGGGGTCGAGGAACCGGGTCGGACCGAACCCGCGGAGGTAGGGCGCGAGCACATACGCGCCCTGGCCGGCGAGGACCGGAGCGACGTCGTCGAAGGCCCTAACGTCATACGGGAATCCGTGCAGAAGGATGACCGGGGTCCCGCCCGGGTCGCCCGCGGACTCGTATCCGATGTCCAGGACGGGCGTCTGAACGCGGCCGGAGGATAAAAAGCTCATGGTGCCATTCTGGCCCCGGCGGGGCGTTGCCCCCGGAACCTGCCGTGGGCGCGCCTGCCCGCCGATGGGATCGGGGCGGAGCCCCTGCCCCGCCGGAGTTCTCCTGCTGCCCGTGGAGTTATATGCGCCCCTTGAGGATCAGGTTCCAGTACATAAACGGAAGCCCGTAGCGCTTCAGCAGCCACATGTCGCTGCGTTCCTTCGTGGTGTCGATGAACGGAATGCTGGGGGCGGGCTGCAAAGTGTAATCAAACTCCGCCAGCAGCATTTTCCCCCGCGCCGTGGTCAGCGGGCAGGAGGAGTACCCTCCGTACTGGGCGGCCGGGGCTTGCCCTTCAATGGCAGCCAGCAGGTTCTTCACCAGCACCGGGGCCTGCTTGCGGATCGCAGCGCCGGTCTTCGAGTTCGGTGTAGACCCCGCGTCGCCCAGGGCAAAAACTTCCGGGTACCGCTTGTGCTGCATGGTGTGCTTGTCAACGTCCACGTAGCCGGCGGGGTTGGCCGGGTCCGCCAGCGGGGTGCGCTTGAGCCAGTCCGGCGCAGACTGCGGCGGCACAACGTGGAGCAGGTCGTAGTGCAAGGATTCCTGGGAGCCTGCCGCATTGTCAGTAATCACTGCCACGCCAGCGGCCGGGTCCACAGAGGTCATCTCGCTGTTGAAGCGGACTTCGATGCCGTACTTGGCCACCACCCGCTCAAGCTCATCGGCGAACACCTTGACCCCGAACATACCCGGCGTCGGCAGAACCATCACGACCCGGATCTTGTCCAGCACCCCCTGCTTTTGCCAGTAATCGGCGGCCAGGTACGCGATCTTCTGCGGCGCGCCGGCGCATTTGATCGGCCCTGAGGGCTGGGTGAAAACGGCCGTTCCGGACTTCAGGTTCCTGATCATGTCCCAGGTCTTTGGTGCCAAGTCGAAGCGGTAGTTGCTGGAGACGGTCGGCGACTCCAGGGCCTGGGCCATGCCCGGAATCTTGTCCCAGTCCAACTGGATGCCGGGACAGACCACCAGATAGTCATAGGTGACGGATCCGCCGGACGCCAGTGCGACGCTTCGCCGCTCAGGGTCAATATCCGTCGCGGCGTCCTTGATCCACGCAACTCCCTGCGGCATTACGGTTGCCTGTGGACGGACCGACTCCGTCTGGCTGGCCGAACCGCCTCCCACCAGGGTCCATAACGGCTGATAGTAGTGGTGCTCGCTCGGCTCAATCAGGCCGATATCAGTCCGGCCAGCATGGCGGAGCCGGGCGGCGACACTCAGTCCCGCATTGCCGCCTCCGACGATCAGGATCTCGTGATGCATAGTCATGGATAAGACGCCTCTCTCGAACCGGGCGTCGCTTCAGCGCGGACGCCGTTCTCTTCGTGTTGCTACACACTGTGATGCCAACCACTCTATACCCTGGGGGGTATTTTTGCATAGCTTCACCAGAGGCGTGAACCGGAAGATCCTCCCGGCCTGATCCGGGGCCGCTGCGGGCGCCTACGCCTGCCTGACGATATCGACCGAGATCTCCACCGCCGGAGCGGCCCCCCTGTTCTCCAGCCAGTGAATGGTGTTCCCGTCCTCGGGCCAACCCATTCCCGGGCCATAGTCCGTGGCCGCTCCATTGCGATGGTCGGTGATGGTTCCTTGCAGGATGTAGACCATGCCGGGCCGGTCTTTATGGTCATGCACAGGGCCGAAGACGCCTCCCGGCTCGATGGTCACCATCCGCATCCGGAGCAGGCGTCCTGCCATGCCTTCGATCTCGGGCCCCAGGTCAACCGTTCCCAGCAGCTGCGCCGCAACACCTTTTGTCTTCGGTGCCGCCTGCTCTTCGCTCATGGTGCTCTCCTCTGTCCTTGCTGTTGCGCCCGCCGGCACCCGGAGTCTGCACGGCTACGGCAAGGACCTCTCGGCCCGGGCGACGGACTGTTGGCTGTATTAGCTGGTCTACTCCGAAAACGGTTCCTGCATCAAGACCGCCTGCCAAGGAAAAGGAACCGCCTCCGGCGCGTGGCCGGAGGCGGTTCCTGGGGGTGCTGTGTTGAGGACGCGCAGGGACTGCGCGAGGGTGCCTACCTCTCGTCGTCCCTGCCGTGCTTTTCGTCATCGTCGTTCCTTTTTGTGATGGAGGCGACGGCGCCGGTGTTTTCGTCGAGCAGGACCTTGCCGGTGCGCTGCTTGTGGAAGTTGAACATCTCGTTCAGCGAGCCGGCCGCGGAGTCGGCGGAAGCGTCACCGATCCGTCCGGTCTGCCAGTTGTCCTCGATGAAGCGCAGGATCGAGGTTTGATCGGTCTCGGTGTGGTCTACGAACTTCTTCTTTGCGTAGGGGGAGATGATCACGAGCGGCTGGCGTGGGCCGGGTCCGCAGCGGTCAGCGTAGCCGCCCGCCAGCGGAACTCCGCTGGCGGCGGCGTCCGTGCACCAGGCGGCGTCGTCTTCAGTGTTGGAGGAGTTCTTCACCTTGGCGGCGACATGGTCGTACCAGCCGTCCGAGTCGTCGTAGGCGAGCACCACGGCCGTATCCTCCCAGTTCTTGGAATTCTGGATCTGGTTGACGGTGCTGGTAATGAAGTTCTGCTCGTCGATGGGGTCGGAGTAGGCGGCGTGGCCGTCCTGGTACATGCCCGCCTTTAGGAAGGACACGGCGGGCATGTTGTCGGTGTTGACCACCGTGTTGAACGCCGTGAGGTCGTACTGGTGGTTGGCCTGGCCGTTGTGGCCAATTTCCGCGTCCGACGCCGGGGCGACGTGGTGCGGGTTGGCGGTGGAAGCGTAGTACTGGAACGGCTGGTGGTGCGGGGAGTAGTCCACGACGTCGGCGCCCGCGGCGTTGGTGTGGCTGGACAGGCACGATGCAGGTGTGCTCCCGGACGCCGGGGTGGTGGGCGCGAAGCCGCCCTGGAACCAGCCCCAGGACGTGCCGTTGGAGTTAAGTAGGTCGCCGATGTTCTTGCCGTCTAGGCCGGCCAGGTTGTTGGTTTTGGCGTGGCTGTTGTTGGAGCAGTCGTCGTAGACCGGGTCCGGGTCGTTGATGATGGTGCCGACGCCCTTCGCGTCCGGCCGGCGGACGGTGTAGTCGCTGGCCGCCGGTTTAACGGGCTGGCCGGCCGCCGTGTATTCGGTGGCTCCGTGGGTCTGGCCGGAGACCAGGTTCAGCGCACCCGGAGTGGACGGTCCGAAGACGGTGCTGAAGTGGTTGTCGCTCATGGCGTAGTTCTGGGCGTAGTTCCAGATGCCGGTGACGGTGTTTCCGTCGTAGTAGTCCATTGTCAGCCCGCTGCGGCCGTACTGGTTGGTGCCGCAGGCGTCCCGGCTGGTGAACTCAACAAACTTGTCCATCAAGCCGCCGTTGTATGCCTTTTGCTCGGCGCCATAGTTGTGGTCCTGGTCGCAGGTGACGGCCTGCAGGGGCGAGAGGCGGGCCGGCTGGGCAGTATTGGGGTTGTTCGGGGCTAGCAGGCCCGCGGTGGCCAGGGTGTCGATTTTCTTGGGCGTGCTCTTGGCGGCAGTGAAGGTGGCCGCCGGGGTGCCGGTGCCCTGTTGGGTTTCGCCGGGAATATTCGCGGCCTCCGGGTAGGTGGCGAAATAGTGGTCGAAGGAGACGTTTTCCTGAAAAATCACCACCACATGTTTGATCGGGGTCGCGGTTTCAGCGTGCTTATCTCCGGCCGAGGCCGGGGCGGCGCCGACGCCGATCAGGCCGGCTGCCAGCGTCGACGCGGCCAGAGCCGCGGCGCCGGTGACGGCGGCGAGGCGTTTTCGGGTGGAGCGTGCTGGATGAGGCATAGGGTGTCCATTCATTTATAGGAGGTGCAAGGGGCTTACTCGGTTGCGGTAACGGTGGCCTCGTAGCTGAGGATTTCGGTGCCGTTGCCCTCATCGCCGTTGTCGGGAGCCACCCTCATGGTGAGGTGGTCGCCGTCGGCGGTCATTTTGAACGGGTTGCGCGTCGCCGCGTGACCGGCGGTGGACCACTGCTGGAAGGGGACGTCGCGGAGTACACTGCGGGATTTGAGGTCGATCATCGCCATTCCGCCGAGTTCGTAGCTTGCGCCGGCTCCGCCGGACTGCGTGGCCTGGGGGAGGTTGGTGATCCCGCCGCAGAGCATTTTTGAGTTCGGCACGTACTGGCAGTCCTGGTAGTCGATGAAGTAGTTCGGGTTCTGCCAGCTAGCGAGCTGCCGGCCGTGCAGGTCCCATTCGGCGAAGCGTCGCGACCCCCAGGTGTTGCCGACGAGGTGGCCCGTCTGCTTGTCCATCACGATGCCGCCAAAGTGGTCCTTGACCTCGAATTGCTTGTGCACCTCGAGGCTGCTCGCGTCCACCCGGTAGACGATGGCGCTGCTGTTGGGCCGGTACTGGGCAACCGGCACCCAGACGTTGGTGCCGTCGAAGTCGATGCCGCCGGGGTGGTACATGTCGCCCTCGCCAAGGATGATGTCCTTCTGGAGGTTCCCGGCGTTGTCCATCACAAACAGGTGGCCGACGCCCTTGCCGGGCGTACGGTCAAAACCGTCCTGTGTGGCGGGCAGCTTGGTGGTCGGTTCCAGGATCTGGACAGCCGAGAGGAAAATGTGGTCCTCACTGAAGGCGATTCCTTCGGTGTGGTACGTGGGAAAGTCCAACTTCAGCTTGCCGGTCTGCTGCCAGGCTGTGGCACGGTCGACGCCGCTGAACGCCTCGGACAGTGCCGTGTCAGTTACGTGGTGGCTGCCGGCGTCGCCCCCGCCGTGCTGATCGTTGTTGCCGGCGGCCTGGGCGGCCTGGGCGGCCGCAGTGCCGCCGATTGCGGCCGCTGTCAGGACGATGGCTGCGGCTGCCGTGAGGATGCCTCGGGTGCGAGTCGTGCTCATGGGGGAGCCTTTCAAAGGGTGGATCTCAACAGGACCCGGCCAACGTACTCAGTGGTAATGAACCCATTGTGGAGTGGCGGTGAACGGCAGGGATCGACGATTGGCCAGTATCCGGGCCGTACAGCAGCCGGAAACACAAAAGCAGGAACCGGGAGTCCTTCCGGTTCCTGCTTTTGTGCCGTGCATCAGCGGCTGGAGCCGAGGGCTGCCCGCGCCTCCTGTTTGCGTTCAGCGAGTTCCTTGCGCGCCACCAGCGCCTCGTCCTGGCTGACGGCAACGAATCGGGTGGAGGTCCCGGGAGCGGCACGGGCAACCAGATCCATGTCGGCGCTGATGACGGTTCCCACCATGGCGTAGCCGCCGCCGGAGACAGCATCGCGATGCAGGATGATCGGCTGGGTACCGCCGGGAATCTGGATGGAGCCGACGGCGTAGCCGGCGTCCACAATGTTGGACGGATCGGAACCGGCCCCAAAAGGCTGCTCGCGCTCTATCCATTTCACGCCGGGGCCGGAGTACCGCAAGCCCATCCGGTCAGCCACCGGGGTCACTTTCCACTCGCCGTTCAGGAGATTGTCCAGTCCTTCGGCGGTGAGGCGGTGGTCGTACAGGCCAAGGACTATCCTGACGTCCTGTTCTTTTGCGAACCCTGGACGGAATTCTTCCGGAATCGTGTCGCCGTTGGGTACAACACCGCCGTTCAGCGGAATTCCGACCGGAACCTGGTCGCCGGCCTCCAGCTTGCGGCCATGGAAGCCGCCGATCGCGCCCAGGCTGTAGGTGGACCGGCTGCCGAGCACCTCGGGAACGTCGACGCCGCCCTGGACAGCGATGTAGTAGCGCGTCCCGCCGCGGATAACCCCAAAGCTCAGCTCATCTCCGGCGCCCAGCCGCAGCCGCGTCCACTGGGGGCGGGCTTCGCCGTTGACTTTCACCTCCACTGGAGCCCCGGTGATGGCGACGACGGCGTCCTCGCCGGTGGTCAGCACCGGGCCCAGATACGTGCATTCCAGGACTGCTTCCCGGGCGGTGTTGCCTACCAGGGCATTGCCAAGTTCGGCAGAGTACTGGTCCATGGATCCGCTCTGCGGGATGCCCACGTTGTAGTGGCCGGTGCGGCCCTGGTCCTGGACCGTGGTGGCAAGCCCGGGGTTCTTGATATCAAATGCCATTGAGGGCCCCCATAAGTTCCTGGTTGTACGCTTCGGGATGGGCCAGCGCCTTGGACACATCGAATGTCACGGGCGCCTGCCGGTAGCGGAAGGTCCCCGCCGAGATCTCGGCCTGGATGGTGTTGTATTCGGCTTCCGTGACCGGCTTGAACTTCACGATGTCGCCCGGCCGGAAGAAGACCATAAAGTCCTTGAAGTCAGCCAGTGCCTGGGCCGGATCGAAAATCGGCGCGGCGGCTACCCCGAACATCTGGTAGCCCCCGGCACCCCGCACGGAGTAGATGCAGCCGAAGCAGCCGCCGTGGCCCACCGTCAGCTTGGGCGTATCGGTGCGGGGACTCAGATACTTTGGCACTTCCAGCTGCTTGTCCTGCTCAACTAGCTGGAACAGGAACGGCAAGCCGGCGACGAATCCAACCATGGTGACAAGCCACGGCTGCTCATGATGGCGCTGGATGAATTCGGCGGCGTCCTTGAGGTTGTTGACCTTTGCTGCGTAGTCGATGTCCGTGCCGTCCGGCTCCTGATGGAAGCCTTCGCGGAACCGCCCGGCCACCTCTGCGGTGAAGGGATCGTCGTACCAGACCGGGACTTCGACGATCCGGGTTTCCAGGGCCCGATCCTCCTGATGGGACAGGTCCCCTTCAATAGTCCGGACGGTCTTTTCCAAGGTCGACGGCGGCAGGACGTCAGGATCGAACCGCACCAGCAGCGAAGCGTTGGCAGGACAGACATCCACGATGCCCGGCAATTCCATGGCTGAAAGCTTCGCGGCAATGGACATCACCTTGAAATTGGCGGCCAGGCTCATGGACTCCGAAACTTCAACGAACAGGAATTCGTCCCCGCCCCAGGTGTAGCGAGCCTCCGGTACTGCAGGTGCGGGGCTATTCATGGCGCCTCCATTAGATCGGCAACGGTTTCTATGAACTTCGAGTGGTGGCTGACCGCGGCGAATTCGGGCCTGGCCAGCAACAGCTTGTGCACCGGGATCGTGGTTTTGACCCCTTCGATCACGGTCTGGTCCAGCGCAGCCAGCATGGCCTCAATGGCGGAGTCGCGGCTTTCCGCATGGACTATCAGCTTGGCAAGCATCGAGTCGTAGTAAGGGCTGACCGTGGATCCGGCCTCGACGCCGGTGTCCACCCTGATGCCGCCGCCTGCGGCCCAGTCCAAGGCGGTGATGAGGCCGGGGCTGGGGAAGAAGTTGTTCTCCGGGTCCTCGGCGTTAATGCGGCACTCGATGGCGTGGCCGGCAAACGTGATGTCCTCCTGCCGCAAGGACATCTCACCGGTGAATGCGATCAGCAGTTGTTCGCGGATCAGATCGACGCCCGTGATTTGCTCGGTGATCGGGTGCTCAACCTGAATTCTGGTGTTCATTTCGATGAACGCAGCTTCATGATTGACCGGGTCGTAGAGGAACTCGACTGTTCCGGCGCCGCTGTAGCGGCAATCGCGGGCGAGCTCCACGGAGGATTCCCGGATTCTTTCCCGGACAGTGTCCGGGAGGTCCGGCGCCGGAGCCTCTTCAATGACCTTCTGCGAACGCCGCTGCATGGAGCAGTCCCGGTCCCCGAGATGGATGAAACGCATTCCGTCGCCGAGGATCTGTACTTCTACGTGCCGGGCGTGCTGCACAAAACGTTCCAGATAGACTGTCGGGTCCCCGAATACGGAGGCCGCTTCGCCGCGCGCGATCTCGATGGTGTCCAGGAGCTCATCTTCGCTGTGCACAAAGCGGATGCCCCGGCCGCCGCCGCCGGCGGAGGCTTTGACGACGAGCGGATAGCCGACCCTGCGGGCGACCTCCACGGCGTCGGCATTCGGCTCCAGGGGTCCGTCCGACCCCTGGAGGACCGGGACGCCGGCTTTGCGGGCGGATTCCCTCGCCAAGGACTTGTTGCCCATCATTTCGATCGCGTCGGCATCCGGCCCCACCCAGATCAGGCCAGCAGCTGCGACCTTCCGGGCGAATACCGCGTTCTCGGAGAGGAACCCGTAGCCAGGGTGGACAGCATGGCAGCCGGTCTCCAGCGCCGCAGCGATGATGGCATCCTGGTTCAGGTAGCTGGCGGGGGCAGGAGCCGGACCCACCACAATCACGTGGTCGGCGGTCCGGGCAGCCAGGGACTCGACGTCGGCTTCGCTGGCAGCCAGGACCGTCTCGATTTCCATTGCACGGGCGGTTCGGGCAATCCGCACCGCGATCTCGCCGCGGTTGGCGATCAGCAGTTTCCTCATGGCTATCCCTCCCGGATGATAACGACGGCGTCGCCCGGGTTGACCATGTCGCCTTCCTTGACTTCAAAGGATTCCAGTGTTCCGGCGACATCGGACTGGATTTCGGTGAACTGCTTCATGATCTCGATAATGCCCAGGGTTTGTCCTACCTCGATGGTGTCGCCCTCATTGGCGAAGGGCGGCTTGCCCGGACCGGGCTTGCGGTAGAAGATGCCGGGAAGCGGGGAAATGATGGTTGCCACGGGGTGCTCTCTTTCGGGAAGTTGGATACTGCGGTTCAGGCCAGGACCGCACGAACGGCGCCGGCCACTGCAACGGAGTTGGGCGCGTCGGAGTGGACGCAGACGCTGCGGAAGGTGATGTCCAGTTCGGTTCCGTCAACGGCCAGGACGGGCCGTCCGGCCAGCGCCCCGCGCACCCGCTCGGCGGCGGCGTCGGGGTCGGTCGGAGCCGGGCGGCGTTGGATCAGCAGCTCCCCGGACGGACCGTAATTGAGGTCAACGTAGAGTTCGGGCACGAACTCGACGCCCATGGCCCGGCACACGGTTTCGTGGGCCGTCCCTGCAAGTCCGAAAAAGGGGACGCCGAACTGCGAAGCGGTTCCGGCGGCGGCCTGCATCAGTTCCTCGTCGCCGGCCAGCATTCCGTACAGGGCGCCATGGGGCTTGATGTGGTTTAGTTCCAGCCCGTGCTTTGCGAGGAACGCAGCCAGGGCACCGGTCTGGTAGAGGATGATCGACTCGACTTCACCGGGGCTCATGGTCATACGGCGGCGTCCGAATCCGACCAGGTCAGGGAGGCCAGGGTGCGCACCGACGGCCACGCCGTGCTCTGCGGCCAGCGCAACGGTCCGGTTCATCACGTCCGGATCGCCCGCGTGGTAGCCGCAGGCCACATTGGCGACGTCGATGATCCGCATAAGTTCTTCGTCGTTGCCGAACTCGTGGAGGCCCACGCCTTCGCCCATGTCGGAGTTCAGCAGCACCCGGCCTGGCGGGTAAGCGGGGGTGTCGGGAGTCACATTGCTTTGCATGGGTGCAACGCTACTCAGCATCGGGGCTCACGGATATTGTGCAGCTCGCTGAATTTGATTCCCTCACTTATGCTTACCGCACTAGCCAAAGATCTTGAGCCTGCCGTTCCTGGAGGATCCTTGCGAATTTCAGACCTGGTCGGAGATCCCGACCTCAACATCCGCCTGCGTGTTCCGGGCGGCGCCGGACGGCTGGCCAGGCCCATCACCTGGTGCGCCCCTACCGAGCACATGGACCCCACGCCGTTCCTCAGCGTGAATGCCCTGGTGCTGACCAACGGGATGGGCCTGAACGTTACAGACTTCAGGATCTGGGACGCCTACGTGGAACGGCTGGTCGCCGTCCCGGTCTCCGGACTGGCGTTTGGGCTGGGCGCCGCGCACCGCGAGCTGCCGGTCGGCCTGGTCCGGGCCTGCGAGACCCATGGCTTGCCACTGCTGGAACTCCCGCCGGAAGTGCCGTTTGTGCTGATCATGCGCCACGTGGACCGGGTGATCGCCGCCGAGCGCTACGAGGAGTTGCGCAAGGGCTGGGAGCTGGCGGATGAATGCACCCGGTTGGCCGCCGACGGGCATTCCCTGGCCGAGGTTTTGGAGCGGGTGGCGGACGCCGTCGACGCCAGGGTAGCGGTGATCGATCAAAATGCCTTCGAGCTCGTTGCCGCGGGCACGGCTCATGGCGGGACCACCCGGACCGCGCTTCGGCTGCCCAGCGGTGAATCCGCTCAATTCCGGCTGGCCATTGAGGGTATCGGGAGCAATATCGTCCTGCAGCCGATCCTGGGTCCGGTGGCTGCCGTCATTGGAATGCAGCTGAGTTATACACTCGGGTCGCATTCGCCACTGCATTCCGTCGAAGCCGCGCGGTTTATGGAGGCCCTCTACGAGGATCGCGGTGATCCTTCTACCCCGCTGCGACGCTATGCCCTCGAATCCGGCTGCGATCCCGACGGCGGCTGGGACACTGTGCTGGTCGGAAGTTCCGGCGAGGTGGCGCCCGCCAGGCTTCGTGCCATCGCCTGGCGGGCCCGGGTGGGCTTGCAGGGCGCCTATGGCACGGTCAGGTTTATGGAGGAGTCCGGGCTCACCACATTGCTGCTGCAGCATCGGCACGGACCTGCTGATCTGCTCGCTGCCGTCAGTGAGTTCTTTGTGGATGCCCCGGAATTGTCCGTCATCGTCGCGGAGTCCGCGAGCCTTGGCGAACTGCCGCTGACTCTGCAGCTGGCCCGGCGTCAGATGGGGCGGCCCGGGGTCCATCACGCGCCGCCGGCCGATCTCGCCGGCATAGTGCAGGGGCTGCCCAGCCCTGGTCTGGTGGCAATGTGCCAGCGGCTTCTGGCACCCTTGGCCGCCGATGGTGGTGGCGCCCTGCACGAGACCTTCGACGCCTACCTCCGCCACAGCGGAAATTCCGCCAGGATCTGCGATGAGCTTTTTATCCACCGAAACACCCTCAGCTACAGGCTGCGGAAGATCGAGGCGCTCCTGCAGCTGGATTTGTCCGACGGAGAGGTCCGGGCCACCTGCATGCTCGCCCTCAGCATCGTTGCCTCTTTGCAGCTCGACGCAAAGCTCGTCTAGTCCGGCGACGACGGCCGCGCGGACGACCCCGCACCGTTGGCGAGTCGTTTCTGCGCTGGTTTAGGCGCTGCTTTCCCGGACGCACAAGGTCGGCACCAGCTTCACGGACTCGACGTGTGCGCCGTCGAGCACCCCCTTTAGCAGCTGCACCGCCGTACGTCCGATATCCAGCATTGGCGAGCGGACGGAGGACAGCGGAATGGGCAGCTCCGCGGCCAGTGACGTGTCATTAAAGCCGACCACTGCCACATCGGTACCGACGGTGAGGCCATGGGACCGCAGCGCTCCCATGGCCCCGATCGCGGCGAAGTCATTCACGGCGAAAAGCGCCGTCGGGCGGGGACGGCAGTGCGTCAGGATGGTCTCGGCCGCTTCACGGCCCCCGGCAGTATCGAACCGGGACCACACCACGGCGTTCCCGGGCAGCTTTCCCCCCAGCGAACGCCAGCGGTCGACGAAACCGGCCGTCCGGTCGACAGCCGTGCTGGCGTACGGCTCGCCGGCGATCACCGCGACATTCCGGTGCCCGGTCTTCCACAGGTGCTCGGCCACAAGCTCCCCGCCCAGGACGTCGTCGCAGGTAGCCGCCGGGTAGCCCGGGACGCGGCGGTTCATCAGCACAAACGGCACCTTCCGGTCGGTCAGTTCCACCAGCAGCCCAGTGTCCAAATGGGCGTCACCGATGATCAGCCCGTCCACCCGCCGGGCGAGCATGGTGTCCGTCTTGCGTCGCTGTTCCTCAGGGTCATCGCGCGAGTTCATCACAAATGTCGAATAGCCCAGTTCCGCCGCGGCCTCGTCGATGCCCTCGTACATGATTGCCAGGACAAGGTCCGAAAGCCGGGGAACGATTACGCCCATGAGCCGGGTCCGCCGTGTCCGGAGGCCAGCCGCCTGGGGGTCGGGGGAGTAGCCGCGCTTCCGCGCCAGATCACGCACCCGCTCGGCCGTCGCCACGGAGGCGGCCCCCCGCGCAACGTCAGTGCCCGAGTGCAGGATCCGGGACACCGTCGACGGGTGGATCCCGAGCTCGTTGGCAAGATCCTTCAGCGTGACGGCCCGGCCATCGCCTGCGGCTTCGTTCATTCTTTCCCCCTGGCTCGGCTCATAAAGACGTCATCACCAAGACTGCCCGAAAACGTGCGGATCCCTGCTTCGTGAGCTCTTGACGTGCCGCACATCACATTCTATAGTCATCTCACCGGCTAACCCAATCGATTGGGTACCGAGCAGGCCGGAATCAGGCTGCGCAGTGTTTACACCCTCGAAACACCCGGAAGCATTTAGCCGAAACATCGCGGCGATAACTTTTTAGCCAACTACCCAATCGATTGGGTGCGCTTCAGGCATCAGGCGCTTAACTAACGGAGTGGAAATGACTGTCACAGATCTGCAGGGCCCCCACGTGGTGCTGTTGGCCACAGGAGGAACAATTTCTTCCCGCGCGGCCGAGGCCGGGGGTGCCGCTGTGGCGTCGGACACGGGCGAGCAGGTGTTCGCCGGCATGGGGATTCCGGCCCGGCATCCGGTCCGTGTGGTGGATGTTTTCCGGAAAGGTTCGTACCTGCTGACGGTTGAGGACATGATCGCCATCTGCGCCAAGGTCCGGCAGGCCCTTGCTCACCCGCAGGTTCTGGGAATTGTGGTCACCCACGGGACGGACACCATGGAGGAGACCGCCTACCTGATGGACCTCACCCACGATGATCCCCGGCCCGTCGTCTTTACCGGAGCGCAGCACCCCGCCGACTCCCAGGCACCGGACGGTCCCGACAATCTCGCCCGCGCGATTGCAGTCGCCGGCTCCCCGCAGGCGCGTGGAAAAGGCGTACTGCTCGCCTTCGCGGGGACCATCTACCCCGCGGCGGGAGTCCGGAAGAGCCACACAACGAGGCTCGATGCCTTCGCCAACCCGGACTTCGGCACGGCAGGATCGGTATCCGGTTCAGGTGACGTCAGCCTCGACCGTGCCCGGCCCGCATACGACCCGTTTCCCTTGCCGGGAGCGGCGGCCGGTTCACCCCGCGTGGACCTCATCGCCGCTTACCCCGGGTCCGACTCGACCCTGTTGCGGGCCAGCCTCCAGGCCGGGGCGGCGGGCATAGTGCTCCAGGGGACGGGTACTGGCAATGCCAACCGCACGATGTGCCGGGCAGTAGCGGACGCCAGCGCGGCCGGCGTCGTGGTGGTGACGAGCACGAGGGTGGAGGCCGGCGCCGTTGTGCCCAGGTACGGCGACGGCGGCGGTGAAGATCTGCGTGCCGCAGGCGCCATTTCCTCCGGCCTGCTCAGGCCATCCCAGTCCCTGGTCCTGCTCAGCCTGCTGCTCAGGCTCGGTACTCCCCAGCACCGCATTGCGGACACCTTCGCCCTCCGGGGCAAGGTCCCTTGACAGTTACCGCACCGAACCAAACCCCAATAACCAAAACCCAAGAAAAAGCGCAGTGAAAGGTTGATCTCATGACTAAGGACATCCAAGTCGCGTTCGGCGTCGACGTGGACGCCGTTGCCGGAATGCTCGGTTCCTACGGCGGCGAAGACTCCCCGTGTGATATCTCCCGGGGCCTGTTCAGCGGGGAAGTCGGCGGCCCGCGCCTCATCCGTCTTTTTGAGAAGTACGGACTTCCCGCCACCTGGTTCGTGCCCGGTCACTCGATCGAGACATTCCCGGAGCTGACCCGGATGATCGTGGACGCAGGCCACGAAATCGGCGTGCACGGGTACTCGCACGAGAACCCCATCGCCATGACCCGCGAGCAGGAGACGGCCATCCTGGACCGGTCCATCGAACTCATCGAAAAGGTCTCCGGCCGCCGTCCCACAGGCTATGTCGCACCCTGGTGGGAATTCTCCGGGGTTACCAATGAGATCCTCCTGGAACGCGGGATCAAATACGACCACTCCCTGATGCACCGCGACTTTGAGCCCTATTACGTCAGGGTCGGCGACAGCTGGAAGAAGATCGACTACACCAAAGACGCCGAAACCTGGATGGAACCGCTGGTCCGGGGGCGCGAAACCGACCTCGTGGAGATCCCGGCCAACTGGTACCTCGATGACCTGCCTCCCATGATGTTCATCAAGGCATCGCCAAACTCGCACGGCTTCGTCAGCCCCCGGGACATCGAACAGATGTGGAAGGACCAGTTTGATTGGGTCTACCGCGAAATGGACCAGGCGGTCTTCACCATGACCATCCATCCGGACGTCTCCGGCCGGCCCCAGGTCCTGCTGATGCTCGAACGCCTCATCGAACACATCAACTCCCACGAGGGCGTCAGCTGGCACACATTCGACCAGATCGCGGACTCCTTCCTCACCCGCAGCCCCCGAAAGGAAAACCAGTAATGACCATCCAGCAGCCTGCCGTCGATCTGACGCAACCCGCACCCGATGAGAAGCGCCGTTTCCCGGTCTTCTCCAAGCGCCACACCACCACAGCCACCGTTCTTGCCCTGCTCGCCTGGACCGTGGCCGTCTTCGACTACGGGCTCTTCGGCACCCTCTTGCCGGCCATGCAGGAGGAGTTCGGCTGGACGGCACCCGAAGCCTACGCGATCAACACCTGGATCGCTGTCGGCACCGCAGTCGTTGCTTTCGGGATCGGACCTGTTATTGACCGGCTCGGCCGTCGCAAAGGCATGATGGTCACCGTCGGCGGCACCGCCGTCGTCTCCGGCCTGACGGCTCTGATTCCGACTGGCATCCCGTTTCTGAGCAACGGGCTGCTGGTCCTGGTCCGTTCCTTCGGTGGGCTCGGATTCTCGGAACAGGCCGTCAACGCGACGTACATGAACGAGGTCTACCAGGTGACCGAGGTCGCCGATAAGCGCAAGCGCCCCGGCTTCCACTACTCCTTCATCCAGGGCGGCTGGCCGCTGGGCTTCCTGCTCGCCAGTGCCCTCGCCCTGGCCTTCCTGCCGACCCTCGGCTGGCGTGCCCTCTACCTGATGGCCACCGTTCCGGCAGCCATCATTGTGTGGGTCATCGCCCGGAAGCTCAAGGAGACCCCCCAGTTTGAACTGCACCACAAACTGACCGAACTGGAGAAGAGCGGCAAGTCCGCCGACGCCCACTCCTTGGCCCACGCCTACGGCGTCGAACACTCTTCCGCGGCACCGCTCAAGCGGATCTGGGAGCCGCAGCTGCGCCGGAACACCATCGTGTTCTCCCTGGCCTGGATCGTAAACTTTTTCGGCATCACCATCTTCAGTGTCCTCGGCACTTCCGTCCTGAAAAACGCGAAGGGCGTGGAACTCTCCGACGCTTTCTGGATGCTCATCGTGATCAACCTGCTGGCGTACTTCGGCTACGTCTTCCACGGCTGGCTCGGGGACAAGATTGGGCGCAAGCGGACCATCATCGGCGGCTGGATCCTCTCCGGCATTTCCTTCACGATCATGCTCAGCCCCATCGCCACGAGCCCGTTCATGATCATCCTCACCTACGGCGCCGGCCTGTTCTTCCTTGTCGGCCCGTACGCTGCGATCCAGTACTTTATGGCTGAGTGCTACCCCGTCAGTTGCCGAGCCACCGGCACCGCTTTCATCGGCGCCATGAGCCAGCCGGGCACCATCATCGGCGGGGCCATCTTCACCGCAATTGCCGCCGGAAGCGGGACCGGCACCGCAGCCGTCTGGGTGGGTGCGCTGGGAACGCTGGTTTCCGGCCTCCTGATGATCGCCGCTAAGCCGCCAACGGAGGCCTTGATGGAGGACCACCCGCACGAGGTCGGAGCATGAGCGCGGGAAAGGTCGCGATAATCACCGGGGCGGCCAGCGGAATCGGACGCGCGCTTGCCGTCTACTACGCCGGACACGGGGTGCGGTCGGTTATCGGAACCTTTCCCGGCGACCCGCACGACCCGCAGGAAACCCTCCGCTTGGTGCATGCGGCAGGGGGTGCGGGCGTCATCCACGAAGTGGATGTCCGCAGCACCCCTTCCGTCGATGCGTTCGCCGAACGCGCCGTCGAGGAATACGGGCGGCTGGACTTCGCAGTGGCGAACGCCGGAATCCTCCGCAACTCGCCCCTGGGCGAGATGACCGACGAGCGCTGGCACGACATGCTCGACGTAGACCTCACCGGCGTGCTGCGAACCCTGCGGGCCGGGGCGGCGAAGATGACCGACGGCGGAGCAATGGTTGCGGTGTCGTCGATTGCCGGCGGCGTCTACGGGTGGGAGGAACATGCCCACTACGCGGCCGCCAAGGCCGGTGTGCTCGGGTTGATCCGCAGCGTGGCCGCGGAGCTGGGGCCGCGCGGCATCCGCGCCAACGCTGTCATCCCCGGGCTGATTGAGACGCCCCAGTCCCTGGACCCGGTGAACTCCCTTGGGCCCGACGGCCTGCAGCGTGCCGGACGGGAGATCCCCTGGGGCCGGGTCGGCCGGCCGGAAGAGGTTGCCAGCGTGATCGGCTTCCTGACCTCCGATGACGCTGTTTACGTTACCGGCCAGTCGCTGATCGTCGACGGCGGTCTCACCATCAAGATGCGTGCCTGAGAGGCATTGGAGGGAAAGCATGAACAACACTGACACCTCCCCTAGGGCGTCGGGCCGGGCTGTGGTGGTTACGGGCGGAGCCAGCGGCATCGGCAAGGCCATCGCCGAAGCCTTTGCCGCCAATGGAGACAGAGTGGCTGTCCTGGACCGGTCCGGCGCGGCGGGAACCATCGCCGTCGACGTCTCAGATGAAGCAAGCGTAAAAGCCGCTTTTGCGGCGGCGCGCTCGCAGCTCGGCAGCATCGACATTCTCGTCAACAGCGCGGGCCTGCTGACCGAATCACGGCTGGAAGACATGACCCTGGCCATGTGGAACGAAACGGTTTCCGTTGACCTGACCGGGGTCTTCCTCTGCTGCCGCGAAGTCGTGGGGGAGATGCGGCAACAGAAGTGGGGCCGCATCATCAACATCGCCTCCCAGCTGGCCATCAAGGGCGGAACCGGGCTCAGCCACTACAGTGCAGCCAAGGCTGGGGTGGTGGGGCTGACCAAGGCCCTGGCCCTGGAAACCGCCGGCGACAATGTGCTGGTCAACAGCATCGCCCCGGGGCCCATCGAAACGCCGTTGGTGGAAGGAATTTCAGCGGAGTGGAAAGCCGCCAAGCGTGCCGAACTCCCGTTGCTGCGCTTCGGGCTCCCGGCCGAGGTAGCTCCCACTGCGTTGCTTCTCGCGAGCGATCCGGGCGGCAACCTGTATGTCGGCCAGACGTTGGGACCAAATTCCGGCGACGTTATGCCCTAGAAAGGGAAGATTCTATGTGTGGTGCATGCGGACAAACTGTCGTAGCAGATCCCGTACTGGGCCCGGAGAGAACGATCCGGCAACACCTGATCGTCGCCCAAACGGTCAACGATGCCTGCCGGTCCTGGGCCGGGGCCTCCAAGGTGGCTGCCACCAGCGGGGGGTGGCTGGTGTCGGGGCCGACAGGTGCCATCGAAACCGTCTCGACGGTGGAAATGCTCTGGAGAGCTGTCCTGCGGGGCGCCACCGGCGCGCGGTCCCTGGAACTGCCTGACCTCTCAACCGGTCTCCCGGGACGGGATGCGGCGGACATTTCCGTACGCGTCCTGGCCCTTGGGCACCGACTATCGCAGGAACGTGCCACTGCGTCGGTCAACGGAGCCGGCCCGGGTTAAGTGCCCTAGGTGTTCTGGGCCGGGAGTTGCCGGTCTGCCTGGACTCAAGCGGGGGGAACGGAAATCCTGGGTATCCCGGACCTTGGAGGATGAAGTTCACGGCTGTCCGGGAGACCGGCTGCCCGGCCGCGACGCAGTCGACCTTGACTGAATGGTTCCGTAATTGCAGCGCCCGCTGGGACGTCTTGGGCCAGCTGTCGGGCCACCGAGGCGGGCCCGCCGGTGAGTACCTCGTCCTCTTTCGAGCTCCAGGAAGCGGCCTAAGGGATGAGAGCTTAACTGACGACGGCGGGAGGTTGAGGCCTCCCGCCGTCGTCAGTTGTTGCTGCTACAGATTGACCGTTTCGGTGTTGGCTGCGCCGTGGTTCAGGCTGAGCGTAAAGGTGTTGGGCCCGCTGGCGTGCACCGCGATGCTGCTTTTGGGCGTATTGTGGCGGACCGAGAGATCGTGCACCAGGGCGTCCAGTTCGCTGTGCATGTTGGAGCGGTCCCAGAGCTTGTGGGTGACAGAGTTGGCAGTTTCAAACGTCATTGTTCAGTGCTTCCATTCATGTTCCGGATGTCCGGCTGACGCAACGTTGCGGAGCCGCCGTGCGGCCACACCAGGAACGCCGTAGACCGTCGGGCGGCTCTGCGAGCTCACCGGTTTGGCTTCATTGCGTCCACCAGGATGGGTAAAACCGTCGCCCCTGATTCACTTCGGCGCCGGAGTCGGCGCGGTCAGCGGGCTGGCCCGGCGGGACGTTGGAGGCCCCTGCCGTGCCCTTTTATGATGCACAGTGCCGGGCTGGAGTCTCAAGCCGGATGGCCAATATTGCAGGGTGAGACTGATCACAGTGCGATCCGGCAGGGGCCGGCCAATCATCGGGAAAAAACGTGAAGCTACCAGGATTCAGCGGTGCCCTGATCATGCCCCTTCCCGGCGAGTCGGTTCGGCGGCAGCCGCGTCGTCGTCGGTGGCGGCCGGCTTAGGGGCGGCGCAGGTCATCGAGCAGGGCTTGCACGTACTCCGGACGCTCGATGTTGGCGAAGTGGCCGCAGTCCGGGACCGTGGCAGGCTGGATATGCGGGATAACGGCGGCCAGCCGGATCAGGTCCGATGCCGGCGTAAAGACATCCCGGTCGCCCCGGAGGGCCAGCACCGGGCAACTGATGCCGCGCCACTGGGAAAAATCGTAGCGGGCCGCGGCCCGGGCAGCCGCCAGGAAGCTGGCCGGTCGGGCGTCCAGGCCCAATCCGCGAATGACCTGCGGGGAGATGGCTGCGGGGTCTGCGAAGAAGGGTGCCAACAGCGGCCGCATGACCGGTGTGGTGCCGACGGCGCGGATCAGTGCGGATCCGGCCGGGCCGAGGGCCGCCATGGCCCGCATCACCGTGAGCATGCCAACAAATGCCGGGAACCGGAACAGGGACCGCAGTGGCCGCCGGGCCGCGCCGGCCACACCGAAGGTGGTGGCCGAGATGGTGGCAACGCTGGCTGTCCGCTCCGGCGACGTCGCGGCAACGTGCAAGGCCAGGAAGCCTCCCATCGAGTGTCCCACCAGGTTCCACCGCTGGTAGCCGAGCGAGTCCAGAACCTCGGTGACGGCGCGTGCCATCGCCTCGATGCTGAATCGCTCCGGCCGGCAGCCGCTCGTGGAATCTCCCCAGCCCGGCAAATCAATGAGCACCCGGTCATGGGCCGGCGCCCGGGAAAGCAGCGGCAGGAACGTCGTCCATGATCCCGCGGCCCCGTGGAGGTAGACATCCGGGGTGCCGGTTGCCGGGCGGAGACCATCGGTGCCGTGCTGGACCCTTACCGTGCAGGGGCCCAGCTCGGTCCCAAGGATGCTCCGCCGCAGCGTCGCGGCCCCCGAGGGAGCGGTTTCCTGCTGAACACTCATCGTCACCTTCTGTTTGTGGTTTCAGAAAGTGATTCGTAGCCGCAGCGGTCCCGGACCGGCGTCACGGCTGCGCCGGCCGCCACCCCGGCTAGGGCAGCCGCGACGGTCGGAGCGCACTCGGGGTGCCCGCCTGCCCGGGATCCAGGGGCACGGGGCTGATCAGCACGGCGGGTCCGCGGTGCAGCAGGCCGTCCGAAAGAGGCTGGCATCTCACCCCGCCGCGCCCGCGCATCGCCGCGTGGGCTCCCGGCGCGAGCATCTGGTCCATCCAGGCGCAGGGGTGGGCAGGCCGCCCGGCCCGGAGCCGCACCAGGTGTCCCCGCGATTCGATGGCGAATTCCCCGCCCAGCAGCGGAGCCAGCTGGGCGCCGCGGAGGACCACATTGCGCCGGGTCAGGAGCGGGTCGAAGGCGCCGGTGCCCAGCTCCGTGGCCATCGCTTCGAGAGCCTCGACCGCCATAAGGGTGACCGCGGCATCCATATGCGCGGCCTTGCCAAAGAACCGGTCGCCGACAATTCCCTTGCCGGTCACCAGCTCGGCACGGTCCGCATCGGTCGTCGGGACGTCCGCTGCGCCCTCGCGGGCCCGGCCGAAGTAGGCGTGCGCGGGGGACACGAGGAGGTGGAGGACCTCGATGTTGTACCTGTAACTTTCCATCATGGCCTCAAACTATCCTCCCGGGCAGCGGCAGGGCCCCAGTGCCGGCGGCCGGGTCGGCTGCCGCTTTGCGCGGCCCATTGTGGGAGGCGGTGCCGCGTTCACGGCAGCGGCAGGAACAGCACTGTGTAGATTCCCAGGACGGAGAGGACCACAACGCTGCCGGCGATGGCCGCCGCGCCCCTGAAATTCGGTACCATCACGGCTCCTGCGATGCCGCTGGCGTGGTGGTGGTAGCGGCGACGCTGCGTTATGGCGATGCCCAGGGCGACGATCAGGGACGCTGCCACAAGTGTGCCGGCAAACCAGCCATGGTGCGGCACCCAGCGCAGGAAGATGCACGCCGCCGTAATCAGCGTGAACGAGGTCCGCCGCCAGGCAAGGTCCGTACGCTCGGGCTGGAGCCCGGGATCGTTATGCACCGCGGCGGGCCTGGATGTCGCCATGGTTAGGCCGGCCGAACGATCACAAAGACGATCAGCACTGCAGCGACGATGGCGCCGCCGACCGCCAGGAGCGGGGTGAGCAGCGGCGCCGGGAGCGGTTCCTGCAGGCGCATGGCACGTTCGACGTTGAGCCAGCGGAAGAAGGAGCCGCCGCCGGTCAACAGTCCCAGCAGGAGCAGCAGCACGGCCACGGACTTTCGAAGTTCCGGTCCGAACAGCGCCGACGTGAACGCTTCGACGGCGATGCCGCCGGCTACCAGCGCCAGCGACGTGCGGATCCAAGCCAGGAACGTGCGCTCGTTAGCCAGCGTGAAACGGGGGTCCGGGTCGGTCCCTCCGCCCAGGGCCCGGGCCAGCAACCCGCGCCGGCTGCGGTCCGTGCCCGAACCAGCCCCGGCGGCCTCAGCCCCGGCGGCCTCAGCGCCGGTCGCGGCTGGGGCGGCGCCGGGAGCCTTGCCGGTGAGGGGAGACGGGCTGGGTGCCTCTTCGTGTGCGGTCATAGTGCCCTCAGGATGTCACCCGGACGGAAAAAGTCCCACTCGGCCGCTCCTGCGGACCCGAAGGGTGGTTGGCGGGAGGTGCCGGGCCGAGATTTCCCGGGGACGGCGGTTAACGGCAAGATGTGAGCATGGAGCACACTGACCAGCAGCCCTGGGTGAAGAACTACCAGCCGGGTGTCCCTGCGGAGATTGAATTGCCCACCGAGTCCCTCTCCGCGATGCTGGAGCGGTCCGTGGCTGAGGCAGGGACAGCACCCGCGATGGAGTTTTTCGGCCGCCGCACCAGCTACACCGAACTCGGTGAACAGGTCGACCGGGCCGCCGAGGGGCTGCGGCGGCTTGGTGTCCGCGCCGGCGACCGGGTAGCCCTGATCCTGCCGAACTGCCCGCAGCACGTGGTCGCGTTCTACGCGGTGCTGCGCCTCGGGGCTGTCGTCGTCGAGCACAACCCGCTCTACACCTCGCGGGAACTCCGGCACCAGTTTGAAGACCACCAGGCGCGCGTTGTGATCACCTGGGACAAAGCCGCTGCGGCCATCCGTGACTTCCCGTCCGACATCGAGATCGACCACGTCGTCTCCGTCAACATCCTCGCGGCGTTCCCCGCCGTCAAGCGCTTTGCCCTGCACCTGCCCGTGAAAAAGCTGCGCGAGTCCCGCGACGCGCTGACCGCACCGGCCCCGGGAACGACGCCGTGGAAGGATCTGCTGAGCCACGGCAGGCTGGATCCGGGACATCCCCGCCCCGCTGTGGATGACCTCGCCGCGATCCAGTACACCTCGGGAACCACCGGCCGCCCAAAAGGCGCGATGCTGACGCACTTCAACCTCTACTCCAACGCCTTGCAGGGCGAAGCGTGGATGCATGGGGCGCAGTACCGCAAGGAAGTGTTCTACGCGATCCTGCCCATGTTCCACGCCTTTGGCATGACGCTCTACCTGACCTACGGGATCCGCAAGCAAGGCCTGCTGGTGCTGTTCCCCAAATTCGAGCCGGAGCTGGTCCTGGCTGCGATGAAGAAGTCGCCTGCGACGGTCTACTGTGCGGTGCCGCCGATCTACGAGCGCACAGCGATGGCCGCTAAGGAGAAGGGCATCTCGCTCCGGTCCTGCAAATACTGCATCTCCGGTGCCATGAACCTGCCCGACCATGTGGTGGAACTGTGGGAGTCGGTCTCCGGCGGGCTGCTGGTTGAAGGCTACGGCATGACCGAGTCCTCACCGGTCGCGCTGGGCAACCCCTTCCACCCCACACGCCGCAACGGCACGATTGGCGTGCCGTTCCCATCGACCCTGATGAAGGTCGTCAGCCTGGATGATCCTGCCGTGGAAGTAACGCCGGGCCAGCCGGGGGAGCTGATGCTGAAAGGCCCGCAGGTGTTCCAGGGCTACTGGAACAACCCGGAAGAAACAGCGAAAACACTCACCGCCGATGGGTGGCTGCGAACCGGCGACGTCGTGACCGTGGACGAGGACGGTTTCACCACAGTCGTTGACCGGGCCAAGGAGCTCATCATCACTGGCGGATTCAACGTCTCGCCCACCGAAGCCGAGGCAGTGCTGCGCCTTCATCCGGACGTCAAGGACGCCGCCGTCGTTGGGAAGCCGCTCGAGCGGGGAGGCGAGATGGTGGTTGCCGCCGTCGAACTGGAGCCGGGGGCCACGCTCGACGAGGACGCCCTCCGCGGGCACTGCCGTGAGCACCTGGCGAGCTACAAGGTGCCCAAACGGATCGTTGCCATCCCGGACATGCCGCGGTCGATGCTCGGAAAGATCCTGCGCAAGCAGGTGCGGGAGGAGGTCTTACCGATGCTCTGACCTGCCCCCGCACCGAAGGCTTCCGCGGTCTTAGACGGTGCGCGGAGCCCGGGCCAGGTTCTCTTCCAGCTCGGCGGCATTCTGCCGCTGGCCGTAGGCAGGCCGGTCCCGCTCCACCCGCCAACTCTCGGACAACGGGCCGATATTGACCGTGTCGAAGCCGAATTCGTCATAAAGCCGGGTGACCAGATCCGCAGCCTCGGGAAAATCGCTGGCCGTGGCCAATGCGCGGCGGTTGGGCGTGCCGGCGGGCTCCCCGTCGGTGGTGATCTGCGAGAACATAATGTGGTTGAAGGCCTTGGCCACCTTGGAGGCGGGCAGGTGTTCCTGCAGGAGCCCGGACGTGGTGGCTTCCCCGTTGTCCAGTGCCGGGAAATGGCCGTCCCGTTCCCAGTAGTAGTTGTTTGTGTCGACCACGACCTTGCCCGCCAGCGGCTCCACGGGAACGGACCCAAGGTTTTTGAGCGGTACGGTTACGACGGCGAAGTCGCCCGCCGCTGCTGCCTCGGCCGGGGTCGCGGCCCGGGCGTGCGGGCCGAGTTCCGCGACGAGGTCCGTGAGGGTTTCCGGTCCGCGGGAGTTGCTGATGACGATGTCGTAGCCGAGCTGCACCGCTTTGCGCGCAATCTGGCTGCCAATGTGTCCTGCACCGATGATTCCGATTGTTGTCATGTCAGAGCCAACACCGCACGGGGGCAGGATATTTCGCTCAGCCCAGAAGGTCGTCCTCATAGCACCAGCGCCAGTCCTCACCCGGTTCGATGCTCCGCATGACGGGATGGCCGGTCGCGGTGTAATGCCGGGAGGCGTGGGTTCCGGGCGACGAATCGCAGCACCCCACGGCGCCGCAGCTCAGGCACATTCTGAGGTGGACCGGCGTTGTGCCTTCCCGGACGCACTCCGCGCAAAACGGGTTGCGCGGCGCGCCGGCGTCCGGCGCGGATGCCAGGTGATCGCACACCCCGCCGGGCTGGGCAACTCCCTCGCCACCGCCGCTGGAGAGGTCCAAGTCCTCCGCCGCAGCGTCCAGCATCGATTCCTCAACATCCAACCGGTCCAGGACCGAACTGAGGACCTCATGCGGATACGCGCCGCCGCGCCGCAGTTCCAGTACTTTCGTCCGTTCAGCGTCCAGCATGGCCAGGCGCAGATGCGCATAGCGCTGGCTCGGTGTCGCCGTCTCCGCCGACGGCCGGCCGAGCCGTTCCCAGGCGGCCAGCCCGCGCTCCTGGGTGCGGCGCTTAAGCATTGCCATGACTTCCGGAGGATCGTTCTCGGTGCCGATTTCCGCCAGCCGTTCCACCCCGGCTGCCGTGGCCAGCTGCATCAGGGACGCCTGATTCAGGGCATCTTCGCGCTGGTCCGGACCTTGGACCCCCAGCAGCCGGACCAGCGCGGGAAGGGTAAAGCCCTGCAACGCCAGGGTTCCGCCGACCACCACCATGGCCGCAAGCACCAGGACTGACCGGTGTTCCAGGTCCGCCGGCAGCACCAGCACGGCGGCGAGCGTAACAACACCGCGCATACCTGCCCAGGAGACGATGGCTGCATGTTGCCACGGCGGGGACGGATCCTTCCGGCGGATGGCAGGAATCAGCCGGGGCAGGTAGGTTACCGGGAACACCCAGACCGGACGGAGCAGCAGCACTGCCAGCAGAATCACGGCACAGCCTGCCCAGATCCGGGATGCCCCCAGTGAATCGCCCTGGACTCCGTCAATGATGGTCCGAACCTGGAGGCCGATCAGCAAGAACACGGAATTCTCGAGCAGGAACTGGGCCGTGTGCCAGTTGCTGCGCTGGCTCAGCCGCGCGGCGCCGTTGGGCATGGACGGCGACTTTGTGCCCATCACCAGGCCGGCGACGACGACGGAGAGGACGCCGGAGGCGTGGATCGCCTCCGCCGGGAGGTACGCGACAAACGGTGCCATCAGCGAAATGGAGGTGTTGATTGCGACGTTTCGGGTCCGTTTGCGCACTTGCGTCAGGACGTAAGCCGCTGCCAGCCCGGCCACCAGTCCGCCGCCGGCCGCGAGCAGAAACCCGCCGGCCACCTGCGCGGCGGAGACGGTTCCCGCAATGGCGGCGATAGCCGCCCGGAGACAGACCAAGGCGGTCGCGTCATTGACCAGCGACTCGCCTTCCAGGATCGTAACGATCCGGCGGGGCATGCCCACCTTGCGCGCGATCGCAGTGGCGGCGACGGCGTCCGGTGGCGCGACGACGGCGCCCAGGGCAATCGCTGCAGCGAGCGGAATCTCGGGGAACAGCCACCAGACAACGAAGCCCACGGCGAGCGTGCCAAAGATGACATAGCCGACCGAAAGCAGGCCGATGGCCCGCCGGTTGGAGCCAAAATCGAACAGCGAGGTCTGCAGGGCCGCGGCGTACAGCAGGGGCGGCAGCAACCCCACCAGGACAAGTTCGGGGTTCAGTTCGATGTCCGGTACGAACGGCAGGAAAGATCCGATCACTCCCGCCAGCACCAGTAACAGCGGAACGGACACATTGATTTTCCGGCCCAGTGCGCTGCCCGCGCAAACCACCGACACAAGCGCAATCAGTCCAAGAGCAACGTCCATGGAGCCATTCTGTCAGGCGCCGCCGGGGGAGAGCCTAGGTTTGGTGCCAGTCCTGCTCGAAGTCAGGGTGGTCGATGTACGGCAGGGCGAGGGCGTTCAGTGAGCGCTCCATCCATTCGAGGGACTGCGGGATCCAGCCGGCGTCCTGAGCCGGGGCGCTGACCAGGGCTGCAAGTGCCGCCTGGCGGGCTGATTCCACGATTCGGATCAGGCGTTTTTTCGCCTCGCATTCGAGCAAGAGGCGCTGTTCGTACCAGGCGCCGGATTGCGAGACGGTCCGGTCGCCGAGGAGGGTCCGCGCCACGGCCTCGTCCTCGCTGATCCGCTCAGACAAAAATTCGACAATGTCCACATCGTGAGCGTACGCGCCGTCCTTGGCCGGCAACCAGCCCCGCCCGCCGAGGCAGCTAGTTACCTGCCGGGTGGCCGGTGTCCCCGGGGCCGACGAAGCGGCACGAACCCTGATGCCGTTCGGGCAGGACGCACGTCCGGCCCGAGGGCAGGTGCACGTTGCCGCAACGGCCGGTCATGGCTACGTCCTCGCGAATGTGCGAGCTGCTGGCATCTGGCCGGTCCTGGCTGGGGTTCCCATTCGGGGGGCCACTGGGTGGATTGCCTTCTGGACTGTTCATATCTGCAGCTCCTTGGAGAGTATGCCGTGCCGGATGGGTCCGTCTCTCGAAAGGGGCGGCAAGACCAGCCTCGCACCCCCGGATTAACTCCGGGTTACCATTCGGGAAGGTGCGGGTCTCCTGGCGGGCGACGGGACCAGGTCCGGCAAAGGCGTATATTTCACAGTGAAGAGACATTGGATTTACCCGGCCAAGATGAGGTACGCCACGATGGTGCTAGGTGTAGCGCAAAACGGTGATCGGATGGACGGTACACGCGGAATTTCTCCGATCAGCGCGGCGGCACTTGCCGTCCGGCTCGGTGACATCGCCCGCGCGCTCCAGCACGAGGACGACCCCGAGTCCATGCTGGCCGGCGTGGTGCACGCGGCCCTGGAACTGGTGCCGCACGCGGCCGAGGCTTCGGTCAGTCTCGTCTCGCCCGGCCGGAAGATTGACTCGCGTGCCGCTTCCAGCGATCTTCCGCGCCGGGTGGATGCGCTCCAGAGCGAGACCGGGCAGGGGCCGTGCCTGGACGCCTCCTATGACAAACGGGTTGTCAGCGTTCCAGACCTCAGCACGGACCAGCGCTGGCCGGATTTCTCCGCGGCGGCCTTCAAGCTCGGGGCGAGAAGTATGCTCTCCTTCCAGCTATTTGTGAACGGAAACCACCTCGGAGCCCTAAACCTCTTTGGTCGGGAGGCTGGCGCCTTCGACGCCGAATCGGAGCGGATCGGGGCAATGGTGGCAGCCCATGCGGCAGTGGCGCTGGCCGGTAGCCAGCAGGTCAGCCAGCTCACCCAGGCCCTTGACACCCGGGACCTGATTGGACAGGCCAAGGGAATCCTGATGGAGCGCTATAAGATCACTGCCCAGCAGGCCTTCCTGCTCCTTTCGCGGGCCAGTTCGGAGTTGAACATCAAGCTGCGCGACGTCGCCGAGAATTTAACCGTCAGCGGGGAAATGGCAAGCAAGGGCTGAGACCGGCCGGGCCGCAATCACCCCGCAGGACGCTCACCGCGCCGGGGCTGTGTGCCGTGGAGCTAGGAGTCGTAGTTTTCCACTTGATTGGTGGGGCGGGGCTGCGCCTCATCCGGATCTTCGCCATACTGCCGCTTGGCCCGGCGCTGGCGCAGCAGGTCCCAACACTGGTCAAGGTCCTCTTCGATGCCCTTGAGGCGGGCATGCTCCGGGCCGTGTTCGTAATCCGCCGAAGATGAGGGCGCCTTCTCGCGGAGAGTCTGCTCTTCTTCCACCAGGGCTGAGATTCGCTTCAGGATGTGTTGTTCGTCCATAACGGCCTTCTTTCGGGTAGCTGTCCTTGTGCCAGAGTAGCGAGGTGTTGGTGGGCTGGCCAGAGGACCGTCGTGTGGTGGTGGTTCATCCGGATGCCCGCCGCCGCCCGGCATCCGCCGCCAGCATAATCAGCTTGCTTATGAGTTTGGGCCTTCTTAGAGTGGATGCCGTAAGGCATTAATCTCTCCGAGTGGAGGACCCGGCCCGTCCGATGGCTGCGTGGACCTCCCCGGATACCAAAGGAGGACCCATGTCAGAACACAACATTTCCGGTAAAAAGGTTGCCTTCCTGCTGACCGACGGCGTGGAGCAGGTGGAACTGACCAGTCCCTGGAACGCCGTCAAGGAGGCCGGCGGCGAGCCCACTCTCGTGGCGCCCGGCCGGGGCAAGCTTCAGGGCTATGACGGCACCGAGAAGGGTCAGGTGTTCGACGTCGACCTCACTGTTGCCGACGCAAACGCTTCCGATTTCCACGCCTTGGTGATCCCCGGCGGCGTCGTTAACGCGGACAACCTTCGGGTCGACAAGGACGCCCAGGCCTTCACTCGGGCATTCTTTGAGCAGCATAAGCCGGTGGCCTCGATTTGCCACGGGCCGTGGTTGTTGATCGACGCCGGCGTCGTGCGCGGCCGCAATGTCACGTCCTTCCACACACTCCAGAGCGACCTGAAAAACGCCGGCGCCAATTGGAGCGACCAGGAAGTGGTGGTGGACCAGGGCCTCGTGACCAGCCGGAACCCGGACGACCTCCCGGCTTTTAACGACAAGCTGCTCGAAGAGATCGCAGAGGGCGAGCACGCCGGACAGACCGCGTAGCCGGCGCCGCTCCACCAGGACAGCGTAGGGGGTTCGCTCGCTCTGCAAACGGCAGTGTTCACCCCTACCCGTAGGGACCGATTTGCGGGATGATATGGCTGCACGGTGCACCGGCCTCCGCCGCCCCAACCCTCCCTGTACCGGCCGGATCCAAGCCGCTAGGAGTCCTGGACATGACCACGTTGAACCCCTACCTGAGCTTTCGCGACAACGCGAAGGAAGCCATGACGTTTTACCAGTCCGTGTTTGGCGGTGAACTGACCATAAGCACTTTCGGCGACTACCAGATGAGTGAGAACGCCGGCGAGCAGGACAAAATCATGCACGCCAGGCTGACCGCGGGAAACGGCATGGTGCTAATGGGGGCTGACACGCCGGAAGCGATGGGCTACAAGCCGGGCAGCAGCATTTCGGTCTCACTCAGCGGTTCCGACGAGACCGAATTGCGCGGCTACTTCGACCGTCTTGCCGACGGCGGAGCGGTGACGGTGCCGATGGAGAAGTCTCCGTGGGGAGACGTCTTTGGAATGTGCACGGATAAGTACGGGACCGACTGGCTCGTCAACGTCGGCTCCGAGCCGGGACAGGCGCCGGCCGAATCTTAGGCCACCTGCCGCCCCGCCCCTCTGGCGGGGGCGTCGGGACGGGCGTATGCTCGCGCCATGGGACAGGATCCGGTGGTAGCAAACCCCTCGCTGTACCGGGTCATTTTCGAAAACGACCGGGTCCGAGTCCTCGAGTACCGCGACGTGCCCGGCGATAAGACAGTGCCCCACGGGCACCCGGACAGCGTGATGGTCACACTGAGTTCCTTCCGCCGGAGGCTCTCCGGCCAAGGTGGCGACGTCGACGTCGAAATCCCCGCCGGGGCGGCCCGCTGGCTCGCCGCTCAGGACCATTCCGGCGAGAACACCGGTGACACGGAAACCCACACCGTCTTCATTGAACTCAAAGAACCACCGCCCGGGAAGAATCCGGATGACGGGGTACCGCCGCCGCTCGGCCCATCAGGGAGCTAGCCGGCACCCGGGCCGCTGACCGCCGCAGGCTGATGCCCCGGCTACCGTCTCCGCGCGGCCGAGGGTATCCTGTATACGGCCGTTACTCCCCGTTCGAGACCCCTTTCCGGCCGAGAGAGGCATGCCATGACTGAGAAGTTACACCTCACCCCGGAGGATGAATTCCCCGAGGACCTCAGCGCAGTGGCGGACAAGGACTTGCAGGTCCTTGACAGCCAAGTTCAGCGGCAGCTGGACTACGAATACGTGGCTGAGGGCGAACCGAATCCGGAGACCGAATTCAGGCACTACGACCTCGATGAGGAGTTCAGCGAACGGGACAAGCGGCAAGGCTGAGGCGTGCTGCCTGGACGCTTACCCGACGCTGGCACGGGGCAAAAAACTAAGACGGCGTGGAAACGAAAAATGCAAAGCGGAGGCTGGCCCGCACCCGTTCAGGTTGAGGCCGCAGGCCATCTGGGCCACGTGTTCGCCTCCAGTACCCCGGCCCGGGCGGGTGCGCCGCGCACCGCCGTTGTGCTGATCCACGGTATCGGCGTCTCGCACCGCTATTTCACCCGGCTCCAGGGTCTGCTGGCGGAATCCGTTGACACCTACGCGATAGACCTTCCCGGTTTCGGAGCGACACCGCGTCCGGAGCGCACCCTCTCCGTTGAGGACCAGGCCACCTACATCCTGGGTGCCCTCGAACAGCTCGGCGTCCTGGAGTTTGTGCTCGTCGGGCACTCGATGGGCGCGCAGTTCGCCACGGCTGCGGCCCTGCAGCAGCCCCACCGGATCGCCCAGCTGGTCCTGATGGGGCCGGTAGTTGATTCGAAAAGGCGGACCGTGCTGCAGCAGGCCCTGGCGCTCAGCCGGGACAGCCTGTTTTACGAAAGCCCGTCCTCGAACGCCCTTGTCCTCACGGACTATTTCCGGTGCGGCGCCAGCTGGTACCTGAAAACGCTGCGCGTCATGATGGACTATCCGACGGAAAGGCGCATCCCCGGGGTCACTGCGCCGGTCCTTGTGATCCGCGGTGCCGACGACCCCGTGGCCTCCGTGGACTGGTGCCGCCGGTTGGCCGGACGTGCAGCGAACGGGCAGCTGCTGGAAATCGAAGGCGCCGGGCATGTGGTGCAGCACAACCGATCCGAGGACGTGGCGGCAGCCATCCTGGACTTCGCCGGGATCCGCCGTCCGGCAGAGGAAGTCCACCCGGGGCGCCCCGGATGAGCGGGGTCCTGCAGCGGGTCCAATGGTGGATCCAGGACTACCTTTACGCCGCCGGCCGGCAAGTCCGGAGCGCAGCTTCCCGGACCGGGCCGGAAGATTTCCTCAGCGGGACGGCCCGGCCCGTCGTTGTGATTCCCGGAATCTACGAGGACTGGCGCTTTATGCTGCCGCTGGTCCGGCGGCTTCACAAGGCAGGACATCC
Source organism: Arthrobacter sp. EM1 (assembly GCF_029964055.1). Classification (NCBI taxonomy): domain Bacteria; kingdom Bacillati; phylum Actinomycetota; class Actinomycetes; order Micrococcales; family Micrococcaceae; genus Arthrobacter; species Arthrobacter sp. EM1. Next base: position 3,059,682 of record NZ_CP124836.1, on the reverse strand, counting down.
GGTGCATGTGCTGGCCCTGCTGCACCGGAACCGGCTTCCCGTGCCCAGGGCCGCGGATGCGATTGCCGGCTACATCCGGGATCGTGACCTCTCCGACGCTATGATCGTCGCCCACAGCAAAGGCGGACTGATCGGTAAATTCGTGATGATGCAGCTGGACCCCGACCGCAGGATCACGGGTATGGTGGCGGTCTGCTCGCCGTTCTCCGGCTCGCGCTACGCCTCGTTTATGCTGCTGCCGAGCCTGCGCGCCTTTTCGCCCCGGAATGCCGTGACCCTGCAGCTGTCCAGGGAGGAACGCGTGAACGAGCGCATCACCTCGGTCTACGGGCTGTTTGATCCGCATATCCCAGAAGGCAGTGTGCTTCCCGGCGCCCGGAACATCCGGCTGGACAACGCCGGCCACTTCAGGATCCTGGCTCACGAGGACACAATCCGCACTGTCCTGGACATAACAGCCGCGCCGGGGCCGGCACTAGCGGTCCGCCCCCGGGAGGCAGGGGGTTAGTCTGTCAATGGACTTATCAAATTCCGGACCCCGGACTGACCTTTCAGGGGCTTTCAGCATGCCACTTCCCAGGGCATCTCCCGAGCCGGCGGGATCGCCGCACGTTGCCGACGGCGTTCCCCCGGAGCTCTTGGTGCGGGCGCTCTCAGCCACCTCCGAGATCTCCCTGATCACGGACTCGGCTCAGAGAATCATGCATGCCAGCCGCTCCTTCAGTGCTATTACCGGCTACGCGGAGGCCGAGGTGCTGGGAAACAACTGCCGGATCCTCCAAGGTCCGGGCACCGCACCCGAGACCGCCAAGGCCATCCGCGACGCCTTGTTCCGCGGTGAGCAGTTCCGGGGCGACATCCTCAACTACCGCAAGGACGGCTCGCCGTTCTGGAACGCCCTGACCGTCACCCCGCTCTTGGATGAGGACGGCCAGGTTACCCACTTCGTCAGCGTGCAGCGCGATATCAACGCCCGGATGGCAATGCACGAACAGCTCCGGTTCCAGGCCACCCACGACCAGCTGACCGGCCTGCCTAACCGCACCGCCTTGGACGCCCACCTTGCCAAAGTGCTGGACCCCGACGATGGCGTCAGGCCGGCCGTCGCCCTCGGGCTGATCGACCTGGACCGGTTCAAGGACGTGAACAACGCCGTCGGTCACAGTGCCGGTGACGCGATCCTGGCAGCTTGGGCCGCCCGGATGCAGGCTCTCCTCCAGCCGGCGGAGTTCTTGGCGCGGATGGGAGGCGACGAATTTGTCCTCGTGGTGGAATACGCGGCCGGCGATGACACCGCCGCGGCGCTCGACGGGGTGCTCAAACGCCTCGGCCGCAGCGTTGAAGAAAGTTTTGCGGCGGCCGGCGAAAGGATTTCCCTGACCATGAGCGCGGGACTGGCGTCTTCGCCCCGCAACGGCACGGAAACGCGCACCTTGCTGCGCGGCGCCTACGCCGCCCTTAATGTGGCCAAAACCCGCGCTGGCGGACCGGAGAGCTGGTGGGAACTGGTCGCGGATGCAGCCGACGCCCGCGTGGCTCCCGGAACCCTGCCGGGCACGCGCGTCCCCGGCGGCATGCCGGTGCAACCGGGCGCCGGCAGCGGCCCCGTGAACCTCTTGAAGGAACGGCTGTTCGGCGGCGGGTTGGAAATGTTTATGCAGCCGGCCGTGGACCTCGGCGCCGGCAGCGTCTACCTTTTCGAGGCCCTGGCCCGGCTGAGGCTGGTGGATGGCAGTGTATTGCCGCCGGCAGCGTTCCTTCAGTACCTGAGCGAGGCGGAGACCGACAGGCTGTTCCGGCTTGGACTGGACCAGGCGTTGGCCTGCCTCCCGGCCTGGGACGGGGAGGGGCTTTCCGCGAAGGTCTCCGTTAACATTGCGCCATCGACCCTGTTGGATCCGGACTGCCCGACGTTTGTTGAAGAGTCGCTTCAGCGGCACGGGATCGCGCCGCAGCGGCTTGTCCTGGAACTGCTCGAAACCGGAACGACGGACTGGGACGCGGTGCACGCTCCGCTGAGCAGGCTGGTCCAGCTGGGTGTAGGCCTTGCAATGGACGATTTGGGAGCTGGCTACAGCAGCCTGAAGCGGCTGTCCATGCTGCCGTTCACGGCGGTGAAGATTGACCGGGACATGCTCACCGGACTGCATACCAGTCCGCTGGAATCACTAAGCCTAATCGCCACGCTGGTGCAAATCGGCAGGGATTTTGGCATGACGGTCGTAGCCGAAGGCCTTGAGGATCTTGGGATGACCGAGGCGGTGGCCGTGATGGGCGCGGGGTACGGCCAGGGCTACCACCTTGCCCGCCCGATGCCTGCTTCCGAGGTACCCGAATGGACCGCGGAGTTCGAATCGCGGGAATACCCCCACCAGGTCCGGACGGCTCTGGGGGCGCTGGCATACCACTGGAAATTCCTGCGCCTCGGTTCCCCGCACCCGCACAAGATTGAGGACTGTCCCTTCACGGGATACCTTGCCGCCCGCGGCGGGCGCCCGGACGACGTCGAGCGCTGGCATGCCCAGCAGCACAGGGCCGACAGCAGCTCCGGCGCCAGCCGGATGATCGTGGATTGGCTGGTCCGGGAGATCCGGCGCGGGGGCTAAACCTCGAAATGCGTCCTGGCCGGACCCTGGCCGAGCGATTCCACGACTCTGGCCGCCACAGCATGCAGCTTAACGTTGCGCGCGCTGGAAGCAGCCTTGAGCAGTTCGAAGGCCTCAGCTTGGCTGCAGCGGTTCTGGGCCATGATGATACCGACCGCGACGTCGATCCCGGTCCGTGTTTCCAGGGTCGCCTTGAGGTTCGCGGCAGTGTCGCTGTAGTGCGCAAAACGCACCGCCAGCCGCAACGCCAGGGACGTCTGGCTGACGAAGTCCTGGGCCAGGTCCATCGCCCTGCCATCGAACCTTCCGGACCGGCGTGAATACAGGTTGAGCGCGGCCCGCGTGTCGCCGTCGAGCAGGAAGGGCAACGCCAGGATCGACCGGACCCCGTGGCCGCGCATGGTCTCGGCGTACCGTGGCCAGCGCCCGCACTCCTCGAGATCCCTGATATGCACGGTTTCCTGTTCCCGGGAGGCGGTCACGCAGGGGCCGTCACCGAAGGCGTACTGGATTTCGTCCATGGACTGGGCGGCCGGGCTGCTGCTGGCAACCGTCGCTGCCTTCCGCTGCCGGAAAAGGGTAATTCCGCAGAGAATCTCGTCTCCGGGCTCCGAAAGGCTGCGTGCGGAGATCCGCGCCAATTCGCGCAGGAACTCCTCCACGTCGGAGCTGTGAAGCACCAATTCATGCAGGTGCTGGTGGGTTGAAGTTTCGTCAATTGAAGCTGCGGTCGATTCGCTGGCCACTGCCGTGCCGTTTCACTCAGGTCAACACGATCCGGACGGTCTGCGCCCCACGTGCAGCGGAGCGGCTGTGGCTGATGCAGGCGGCGGGATCGCAGAACAATCCACCGGCTTGCTGCAAAACCGTACCGGGAAATTATATACAGCCGGTGCCCGCATTCCTGACCGCGCCCGCTACCGTCCTGGGCCCTCAACGGCAAGCTCCCGGACGTACCCTAGGACATAACCCGACGTTGAAACGGAAGCTCCATGCCAGATCTCGATATCCGGGAACCGCGTTCCCTGCCCCTCACCATCGCAGACGCCGCCCACCGGCCGGTGGAAGAGGTCCTGGCGCAGCTTGGAGCAGGCGTGAGCGGCCTGAGCAGCACCGAGGCCGCCCGGCGGCTCGTGTCGCTGGGACCGAACGCGTTACGCACCCACCAGGCCAGCGGATGGTCCGTCCTGGCCCGTCAACTGCGCAGCCCCATCCTGATCCTGCTGCTTGTCACCGCCGGGCTCTCCCTGTTCCTTGGCGACGCCACGAACTCGATCGTGATCGGTGTCATCCTGCTGGTCAGCGTCGGTCTCGGGTTCAGCAATGAATTCCGGGCCGAACGCGCCGCGGAGGCCCTGCACTCCCGTGTCACCCACCGTGCCGTTGTAGTCCGCGACGCAACCGTGCAGGAAGTGAACGTCACTGCCCTGGTGCCGGGCGACGTTGTGCACCTGGCTTTGGGCGCGATCATCCCCGCCGATATCCGGCTGCTGAGCGCCAAGGACCTGCTGTGCGATGAAAGTATCCTGACCGGGGAATCGATGCCTGTCGCCAAGGACCCTGCCCCGGTCCCCGGCGCTGCGGCGCTGGGGGACCTGACCTCGTGCCTGTTTATGGGGACCGTGATCCAGGCCGGTAACTGTACCGGCGCGGTGGTCGCCACCGGCGGGCGGGCCGAATTTGGCCGGATCGCCCTGGGCCTCGGCGAGCGGCAGCCCCAGACCGAATTCCAGCTGGGCCTCCAGCGCTTTTCCTACCTGTTGCTTCAGGTCGCGATCGGCCTCACATCCCTGATCTTCATCGCAAACCTGCTCCTGCAACGGCCGTTAATCGAGTCGCTGCTGTTTTCACTCGCGATCGCCGTCGGGATCACGCCGCAGCTGCTGCCAGCCATCGTGAGCACGAGCCTTGCCACCGGAACCCAGCAGCTGGCCAAACGCAAGGTGCTGGTCAAACGCCTGGTCTGCATCGAGGACCTTGGCGACATGGACGTTTTGGTCACGGACAAGACCGGAACCCTGACGGAGGGCCGGATCAGCTTCACCGCCGCCCTGCCCGCCGGCACCGGCATCTCCGCCGGCGAGCTGCTGACCCTGGGGCTGCTTGCCACCGAAGCCGACTACACCGAATCCCAGGCCTCACCGGTGGGCCTGAATCCGTTGGACGCCGCGCTGTGGGCATCCGCAGGGGGCGCTGACTTCGCGCCCGCCCGGTACAAGCGCCTCGACGTTATCGACTTCGACCATCTGCGGCGCCGGACCAGCATACTGGTCAGCGAAGCCGGCGCCGCGCCCCGCATCGTCACCAAGGGATCCCCCGAAGACGTCCTGGCGCTCTGCGGAGATATCCCGGCCAGCGTCCAGGCGATGCTGGACGAACAGTTCAACGCCGGCTCACGGGTGGTTGCTGTCGCCACCCGTGCGGCTGACGGGCTGACGGCTATCGGTCCCGCCGACGAAAAGGACCTGGTTCTCGCCGGCTTCCTCATCTTCCTGGACCGGCCCAAGGCCGCCGCACGCGCCTCCCTGGAAAGGCTCGCGGAACTCGGCATTACGGTCAAAATCGCCACGGGCGACAACGCCAAGGTGGCGGAAAAAGTCTGCGACGAACTCGGGGTCCCCTCCGGCGGAACACTCACCGGCGCCGAAGTCGAAGCCATGTCCGATCCGGAACTGGCCTCTGCCGCGCGTGAGGCCAGCATCTTCGCCCGCGTCTCGCCCGAACAGAAGGCACGGATCATCAGGCTGCTGCGGCGCAGCGGCGGGTCGGTCGGGTTTATGGGCGACGGCGTCAACGACGCGCTGGCGCTGCACGCGGCGGACATCGGCATCTCTGTCGACAGCGCCACCGACGTAGCGAAGGATGCCGCCGACGTTGTGCTGCTGGACAAGGACCTGGGCGTCCTGGCCGAAGGAGTGATGGAAGGCCGGCGGATCTTCGCCAACACCATCAAGTACGTCCTGATGGGCACCTCCAGCAACTTCGGCAACATGTTCAGCGCCGCGACGGCCTCGGTGGTGCTGAGCTTCCTGCCGATGCTGCCGGGGCAGATCCTGCTGAACAACCTGCTCTACGACGCCGGCCAGCTCGCCATCCCGGGGGACCGGGTGGACAAGGAACAACTCGTGGCGCCGTCGCGCTGGGATATTGGCTTTATCCGCCGCTTTATGTTCGTCTTCGGCCCGATCAGTTCGCTGTTCGACTTTGCCACATTCGCCCTGATGCTGTTCGTCTTTGATGCCGTTCCCGGCGAATTCCGCGCCGGCTGGTTTATCGAATCCATCGTCACGCAGACACTGATCATCTTTGTCATCCGCACCCGGCGGGTGCCTTTCTTCCGAAGCCGGCCGTCGCTGGGCCTGGTCGGCGCCTCCCTGGGCGTAGTGGCATTCGGCGTCTACCTGCCGCTCTCGCCGCTGGCCGGCGTGCTTGGGTTCGACCCGCTGCCCGTCCCCTTTTTTCTCGCCTTGCTGGGCATGGGGGCCGTGTACCTGGTGCTGGTTGAAATGGCCAAACTCTGGTTTTATGCCCGCGCCGCGCTGCAGCGACCGCCCACGCCTGTTGGGGTGCGGCGCCGCGGCCGGACCCACCGCATCGCGCGCCGGGCTGCACGCTTCAGCATCGCAAATGCCGGCCCCTTGCTCCATAACCGGGGACCGGGGCGCCGGCGCGGCCGAATCCGGGCCCAAAGGCCCTCACACCCCGGGCGCTCCTGACAGATAGTGGGAGGAACGGCCAACCGGCTAATTTCCCAGCCTGCGGAGTGCACACCGTGATGAGGCGCCGGCCGACGTCCCGATTGGAAAGCCGCACTGATGAGCATCTTCGAAGACAGGGTCGACGCCGGCCGGCAGCTGGGAAGGCGGCTCGCGGATCTGCGGGGCCAGGACATCGTGGTCCTGGGCCTGCCCCGCGGCGGAGTCCCGGTCGCCGCCGAAGTCGCCGCCGCCCTCGATGCACCCCTTGACGTGATTGTGGTGCGGAAGCTGGGCCTTCCCTACCAGCCGGAGCTTGCCATGGGAGCGGTCGGGGAGGGCGGCGCCCGGGTGCTCGAAGACCACGTGCTGGCCCACGCCCGGGTCAGTGACGCGGAACTGCAGGCCGTTGAAGACCACGAGCGGGCGGTGCTCGAGAGCAGGGTGGCCCGGTTCCGGAAGGGCAGGACCCGGCAGGACCTTACCGGGCGTATAGCGGTGATCGTCGACGACGGCATCGCTACCGGGTCCACCGCCAGGGTCGCCTGCCGGATCGCCCGGAAGCTTGGGGCCGCGAGGGTGATCCTGGCCGTCCCGGTCGCCCCAGCCGACACCCTCCGCGCCCTGACCGAGCCCGACGAGCTGATCTGCCTCGCTACCCCGCAGCAGTTCTCCGCGGTGGGGTACCACTACCGCGATTTCTCCCCCACCGAAGACGATGAGGTGGTGCAACTGCTCGACGCCGCAGCCAAGCGACTGCAGAATTCCCCGCCGGCGTCCCGCACGCCGGCGGGGACCAGCATGGCAGCCGCCACGGAGTTCGATGCGGAAGTCGAAATCCCGTCGCGCGGGGTTCGACTCCAGGGCCAGCTGCACCTGCCGGTCCCTTCCGCTGCCGTGGTGCTGTTCGCGCACGGCAGCGGCAGCAGCCGGCACAGCCCACGGAACCGGTTCGTGGCCGGGGTGCTCCAGCAGGCGGGACTCGGCACCTTGCTGCTGGACCTGCTGACCCCGGCGGAGGAACGAAACCGCGCCAACGTCTTTGACATCGAGCTGTTGGCCCGGCGGCTGTCCTCGGCCACGGACTGGCTCGCCGGCCGGCCGGACACGGTGTCCTGCTCGCTTGGCTATTTCGGGGCCAGCACGGGTGCCGGAGCTGCGCTTTGGGCCGCCTCCGAACCAACCGCCAGGATCGGCGCCGTCGTCTCCCGCGGGGGCCGGCCCGATCTGGCCGGGCCCCGGCTCTCCGCGGTCCGGGCGCCCACCCTCCTGATTGTCGGAAGCTACGACTCCGGAGTGCTGGCGCTCAACCGCAAAGCGAAGTCCATGATGCGCTGTCCGAACCAGTTAGCCGTCGTGCAGGGCGCCACCCACCTTTTTGAGGAACCCGGTACGCTGGCGGCGGCTGCCATCCTCGCCAGGGACTGGTTCGTCGATTACCTGCTGCCAACCGAAACCAAAACCCCGGGAGCCACCAAATGAGTTACACCTACACTGCCGTCGTTCCGCTGAACTGGGAAGACACTGTGACAAAGACACGCGCCGCGCTCGCCACCCAGGGCTTCGGGATACTCTCGGAAATCGATGTGCGTGCCACCTTCGCCGCTAAACTCGGCGCGGACGCAGCGGAAGCCCTGGGGGACTACGTCATCCTCGGCGCCTGCAACCCGGTGCTCGCGAGCAAGGCGCTGGCCGCGGAGCCGGAAATGGGGGCACTGCTGCCCTGCAACGTGGTGGTGCGCCGCGGGACCGGGGCCACCGCGACGACTGTCGATGCCATCGACCCGCAAACCATGGTCCAGCTCAGCGCTACCCCGGCAGTCCGCGACGTTGCGGACGACGCCGGCACCCGCCTGCGTGCGGCCATAGCCGAACTGGCAGGAGAAGGCTGATACGGTCAGGCCCCACGCACCCCATGGCGGCCGCCGGAACGGTGCCGGAAGGCGTAGACCAGCAGCGCCACACCGGCGAGCACTAAGAACACCGGGACAAAGAACTCGCTCGCGGTAAGCAGCGCCGTAGCCTGCACGGCGAAGACGACACCCAGCACGGCCAGGACCGCGGCCGGTATCAGCGGCCACTTCATCCTCGCTGATTCTGCAGACCCGGCCCGGCCGGCTGCGGCTGCCTGCCGGGCCAGGCCGGGCCCGGCTTGGACGGGAACCAGGGAAAGTCCCGCGAATGTAGCGGCGAGGCCCAGGAAGAGCACCGCGGCCACCGGCATGCCTTGCCAGGATTGCGGGAGTGCCACCACGAGGGCAAGCGTCAGCATCACGCCGCCGGGGATGAGCGCCCACCAGTTGGAGCGCTCGCGCAGGTAAACAGCGCCGAATCCTGCGCCCATAAACAGGAAAAGGAAAGCCCCGGCCCAAGTTCCGGCCCGCCCCGGCCAAAGCTGGGTGACCAGGGTAACCGAGGCAAGGCCCAGGAATACCGAACCGGGAATGGCAGCCCACCAGTTACCCCGGCTGCGGAAGAACACAACGACAAAAACGACCCCGGCCGCCGCAAAGAAGAGCGGCCACACCAGAGCAGCGCTGTCGAGGTAGCCGAGCAGGTCCAACAAAAGTAGGAATCCGGACGCCATCAGCGCGATTCCCACGATGATGCTTGTTCGTGCTGATTTCACCGTTTGCCTCCCCGGAACACGGCGGGCGGCTGAAGGCTGCCCGGCAAGTTCGAGGCTATGCCGGCACCTTCCGACGGGGTAGGGCACAAGGTCACGGGCGCCGCACGCGGCTGGGCTGGCGGCCGAGGCCCTCGGCCCGGGACTTGATGCCCAGGAGCATACGCCGCTCCATGAGGAACTGCAGGGGTTCCAGCACTGGCCGGAGGATCAGCCCCATAGGAAGCGGGGAATAGTCGTACCGCGTCCGGGACAGCAGCCGTGTGGTGTGCGCATCGACGGGATGCAGCACAAATGACCAGCCGAGCTCCAGCCGCAGGCCTGCAGCTGCCCCGGCGGAGGAGATGATTTTTCCGGTGCGCGGGTCCATGGTTCCGCCGAGGCCCAGCACGGATCCGGGCTCCAGCCTCCGGACCGGAATCCCCGTGCCCGGGCCCAGCGGGATGACGTCGCCGACGGCGAGCCGCTGGTATTCGGGAAGGACCCGGTCCGCACTGTGCATACCAAGGCCTGCCGCGTTTTCGAGCAGGTCGTAGCTATACATGCCTCCTCGTCCCGCACCCAGCTGGACGAGCCAGGGCCAGAGGTCCGCAGCAGGAGCGTGGACGGTGACGGCACGCGTACTCTGCATCCGCGGCATCGGGACGATCTCGTCGCCGGGAAGCGCGGCAGCTGATTCCTGGGCCGTCGCCCCCCAATGCAGCAGCCGGGGCCGGACGGCGAGGACATAGCCGGCAGCGGCGGCGGCCGCGGCCAGGGCGGCCACTGGACCGCGGAACCGGAAGGAGCAGGCGAGCCGGCTCACGGGGCGCGGCCTTCCAAAGGCTTTACCGGCGGCGCCACCGCGCGATTGCGGAGGTGACGAGGAGCACCAGCAAGGGGACGCTCCACCGCCGGAATCTCCAGCCGGGCCACCGCTGCTAACCTTCAGGGCCGGAAACTGTGCCGGCGCCGGTATGCTGCCCGACGGGGCGGCTGCCCCGGTTGCGCCTGCCGACGCCGCCGGGATTCAGCTCGAGTTTCCACAGGTGCAGCACTCCCAGTACCAGGAACAGGGCAGACAACAGCACCGAGGACCAGAGGGACGCCGCCGACACTGGGAGCTTAAACAGCGGTTTGAACAGCTCCCCCAGGGCCAGGGAGAAAATGAGCGTGAAGCCGAGCAGGAACAGCGCGGGCATAAAGACCAGACCCGGCCAGCGGCCGCGGAACGTCAGGACGGCGAGGATCAGGAACGCGGGCATGATGAAGCACAGGTCAAGGACGAACACGGAATAGAGTGAATCGATCTGCTCGCGGGTGCGCATCAGCGGCAGCAGCATGGCAATCCACAGCGGATAAAAGATCAGCGGCTGCAGGAGCGCGCCCGTGGCGGAAAGCCTGCGGATGCCCGCAGGCACACGGACCCGCTTTGGCCCCTCCGCCCTGACCTCATTTGCGGTGTAGAGCACCCCCCAGAAAGACAACGCAAAGATGGCGAGATACACGAGGTAAAAGCCGTTGTAGGTCCGCTCGATGGAGTAGATGCCGTAGGCGTAGAACAGGTAGCCCAAGATTCCCAGAGCCACGAGCCGCGCCTTGGTCTGCTCCCGACGCACTGTCAGCGCCAGGACGATCAGGGCGATGCCCGCAACACCTGACATCAGGTCCTGCGATACGGCGCCGGGAAGCAGGTCCGCTGCCACGACGCCCCGGTAGATGTCCGGGAAGACCAGCCCGGCCACCGCGGCAGTGACGGTCAGCAAGCCAATGACCATCCAGAGTGCCCGGACCGGCCACTGGCTGTGGTTCATCTTCCCGCCTGGTCCTTGTCCGGGTCCTGACCGACCACCAGCACCGGGCAATGGGCATGGGCCGCGCAGGCGCCGCTGACTGATCCCATCACCTGTGCAAGGAAGCCACCGCGGCCGCGGCGGCCGACCACCAGGAGCTGGGCGTTCCGGCTCTCCGCCACGAGGACCTTGGCCGGGGCGCCGAACTTCACGGTCCGGCTCAGGCCTTCCGGCAGGTCGGTGCCAAAGGCACGCTCCAGGGCTTCGTCAACGAGCCGCTTGGCCGTCTCTTCGAGTTGGGTGGTCGTAGGGGAGCTCTCTTCGGGCAGGTGGGATGCCAGAAAGAGATCCGAGGTGCCCAGGCAGGTCACGACCGCCAAGGGCGCATCCAGGCCCCTGGCCATACGGCCGGCGAGCCGGAGCGCCGCCGTCGAGAAATCCGAACCGTCCACGCCCACGACTACGCGCTGATCACCGTTCATGGCCCCAGCCTGCTCCCGGTCTGGCGGAGTGCCTAGGGCCGAAAGTCACGGCGGCCCTGCTGGCGGTCCGTGGCCGGGCAGGTGAGGGGGACTGGATCTTCCTAGGACGCACAGGGCCTGCCACGGGGGCTGGGCAGCACTCTTTACCGCCTTTAGGGTGGAGTGACGAAGACCACCAGAGGAGATCTTGATGCGAGTTGCTGTTACCGGAGGAAGCGGAAAACTGGGACGGAGCGTAGTCCGGAGACTGAGCGAGGACGGTCATGAGGTGACCAGCCTGGACCGGGTCGGTGCCCGCGGCCGGGACTTCACCGAGGTGGACCTGCGCAACTATGGTCAGGTCGTGGATGTTTTCCTGGGCCTGGAGGACCGTCACGCCGGCTTCGACGCGGTGGTGCACCTGGCCGCCATCCCGGCTCCCGGACTCGCCCCCGACGCGGCGACGTTCGAGAACAACATGCAGTCCAGCTACAACGTGTTCCAAGCAGCCCGCCGGGCCGGGATCAAGAAAATTGTTTACGCCTCCAGCGAGACGGTATTGGGTTTGCCGTTCGACGTCGACCCTCCCTATATCCCGGTGGACGAGGAATACCCGGCGCGGCCCGAGAGTACCTACTCCTTGGTCAAGCACCTCGAAGAGCAGATGGCCATCCAGCTGACCCGCTGGGACCCGGAGCTGAGCATCACGGGCCTGCGGTTCTCCAACGTGATGGACCCGGAGGACTACGAGGAGTTTCCTTCGTTCGACCACGATGCGTCCCTGCGCAAGTGGAATCTTTGGGGTTACATTGACGGCCGGGACGGTGCGCAGGCCGTGGCGCGCGCCCTGGAGCACGGCAAGCCCGGGTTCGAGGCGTTTATCATCGCCAACGAGGACACCGTGATGGGCCGCTCCAGTGCCAGCCTCGCCGCGGAAGTGTTCCCGGACGTCACGGTGGTCAAGGAACTCGGCGAACACGAAACCATGCTCTCGATCGAGAAGGCCAAGCGGCTCCTGGGTTACGCCCCTGAGCACAGCTGGCGCGATTACCACCCCGAGCGGACCACCCCCACCGAAGACTGAATCAGCTGCATTCATTCACTTTCCACTAAGGAGTTCCATGAAATACCGCACCCTGGGCGGCAGCGGCGCCGTCGTCTCCACCTACGCGCTGGGCACCATGACCTTTGGCGCCGAGGCCACAGAGGAGCAGTCACGCACGATCCTTGACGACTACTTCGCGGCCGGCGGAAACTTCATTGACACCGCGGACGTCTACAGCTCCGGGGTCTCTGAGGAGATTGTGGGACGGTGGCTCGCGGACCGGACCGAGGTCCGGGACCGGGCCGTCGTGGCCACCAAGGGCCGGTTTCCGATGGGGGCCGCCCCCAACGACGTCGGGACCTCCCGGCGCCACCTCACCCAGGCACTAGATGCTTCGCTGCGCCGGCTCGGCGTGGAGCAGATCGACCTATACCAGCTGCATGCCTGGGATCCGATCACTCCGTTGGAGGAGACCTTAAGGTTCCTGCACGACGCCGTCAGCAGCGGCAAGATAGCCTACTACGGGTTCTCGAACTTCCTTGGCTGGCAGCTGACGAAGGCAGTGCATCTGGCGAAGGCCCTTGGCTTCAGCGCCCCGGTGACGCTGCAGCCGCAGTACAGCCTGCTGGTCCGTGAGATCGAGTCCGAGATCGTTCCTGCTTCGCTCGACGCCGGGATCGGCCTGCTGCCGTGGTCCCCGCTGGGCGGCGGCTGGCTCTCGGGCAAATACAAGAAGGACGAGCCGCCCGCGGGTGCCACCCGGCTGGGCGAAAATCCGGAACGGGGCATGGAGGCCTGGAAGGCCAGGAACGCGGACCCTCGCACCTGGGAAATCGTGGAGGCAGTGCATGAGATCGCCGGCCGGCACGAGGCCAGTGCCGCCCAGGTGGCCTTGGCCTGGCTGGCGGACCAGCCGGCCGTGACGTCGGTGATCCTGGGCGCCCGCAGCACCAAACAGCTTGCCGACAACCTCGCGGCGGCCGACCTGCGGCTGACTGAGGGCGAACTGATGCGCCTCAGCGAGGTGAGCCGCCCGCGCGTCGGAGTCTACCCGTACGGGCCGATGGCACAGGAACAGCGGAGCCGGAAGATCGAGGGCGGCCGCTAGCGTCAACGACGCGGGGTCACCGCGGGCCTATCCCACCACCGGGGATGAGCCCTCGGTGGCCCCGCGTTGTGTTGCGGGGGCCGGTGCCGGGCCGGCAGGCTGCTGGTTGCTGGACCAGATGTAACTCATTTCCTCGGAGGACTGCTCCACGATTCGGCTCATAGCCGCGTGAGCGACGTCCGCCTCGCCGCGCTGAATGGCGCTGGCTACGTCCACATGCAGCTGCAGGGCCTCGTGCTGCGGCAGATGTGGCATCAGTCCATGCTGGGTGCGGCCGGTCAAAACCTCCGTGACAAGGTTGTGCAGCTGGGAAAACATCGGATTCCCGGAGGCTCGAAGTACTGCCGCGTGAAATTCGATGTCCAGGCGCAGGAACTCGTCCTGGTCTCCCTGCTGGCCCGCGGCCCAGAGCCGGGCCGCTTCGGAAACCAGGTCGCTGCCGGTATCCCAGGAGGCGCGTTCGGCGGCCAGCCGGGCAGCATGTGGTTCGATGGCGCCGCGCAGTTCGTTCAGCGCCTGCAACTGCTCCAGCCGCTTGGAGGAGGCCAGCCGCCACCGGATCACCTGCGGATCGTAAGCGTTCCAGGACTCTTCCGGCTGGACTACAGTCCCCAGCCGCCGCCGCGATTCCAGCATCCCCTTGGAGGAAAGGACCCGCGTGGCTTCCCGAACCACCGAGCGGGACACCCCGTACTGGGCCTCAAGTTCGTCCAGGCGCAGGATCGAGTGTGGCACCAGGGTCCCCTCGGCAATGGCAAGTCCCAGATTCTGGACCAGCACGGAATGCAGGTCGGCCGGGAACTCCGCCTTTGGGGTTTTCATAAATAAATCATACCGATAAGGCGCAAGGGGTTGTTTAAGTCTGCTTTATTTCCCTAAGATCGCTTCCAGAGCAGATGTAAAGATGCATTTGCGGCCGGCTGGACAGTGACGCCCAGCCCTAAATGAACCAAGGGAGTCGTAATGAAGCGACGTTCGATCATGCAGTACGCGGCTGTCGCAGCTGCGCTGTCTCTGGGCCTCACCGCCTGTGGCGGAGCCAGCGGCAGCAGCGATGCCAAAGCGTCCGGCACCGTCCGGGTGACCCTCGCGAACCACGTCTGGACCGAAGGCATCAAGGCGGCGATTCCGGAATTCGAGAAGTCCAGCGGCCTCAAAGTTGAGCTGACCCAGCTCGGCGAAGACCAGCTTTCAGACCAGTACAACGTCAAGCTCAACGCCGGCAGCGACGAGATCGACGTTATGATGTACCGCCCCCTGCAGGAGGGCAAGGCGTTCGCGAAGAACGGTTACCTCGCCGACCTGACGTCCAAGGTCTCCGCGGACGCCAGCTGGGACTGGAAGGACTACCAGGAGGGCCCGGTCAAGGCCACTACAGCCGACGGCAAGGTCGTCGGCGTCCCGATTATCACCGAACGCGAAGTGCTCTACTACCGCAAGGACCTGCTGCAGGCCGCCGGCCTTGAGGTGCCCAAGACCATGGAAGAGCTCGAAGCGGCCGCCAAGGCCATCAAAGCCGCCACACCGGACACGGCAGGTTTTGTCGCCCGGACCGGCAAGTCCGCGGCCGTCACCCAGTTCTCCAGCTTCCTGTACAGCTTCGGCGGCGACTTCACGGATGCCAGCGGCAAATCCGCCATCAACTCCGACGCTGCCAAAAAGGCCTATGAGTACTACGGCGGCCTGATCAAGAACTACGGCCCGGCCAACGTCAGCACCGATATGAGCTGGCCCGAAGCGATGGCCATCTTCACCCAGGGCAAGGCCGCGTTCTACACCGAGGCCGACTCCCTGTACAAGAACGCCACCGACCCGGCCAAGTCCAAGGTTTCCGACACGGTCGGTTTTGCTGCGCTGCCCGCAGGCCCTGCCGGTTCCAAGCCGTACAACATCCCGTCGTGGGGCCTTGCCGTGAACCAGGCTTCAAGCAATCAGGACAACGCCTGGAAGTTCATCCAGTGGGCCACGAGCAAGGAACGCACCCTGGCCGCGCAGAAGGCCGGCGTTCCCGGACCCCGCAGTTCGGTCTGGGCCGACCCGGCCGGAACGTCCACGTACCCGAAGGATCTGGCCGAGGCTATCTCCGCGAGCGCCAAGAACGGCGTCGGCCACGACCGGCCCGAGGTCATCACGGTAGGCAAGGCCCGCGAAATTGTCGGCGGGCCGATTGTCTCCTCCATCACCGGAGCCGACGTCCCCGCTGCGGCCGATGCCGCCAACGACGACTTCCAGAAATTCCTGGATACCGAAAAGAAGTAGCACACCGGGGCGCATCTCGTACTGGTCGCCCTGCACAGCACCGGCGGAACGGCGGTCCGCTGCCGTTCCGCCGGTGCCAGCTTCTCACTTCACCCCCAACTCCTTAGGTGAACCATGTCTGTACTGAACCCTCCCCGCAGCGCACCGGCCCGCAGCGCCGGCCGCCCGCCGGGTCCGCGCGCGAACTTTTCCGCCTGGGCCAACCGGCACCGCAAGTGGCTCTTCGCGGCCCCCGCCATGATCTTCGTCGGCGTCCTGATCGTTTTCCCCCTGGCCTGGACGCTGTTCCTGAGCCTGACCGACTCCCAGGGATCCGTCCGCGCAGCCTCTGAGTTCATTGGCCTGCAGAACTACATCACGGTCCTCTCCGACGTCGACCGGTTCTGGCCCGCCGTCGGCCGCACCATGTCCTTCACCGGAGTGGCCCTGGCCTGCGAAGTGGTTCTGGGCATGTGCATCGCGTTGCTGCTGTGGCGGCCGTTCCGCGGCGAAAAGTGGGTCCGGGTGGCCATTCTCCTGCCGCTCGTCGCAACCCCGGTGGCGGTCGGCATGATGTGGCGGTTGATCTTCGATCCCAACATCGGCTTCGCCAACCAGCTTCTCGGACTGATCGGCATTCCGGCCCAGCCTTGGCTCTCCGGCCAGGACACGGCCCTTGGCACCACGATCTTTATGGACGTGTGGCAGTGGACCCCCATGGTGGTGCTGATCCTTCTCGCCGGCCTGACCTCGCTGTCCGAGGAACCCGATGAGGCCGCCAGGATGGACGGCGCCAACGCCTTCCAGCGCTTCTTTTACATCACCCTTCCGCTGATGTTGCCGACGGTGATCGTCGCCATCCTGCTGCGCGGCATCGACGCCCTCAAGACCTTCGACATCCTCTATGCCACCAAAGGCAAAGGCGGCGGTTCATTCCACGAGGTAGAGACCCTGAACGTCTACGCCTACGGGCTGAGCTTCGATTACAACCAGTACGGCCTCTCCTCCGCGGTGTTGATCCTGTTCTTTATGATCATCATCGGCACCATGTGGCTGCTCACCATGCGCAAGAAGGCGGCAAACAAATGACCGTACAGACCGAATCCAAAATCCCCGCCGCGCGGCCTGCCCCGGCTCCGCGCCGCCGGAAAGCCCGCGGCCCCCGCGCCTACAAGGTCTTCCGCGTGGTCGCCCTCGTGGCGGTGGTGTTGTTCCTGGTCGCGCCGCTGTTCTGGATGCTGCTGGCCTCATTCAAGACCAACGTGGACATCTACGACACGGGGAAGTCCTTCTTTTTCACCCCGACCACCGAGAACTACGCGAACGTGCTGGAGCGGAACAACTACTTCGTCTTTATCATCAACAGCTTCTGGGTGGCCTTCGTTTCCACCGCCTTCTCGCTGGTGCTCGGCGTCCCTGCCGCCTATGCCATGAGCCGCTTCACGATGCACCGTTCGGCCCTGGTGGTCCTGATGGCCCGCGTGATTCCGGGCGTCTCCCTGCTGGTGCCCTGGTACTACGTCTTCTCCAACCTGAAGATGGTGGGCGGATTTGAAGTGCTGATTCTGAGCCACATGTTCGTCGCGCTCCCGCTGATCGTCTACATCATGATGAGCTACTTCGATTCCCTTCCGCTGGAACTCGAGGAATCGGCCCAGGTGGACGGGCTCACCCCGATCGGAGCTTTCCGCCGCATCACCTTGCCGCTCTCCGTGGCCGGCATGGCTACTGCAGGGATCCTGTCCTTCATCTTTTCGTGGAACAACTTTATGTTTGCCCTCGTACTGTCCGGGTCCAAAACCAAGACGCTCCCGGTCGCGATCTTCGACTTCGTCTCTTACGCCTCGATCGATTGGGGCGGGCTGATGGCGGCCGCCATGGTGGTCACGATCCCGATCATGGTCATTGCCTTGTTCACGCAGAAATACATCGTCTCCGGCATGACCGCCGGCGCGACCAAAGGGTAGCGGGCACATGACACTCATCAACAGGATTGAAACCTTCCTGGTCGCGCCGCGCTGGCTGTTCGTCCGGATCGAGACTGAGTCCGGGATCGTCGGCTGGGGCGAGGCCAGCTGCGAGGGCCGCAGCGAAACGGTCCGCACCGCCGTCGACCAGCTCTCCGAGCTGCTGATCGGCAACGATGCGCTCCGGATCGAAGACCACTGGCAGGTCATGACGAAAGGTTCCTTCTACCGTGGCGGACCCATCCTCGCCAGTGCTGTGTCCGGGCTGGACCAGGCCCTGTGGGATATCGCCGGCAAGCACTTCAACACACCGGTGCACCAGCTCCTGGGCGGCCACGTCCGCGACCGGATCCGGATGTACGGCTGGGTGGGTGGTGACGAGCCCAACGAGGTGGCCGACCAGATCAGCGCGCAGCTGGAGGTCGGTCTCACCGCCGTCAAGATGAATGCCAGCGGCCGGATGAGCCCCATTGCCTCGGTGGCGGAGCTCGACGGCGTTGTCCGCCGGGTTGCCGCCGCCCGCGAGGTCCTCGGGGACCACCGCGATGTCGCTGTCGACTTCCACGGCCGCTTCAGCCTGGCCAACGCCCGGCGGGTGGCGCCGCTGCTGGAACCGTACCGGCCGTTTTTCCTGGAGGAACCGGTGGTTCCGGAGAATACCCACCTGCTGCGCGAATTCACCTCGTCGACGACGACGCCGGTCTCCACCGGAGAGCGGCTCTACAGCCGGCAGGAATTCCTGCCCGCGCTGCAGGCGGGCATCGCCGTGGCCCAGCCGGACCTCTCGCACGCGGGCGGCATCACCGAGGTCCGCAAGATTGCCTCGCTCGCCGAAATCTTCGAGGTCCAGCTGGCCCCGCACTGCCCGCTCGGTCCGCTGGCCTTGGCCGCCTGCCTGCAGGTGGGCTTCGCCACGCCCAACTTCCTGATCCAGGAACAAAGCATCGGAATCCACTACAACCAGGGCGCCGAAGTCCTGGACTATGTCCTGGACAAATCCCCGCTTAAATTCGTGGACGGGCACATCGAACGCTTGACCGGCCCGGGCCTCGGGATCGAAATCGACGAGGCAGTGGTCCGCGCCGCGGACAAACGCGGCCACGCCTGGCGCGGACCCGTCTGGCGCCACCCCGACGGAGCCTTCGCAGAATGGTGAACAACATGACCGTGAACCCCAGCAATGTCCTGACCTCCCAGAGCCTGCTGGCCGGAATCCAGGAAACCAGGCTCGTCGCCATTGTGCGCGGCACTGACGGCCGCGCCGCGGCAGCGGCGGCGCTGGCGGCCATGGAAGAGGGCTTCCGTTACGTCGAAATTGCCCTGACCACACCGGACGCGCTCGAGGCGATCAGCGCAGTCCGCGCCGCCGCGCCGGCAGGCTGCTTCGTTGGGGCCGGCACCGTGTTGACCGCGCAGGAAGTGGATGACGTGGCGGCGGCCGGTGGCCAGTTCACTGTGACCCCGGCGCTGGCCGAGTCCATCGCCGTCTCCGCGGCCCGGGGCATCCCAGTCCTGGCCGGGGCACTGACCCCGACCGAGGCCTACGAGGCCATGACCCGGGGAGCCACAGCCGTGAAGCTTTTTCCCGCCTCCATCGGCGGACCGGGCTACCTCAAAGCCCTGCGGGACCCGTTTCCCGGCATCCCGTTTATCGCCGTCGGCGGGGTGGGGCTGGAGCAGGCGTCCGGCTACTGGCAGGCGGGCGCCGTCGCCGTTGGCCTGGGCGGACCGCTCTTCGGTGACACCGGTTCAGGCGGCGAGCTGGCGCCGATGCGGGCGCGGGCCCGGGACTTTGTGGCGCTGGCCGCCGACTATGGGCTGCGCAGCACCGCGAAGGGTCCGCAGTGAGCGCTGAAGCCGGGCTGCCGGCCGTTGATTTGCTGACTTTTGGTGAATCGATGGTGTCGCTGCGCTCCGCCGGACCGCTGTCCGCTGGCGGAACCCTCGGCATGCACGTCGCCGGGGCGGAGTCGAATGTGGCCGTCGGCGCCGCACGGCTCGGCCACCGGGTGGCCTGGGCCGGCGTGCTCGGCGCCGACCCGCATGGTGAGTTCATCCTCCGGCAGTTGCGCAGCGAGGGCATCGGGGTGCACTACCGGGAGCACGGCAGCCGCGGCACCGGGGTGATGTTCCTCGAACAACGCACCGCCGACGTCAGCCGGGCCTTTTACTACCGCACCGGTTCCGCCGGATCCACGCTCTGCCGGGCCGACGTCGACGCGGCCCTCCGGACCGGTACCCGGGTCCTGCACCTCACCGGGATCACCGCAGCCCTCAGCCCGGAGGCACGGCAGGCCGTCGAGTATGCGGCCGCCCGGGCCGCCGGCGAAGGCCTGGAGGTGTCCCTCGACGTCAACTACCGGGGCAAGCTCTGGTCCCGGGAAGAGGCGCGCGCAGTCCTCACCCCGCTGGCCCGGCACGCCACCATCCTGATCGCATCCGACGATGAACTCGGCCTGGTCGCCTCCGGCCATGGGTATTCCGGCGCGGCCGACGACGCCGAAGCGGCGATGGCCGCGGAACTGCTGGCCCGGGGCGTGCGGGAGGTTGTGGTCAAGCGGGGCGCGGCCGGTGCCGGGGTCCACACCGCGGCGGGCCGCTGGGAAACGCCCGCCGTGCAGGTCACCAGCATCGACACGGTGGGAGCCGGTGACGCTTTCACTGCGGGGTACCTCTCCGCCCTGCTCGACGGCGAGGACGTCGCCGGCCGCCTGCGGCGCGGCGCCCTGACGGGCGCCTTCGCGGTCAGCACTGCCGGCGACTGGGAAGGCCTGCCCTACCGGGGCGAACTGGAACTGTTGGGGACCGCACCCAGCGGAACGACTCAACGCTAGGGCCGGCACCGCCGCCTCAACCCCCAACGTCAAACCGACTCAGAAAGCCTGGACCCACTGTGAAAATCATTGCCGCTGAAGTCTTTGTGACCAGCCCGTCCCGTAACTTCGTCACGTTGCGGATCACCACGGAGGACGGTGTGACCGGGATTGGGGATGCGACCCTGAACGGCCGCGAGCTCGCGGTGGCCGCATACCTGAAGGAACACGTTGCGCAGCTGCTGATCGGCAAGGACCCGCACCGGATCGAGGACACCTGGCAGTTCCTGTACCGGTCCTCGTACTGGCGGCGCGGTCCGGTGACGATGGCGGCGATCGCGGCGGTGGACATGGCGTTGTGGGATATCAAGGGCAAGCTCGCCGGGATGCCGGTCTACCAGCTGCTCGGCGGGGCGTCCCGTCACGGGCTGCGCGCCTACGGGCATGCCTCCGGGGCGGACCTGCCCGCGTTGTTTGATTCGGTCCGGGAACATCTGGAGCTGGGTTACAAGTCGGTGCGGATCCAGACCGCGGTGCCAGGGATCAAGGCCGTGTACGGCGTAGCGGCGCAGGCACAAGCCTCGGGGGAGCGGTATGACTATGAGCCTGCCGGTCGCGGGGCGTTCCCGGCGGAGGAGGACTGGGACACCCGAGCGTACCTGCGGCACCTGCCGACGGTGTTCGAAGCGGTGCGGAATGAATTCGGGCCGGAGCTGCCGCTGCTGCACGACGGGCACCACCGGATGACCCCGATCCAGGCCGCGAAACTGGGCAAGGCGCTGGAGCCCTATGACTTGTTCTGGCTGGAGGACTGCACCCCGGCCGAGAACCAGGAGGCCTTGCGCCTTGTCCGTTCCCACACCACAACGCCGCTGGCGATCGGGGAAATCTTCAATACCGTCTTTGACTTCCAGACGCTGATCAAGGAACAGCTGATCGACTATGTCCGGGCCGCCTCGACGCACTTCGGCGGGATCTCGCCACTGAAGAAGGTGATGGATTTCGCCGCGCAGTACCAGATCAAGTCCGGTTTCCACGGGCCGACGGATATTTCCCCGGTGGGTTTCGCCGCGCAGCTGCATGTGGGCCTGGCGATCCACAACTACGGCATCCAGGAATACATGCAGCACTCGGACAAAACGAACGAGGTCTTCGAACAATCCATGACCTTCGTGGACGGGTACCTGCACCCCGGCGACACGCCCGGCATCGGCGTGGAGTTCAATGAGGAAGCCGCCGCGGCCTACCCCTACCAGCAGGCCTACCTGCCCTACAACCGCCTCGTCGACGGAACGGTCCACGACTGGTAATCGTGGGTCCGACGGATACGCCGGTCTCCTGTAGTGTCGTGGCAACTACTGTATGGGGGTGCGGTTAGATGTCACAGTTGACGTTCCGCTGGTCCCGTCGATTGTGGATCCTGGCGGCACTCTTCGCTGTTGCCGGGATAGTCGCGGTTCCCGCTGCCACCATCCTGCAGCACATGTTCGAGAGCGCCATCGGGCGGACGACAGTGGACGCAGGGGCCGACGGTGCTGAGCGCACCGTCTACTGGCGTGAGTACCCCGGTGTCGCCGGCGTCGATTCCCGGCAGATCCTGGACGGCCCCACACCGCAGGAGGGCTTCGACGCGGGGCAGGCCATGGTTGCCGAGATCAGGGCCGCCCTGTCGGAGGAATTCCAGCTTGAATGGTCCCCTGCGGGCGACGAAGCCGGCGGCAGTCCGTTTCAGCGGCCGATCGAGAATAACTACGGAGGCCAATCACTCCTTACTAACGTGAACGGTCCCGAATCCCAGAGCACCACAGTGCCGCAGGCGTGGGAAGAAAAGCAGCGGGCAATTGGCATCATCGGGGAGGTCAGTGGCCGGTACGGCTATGGGACGCCGACAACCAACGCCCTGGAGGGCTGGTCTGCAGCGGACCGGACCCGGGACCTTGGCGGTCTGACCCCGGAGGAGCAGGTTATTGTTTCCGGGGTGGCGCTTGGGCGGGCAGGTCAGTGGCTGTCCTTCAGGTTTCAGGACCTTTCAAAGGACACCAGCGGCACCTTCAAGGAACGGCTCCAGCAGCCCGAAGGATCGCCGTGGCAGCTCAATACGCTGGCGCTGGGGTACGGGGCCAACGGCCTTTTGGCAGCGGAGGACCGCGCCGAATTTGAATCCCGGCTTGAGCCCTTTCGGAGGCTTACCCCGCCTGAGCCGCTGGGAAGCTGAGCCTGCCGGGGCGAGGCGGCAGGCTCAGCCATTTTGAGCGGCTCCAGTTCAGGACTGTGGCGTCAGCACACTCTTGGGCAGGCGGTGCACCGTGACTGCCCCCACGGGGGTGAACGGGTGGAGCGGGTCCGGCGCCGATGATCCCGTCGGTCCGCCGAGACGGGAGTCGCCGACTGCACTGAGCACGGCGTAGGCGTCTTCCCGCTCCCAGCCGTGGTCCTTGACGAGGAAGTGGAACATGTCTTCGTAGCCGCGGGTGATGCTTTCCTGGACTGGGTTGCCCAGGCCGACGAAGATCCATTCCTCACCGGTCTCGATCCGGGGGGCGCGGAGGTTCATGTCTTTTGCCAGCTCAATGCTGATCACGGCTGTTCCCTCGGCCTCGATGGCCACGAATGACGACTCGCCTTCGGCCATCAGGGCATGGATGTCTCCGATCGAGAGGTACGCGCCTTCCACCATGACCGGCAGATACACCTTCGAGCCTGGCCGGCACCCGGTGAGGTCCATGTTCCCGCCGCCGGCGAAGCTTGGCATGACTGTGGAGTTTTCCCCCTCTGCCGGTGCTGTGCCGATGCAGCCGATCATCGGCCGGGCATCGAAGACGTGCCGGTCGGTTACGTGCACTCCGTCAGCGTCGATCGGGATCCGCCTGGTGAACATCTCTCGGCCCATCACGTGGCGCAGTGCCCCCGTTCCCGGCAGGCTGACGGACCAGCCGCAGTCGTTGAGCAGGATCTCGTGAATCGTGACGATCAGGGCGTCGCCCGGCTCCGCTCCGTCCACGAAGACCGGTCCGGTGACGGGATTGATGCCAACGGTGAGCCGGTCAAGGTCGTGATGAACGTGCAGTTCCGCGTAGACGGCGTCGCTGGTCTCGAACGCGATCCGTTCACCGGTTCCGGGGGCGATTCGCAGCGCAGGTTCTTCCCTTCCGGAGAACGAGAACTTCCCTTGGGATTTGTCGAGGAAATGTTCAGCGCTGGCGGTCATCGCTGGGACTCCGTTGCGCTCATGGACAACTCCGGCGCGCCGTTGTTCTCTTCGCTGAGGTCAGGTGTCCGGCCGGTGTATTTGTAGTATGCGAAGACTCCGGCTCCTACTGCGAGCCAGATGGCGCCGCCGATTTTTGCCTCCGGAGCCGCGTTGAGCAGCACATAGCCAATGATCAGGAAGCCCAGGACCGGCACCAGAAGATGGAGCACATAGTTTTTCGACTTCTGATGCACGATGTAGTGAAAAATGACCGACAGGTGCAGGAGCATAAAACCGAAAAGTGCGCCGAAGTTCACCAGCGCGGAGATGACGTCAATCTGTCCCACAAAGAACAAGACGAGGACCGCCGAGATGGCGGACACCAGGATGATGGCGTTGCGGGGAACCTGCCGGCTGTCAATCCGGGACAGGAACCGGGGCAGTTGACGGTCGCGGCTCATCGAGTACAGCAGCCGCGAGGTGGCGGCCTGTGCGGCCATGGCGTTCGCCACTCCGATAGCGAGGACGTTCACCACAAAGAACGCCGTCATCCAGCCGCTGTTCGAGGCGGCCGCGACGATCGTAAAGAAGGCATTGCCGACCTCGTCATCGTTGAATGATTCCCGGCCGCCTGCCAGGGCGCTGGCCAGCCAGGTCTGCAGGATGAACAGGAACGCCACCAGGAACAGCGCCATGATCATGGCCCGTCCGGCAGCGTTGCGGCCGCCGGTGGCTTCCTCAGACATGGTGGAAATGCCGTCAAACCCGAGGAAACTCAAGACCGCTATGGACAGGGCCGAGGCGATCAGCGGACCCGTCACCTTGGTTGCGTCCCAGATCGGGTTCATGGTCAGTTCGGCGCCCGGAACAGCGTTTGTGGCCAGGGCATTAACGGCGATCACGACGAAAATGACGACAAAGATGAGTTCAATTGCCAGGAAGATGCGGTTCATCCGTTTGATCGAGCTGATGCCGAGCAGATTAACGACGGTGTTGACCGCCACAAAGATCAGCGCCCATAGCCAGCGCGGGGAGTCAGGAAAGATGCCCACCATCGACTCGGCAGCAAAAACGTACAGGAGCGTCGGGACGAGGAGATAGTCCAGCAGGATTGCCCACCCGGCAAAAAACCCGGCGGTGGGATGTAGCCCGCGCCCCACGTAGGAGAACACCGAACCGGCGAGCGGGATGGACTTGGCCATCTGCTGATAGGCAAGGGCAGTGAAGATCATGGCGATAAGTCCAATAGCGTAAACCAGCGGGACCATACCGCCGGCCGCGTTATAGACAACGCCGAAAATAGCCCACGGGGCGATCGGGACCATAAAAACGAGTCCATAGACGAGCAAGTCAGCGGTGGACACCGACCGTTTCAGTTCCTGCTTGTAGCCGAACGCTTCGAGCTGCTGTTGGGCGCTGAGTTCAGGGGAGCTGGATGAATTTGCCATCGGGTACTTTCTGGGAGGGGAGTGGCGGAGGCGGTGCTAGGAGTGGCGAGGCTGATCATGGCGGGCCAGGTGGGCGGCGATTACTCGCTGGAATTCCTCGGGTTGTTCCAGATGGGTGCAGTGGCTTGCCCCGGGGAAGACGTGGCTGTCCACCTTCGGAATATTGGTGATGAATGGGGCCCATGTGGCAGGGGTTGCTTCGTCGAATTCACCGGCGACAATCAGCGTTGGGGCCCTCACAAGGTGCAACCGGTCGATGACGCTCCAGTCGCGGAGCGTTCCGATGACGTGGAACTCATTGGGGCCGTTCATGGTGTGGTAGACCGTCGGTTCGGCTTCCATTTGAGCCACGCTTTGCTCAAAATCGGCGGGAAGCGGCGAGATGCGGCAGACGTGGCGCTCGTAGAAGGCCATGGTCGCCGCCAAATATTCCGGGGAAGTCAACGTGCCCGCCTTCTCGTGGAGAGCCAGCGCATCCCGGACCTCGCGGGGCAGGTCCTTCCTGAGCTCCGCGGCGGCCTTCGCCCATAGCTCCATCGAAGCCGGCGAATTGCAGATGGAAAGACTTGCCAGGCCCGAGGGCTGCCGCACCGCGATTTCGGCACCCAGCATGCCGCCCCAGGACTGCCCCAACAGGTGGAAGCTGCCGATGCGGAAGTACTCCAGCAGGTTGTGGAACTCGTCAACAAAGAGTTCCGGTACCCAAAAACCGTCGTGCGCATCTGGTAGGTGCGAACTGTTTCCGCAGCCGAGCTGGTCGTAGAGGATGACTGTGCGCCCGGTGGCCGTTAACGCCTCAAGGTTCTTGAGGTAGTTGTGCGCCATGCCCGGTCCGCCGTGAAGCACGATGAGCGGAAGCGCGCCGGGTACGGGAAGATCAGGGGCGAAGACTGCTGTCCAGGTCTCCCATTGGCCGAAGGGAACCCGGTGGGTTGTGAGGCTTGTCACGTGCGATCCTTTGGTCGGGCGTGAGCATTATCCTTGCGCATAAATGGTCTAATTCCAAGACCTTTTAGAAATATGTATAGGTTTGTCCCATGGCCAAGAGCAAAGATGACGGTCCCGAAAGGACGCTGGACACACCTCTGGCCGCGTCGTCCCGGGCGGATGAAATTACCGACCGGCTCATCACGGCGATCGCCGTCGGGGAGTATCTGCCGGGCGCGCGCCTGCCGTCAGAACGCGACCTCGCGGAGTCGCTCCACGTTGGAAGAATGACGGTCCGGACCGCAATCGGACGACTCGTTGACCAGGGCCTGCTCGCCACCCAACGCGGCCGCGCAGGGGGATCCTTTGTTCGGGAACAGTGGACTGATGCGTCGAACGCGTCAGTACAAAGGACACTCACGTCTCGCTGGGAATCGCTGCGTGACACGTGCGAAGCCATGGTCCAGCTCCACGGAGCGATCGCCCGGGCCGCGGCTGAAAACAGAAATGCGGCTGATGCGGCGGTCCTGCGCGAACGACTTGACGCTTACCGTGCCGCCGAGTCGGGCCGCGCCTCGCAAAAGGCGGACGCTCGGCTCCATCTGGCTATAGCGGAGGCCTCCCACAACCTGACGCTGACCCGCATCCTCCTGGAACTTGAGGCCCAGATCGGGCTCGGCGCACCAGCCCACCTTTGGGGTTTCCCCGAGGGAATGCAGGAAATGGAGCTCCGGGCGCTAGCCGATCATGAGCGGCTGGTGGAGGCCATCTGCGGGCAGCGCCCGGCAGAGGCAGCGACCATCGGCGTGATGCACGCGCGGATCGATATTGAACTGCTGGAGGCGGCGCTGACGAGGGCCGGAGCTGAGGCGGGAAGCTGAGCGTCGGGTTGCCGTCCGCAACTGGAGCGGACGGCAACCCTGCGCCAGGACTAGTGAATGATTTCCCGGGTCATGCCGAAAGGGACCAGGTCGGACAGCTCCGCCGTGTAGTGGCCGGGCTTGTGCCGGGTGATCAGGATGCCCTGGGTCCCGGTGGCCATCGCGATCTGCTGCAGTCCGAGGACGGCGGCGTTAAGGCGCTCGTCCAGGATGTGGCGGTTCTCGACCTGGATCTCAATGGAGTCGGTGGTGGTGATCATTGCACTGTCTTTCGTGTGTACTTCTCGTTGGCCCCAATGATTGAAAGGACAGTAACGTCATACTTGTGGGCGCGTCAAATCCCCGCGCGCCGGTGTTGGTGCCCGTGATCACGCGGGGAACAGTGAAAGGTGCTCGTGGACACAGTGGATGCTGCCGTCCTCTGAGCGGTGGAAAACGATGGTTTCCCGTTCGTCGCTGGCAAAGCGTCCTCCCGTGTGATCGGTCTGGACGGTAGTGGCCACGCGATGCGAAAACACTGCTGTGGCTCCCAGCAGCTGAATGTTCTGCTCGGTGCTGCGGCACTCCAATACCCGCCAGCCGGATTCGAGCCAACTGTGCCAGAGGTCCCGGTAGGCGGACCGGGAGGAAGGACTTTCCGCTTCCGGGTGGAAGATGAAGGTCGCGTCGGCGCTGAAGGCGGCGAAGTAGGCGTCGGTGTCGCAGGCTGCAAACGCTGCGACAAGGCGATCCGCTGCGTCCTGGACCTCCGTGCGGCTGAGGTCCCGGCCGCCGGGCAGCTGCGGCGCCGGTGGCGCGGCAGCCAGCGGCCGTGCCACGGCGCGGATCGGGGCGCCGTCCGCGCCGGGAATGCTGAGCGGAAAGAGGAAGACCTCGACGGCGGCGCCGGCCTCGAGGGTGCTCTGGACCTGTTCGAGCCCGGTGAGGTTTTCCACAATGATGCAGCCGTTCCCGGCCAGGATGTTGTGGGCCGGAAACCCGTGGTCGGCTGCCCCAGTATCGTGGCCGGCGTGCGGGGTGCGATCCACGCTCAGGGCATCGAGGCCCACTGCCCGATAGCCGCGGTCGATGATCAGCTGCGCCGCGGCGGCGTCCAGCCAGGGGTGCTCCAGGTACTCTGCAGTTCCCCAGGCCCCGGCGAACCCGGTCCGCAGCAGCAGGATCCATTGCGGACCGCCGTCGTCGGGTTCGCCGTCGCCCGGTTCGTCGTTGTTCGCCGGGGCGATGCCCGCGAGGTGCGCCGCGGTAATGGGTGCGCCGCGATCCACACCGCGGAGATCCACCAGTTCAGCGGCGCCGCTGAAGAGGCCCAGCGGCAGCTCGTCCAGGGCTTCCCACTCGTCACTGACGTGCCGGGGTGCATCTGCGTGGGTTCCGGAGTGGGTTCCGATGGCGAGCGAGAGGACATTTGCGCCGTCTGCGTCAACGGTCAGCGCACTTTCAATCCGGACGTCAGGGTCGCCCGGGTAGACGGGCATCCCGGTGCGCAGGGGCACGCTAAGATCCATCCAGGTCATGACCCGGCCACCAGTTCCGGCTCACGGCCACTGCGCTGGTGCGGCACGGTTGCATCGATGCCGCCAGCGCCGCCGGTACCGTCGGCACCGTCGTCGAAAGCGGCCGGAACGATGTTCCCGTCTGCGTCCAGCACCGGCCGGACCGCGGTGTCCTTCGAGGGGATCCAGCGGGGCCCGGCGGCCGGGAACACCTCGCGCGGTTCCGGGAAGATCCACAGCATGCCGAGGTAGAGGACGGCGGCGAGCGCCAGCGATGCCGGCAGGCTGATGTCAACGCCGCCCGCCAGGTTGCCCAGCGGCCCCTGGAACTGGCCGGGCATGTTGACCATGCTCAGGCCGACCGCGGCGCTGACAAGCCAGGCACCCATGCCGCGTGGGTTCCACCCGTGGTTGAACCAATACCGGCCGCCGGTCTGGCGGCGGTTGAAGACCTGGAGGGCGTCTGCGTCGTACCAGCCGCGGCGGGTGATGAAGCCGATGATCATAACGACCATCCAGGGAGCGGTGCACGTGACGATCAGGGTGGCGAAGGTCGAGATGCTCTGGACCAGGTTGAAGGCGAAGCGGCCGACGAAGATGAAGACGATGGCCAGGACGCCGATGAACAGGGTGGCCTGCACCCGGTTGAAGCGCGGGAAGACGCTGCTGAAGTCCAGGCCGGTTCCGTAGAGGGAGGTGGCGCCGGTGGACATGCCGCCGATGAGGGCGATGGCGCAGAGCGGCACAAAGTACCAGGCCGGGGAGACTGCCAGTAGTCCGCCGACGTAATTCGGAGCCGCCGGGTCCATGAACTCCGGTGCCTTGGCGGCAATGATGGAGGCTGTCGCGAGCCCGAAGACAAACGGCACCAGGGTGGCCAGCTGCGCGAGGAGCGCGGCCCCCATCACCCGGCGTTTGGGTGTGTCGGTGGGGATGTAACGTGCCCAGTCTCCCAGGAAGGCACCGAAGGAGATCGGGTTGGACATCACGATCAGTGCTGCGCCGATGAAGGCGGGGATGAAGCCCGCGATGCCGACGCCGTCGAACCCGGTTCCGAAGGCGCCCTCGAAGTTCAGGTTGAGGTCGCCGGCGAAGGCGATGAAACCAACGACGAAGAGCAGCGTGGCCGCGGTGACGGCAATCTTGTTGACGAGCAACATGAACTTAAACCCATAGACGCAGACGGCGAGCACCAGCACACCGAAGACCCCGTACGCGACGGCGAAGGAACCCATCTCCTGCGGGAGGCCAACCAGTCGGTTCAAGCCGCCCACCAGGGCATCGCCGGAACTCCAGACGGAGATCGAAAAGAATGCCATGGCTGTCAGGAGTGAGAGGAATGATCCAACCACCCGGCCGTGAACCCCCAGATGGGCGGAGGAGGACACAGCGTTGTTGGTTCCGTTGGTAGGCCCGAAGACAGCCATCGGCGCCAGCAGGAGGGCACCGATCACCAGCCCCGTGACTGTTGCGGCGAGGCCCTGCCAGAAGGAGAGTCCAAACAGAATGGGGAACGCACCCAGGAACGCTGTCGCGAAGGTGTTGGCACCGCCGAACGACACCCTGAACAGGTCAAGGGGGCTTGCGTTGCGGTCCTTCTCCGGAATCCGCTCAATGCCGTAGGTTTCCACTTCGGTGACTTTGCCCCGGGTTTGTCTCCTGCGGGCGGCGGTGTGCTGTGCCTCGGACATGGTGTTCTCCATCCAGCGTAAATTCCTGCGTGAGTTGCTCAATAAGCATCACAAGTTGCTGATTAAGCTACAAGTGATGATTAAACTACAGTGTGAAGCGGCTCACAGCAAGGACCGGCCGGCATCTGTCGAAAACCTGCGGCTGGCGCAGGCGGCCGTGCTGCTACGCCAGCAGAGTGAATCCGGCCGACGGAAAGCGGACCCCGTTCACCTGCAGCTGCAGTAAGTGGTCCCCGGAATGGTGGACCCTGGTGGTCATCTGGCGGAAGGCGTGACGCTTTGAGAAGGTCCGGGACTCGCCTGGCCCGAGGACGGCAGTTCCGAGCTTAAAGACTTTCCCGGCGAGGGATCCATTGGCCTTGGCGTAGTGCACCACGTAATCGACGGCGAGCCGGGCTTCCGCGGTCCCGGTGTTGGCGAGCTCGAAGGCAAAGCCGAGTTCGCCGGGAAGTTCGACGACGGTGCGGTCCAGGCGCAGCGGTGTCACCGCGAGCGAGGCAGGCGCAAACCCCAACAGCTCGAGCGCCCCGGGATGGGCCTTCTTCACGAGGGTTCGCAGTCCATGGCGGACCACCCTGGAGGTGTCCGCGTCGGGTGCGGCCATCCATCGGCGGGCGGTGGCAACTACCTCCTCGGGGGCGTGCCGGGCCAGATCGTTCAGGTGGTTGGCTACCGAGCGACGGACGTCCTCGACCGGGTCCCGGTAGAGGGATTCGAGGATTGGCAAGGTGGCGGCGGGGTGCTCGATGATCGCCGGAACGCGCACTGCCCAGGGCAGGTAGGCCCGGGTGCCTTCGGTGGCGAGGCGTCGGACGTGCCAATCCGGGTGCGAGGTCCAGGTCTGAATGACGGGCAGTGCCCGCTCCAGGTCGGCGGCAAGAAGCCGCCGGATCGCGAATTCGCTGCTGAGCCGCGGAGTCAGCTCGGCAAGCAGGGCCAGGCAGTCCGCGAAATCGCCCGGGCCCGTCCTGGCCAGGGCGAGGGTGGCCGCTGTCTCGCCCACGGGCCAGATCATCCAGCCGGTGAAGTCCGGCTCCGCGAGTGCCCGGCGGAAGATGGCCGCCGTTGCCTGGTAGCCGCCGGGCAGGTCGGTGAGCAGCGCGCGGCTGAGGTGATCGGTGCGTTCGCGCAGGCTCAGTTCGTCGAGGTGCCCGGCTGCTTCGGCCAGGCGGGGGAGGCGGATGGCCGGGCCGGCCGCGGCGAGGATGCGCTCCAGCGAGCCGACCACGCTGTTGTTGATTAGTTCATTCATGGCGCCCATCGCTTTAGGCTACCGGCGACCGGGCCGGCGGGTCCCCAGCGCAGTTAAACGGAGGAGAACCCGGAGTCGGGATATTCTGCACGGACGGAATGTCCACGAACAGTGCAGGGCGGATGCAGGAATGTCAAAGGAAATCACGGGAAAGTCGCCCGGACGGTGGCGGGTCTTCCACGACAAATTTGTGGTCGAAGAACGCTACCTGAGCGTGCAGGACCGACAAAGCCTCTATCGGACCGCCGTCGGCCTCGTAGTGTGTGGCGCCGTGCTGTTCGCCGCAATCCTTGCCGGTGTCCTCCTTCATGGCGGCCTCACGGCGGGCGACGAACCTGTCCGGTCCGGGCTCGTGGCCCTCCGCTCCGAACCACTTACAACGATCATGATCATCCTCGCTGTCATCTTCGGCCCCGTTGCCCTGCCGGTCATCGTCCTGGTGGTGACGGTGGCCTGGGGGCTGTTCGCCAAGCACGCCTGGCGCCCGATGCTCCTTGCCGGCGCCATGCTCACCGGCGTGATCCTTGCCCAGATCATCGGGCGCATTGTCGAACGACAGCGCCCGCCCGTAGACCTGATGCTCTTCGGCGCCGACTTCACGTTTTCCTTCCCGTCCGGGCACGTTCTCGGCGCCTGCGACTTCCTCCTTGTCAGCACCTTTTTGATCTTCTCCCGCCGACCCGGCCGTGCAGGCGCCGGATGGGGCTTTATCCTGGCCGGCGTCGGGATCTTCTTTGCCGCGATCAGCAGGCTCTATCTGGGCTATCACTGGTTGACTGACGCGCTGGCCTCGCTCTCCATCTCGTTGGTGGTCCTCGGCGGGGTGATCGCCCTGGACACCTGGCGCACTGCCCGCGTTCACGGGGAACCCGTCACCGGAACGCTTTCCAAAACCGACACCAGCCAGGGTTGACTCCGGACCGCTGCCGCGTCGTCCGGGGCACTGAGCCGAAGCCCGTGGCGCGGCGATTCGGAGCGGCGTAAAATCAGTCAACTGCCTGAAACGACAAAGAGGAACCGGCCGATGAATGCTTCCGCCAAGGGCTTGGCCGCCCTGCTGCCGCCGCGCTTCACCCTCGGAGTGGCGACCGCGGCTTTCCAGATCGAAGGCGCCCTGGATGAGGACGGTCGCGGCCCCTCGGGCTGGGACGTGTTCGCCGCCAAGCCCGGATCGATCGTGGAGGACCACAGCCCCGCGATAGCCTGCGACCACTACCACCGGATGCCGGAAGACGTGGCCCTGATGAAGGAGCTCGGGATCGATTCATATCGGTTCTCCTTGTCCTGGTCACGCGTCCAGCCCGGCGGAAGTGGCCCGGTCAACCCGGCAGGCCTCGCCTTCTACGACCGGTTGATTGACCTGCTGCTGGCCAACGGGATCGCACCGATGGCCACGCTGTATCACTGGGATACGCCGCTGGAGCTCGATGACGCCGGCGGCTGGATGAACCGCGACACGGCCTACCGGCTGGGAGACTTTGCCGCGATCGCGGCGGCCGCCTACGGGGACCGGGTGTCCCGTTGGGTAACCGTCAACGAGCCGGCCACCGTCAGTACCAACGGCTACATGCTGGGGCTGCACGCTCCCGGGGAAGCCCTGATGCTAAAGGCGCTGCCCAGCGTCCACCACCAGTTGTTGGGCCATGGCTTGGCGCTCCAGGCACTCCGGGCAGCCAAGGTGCCGGGCGAGATCGGGATCACGAACGTC
The DNA here is from genome assembly GCF_029964055.1 of Arthrobacter sp. EM1. Lineage (NCBI taxonomy): Bacteria > Bacillati > Actinomycetota > Actinomycetes > Micrococcales > Micrococcaceae > Arthrobacter > Arthrobacter sp. EM1. The sequence continues at coordinate 3,026,758 of NZ_CP124836.1, read as the reverse complement.
TATTCGCCGATGGTGCCTGCATCTATCAACCCGCTGGACAAGATCGGCGCCGGGCTGATGGACATGGCCCAGAACCGGCTCTACGCGGACCCCGTGCTGCTGGGCAAGTACCCCGACGCCGTTCGGACCGCCGCATTCTTCTCCTCCTTCGACCCGTCCAGCGAAGACATGGCGTTGATCTCGCAGCCGCTGGACTTTTACGGGCTCAACTACTACATGCCCACCCGGGTGGCGGCCGGACCGGGCGATGGCGCAGTGCCCAAGGGGATGGCGGAGGCGATGGGGGATGACCTGGGCGGCTCGGCGTCCGGCTCCCCGTTCCACATCACATCGTTCCCGGACACCGAGACCACCGCCTACGGGTGGCCCATCAAACCGGAATACATGGGAGTCGCGCTCGCGGAAATGGCCAGGCGATACCCCGACCTTCCGCCGGTCTTCATCACCGAGGGCGGGGCAAGCTTTGAAGACCTCGAAATCCGGGACCCGGAGGGACGGCTCGTCATCCCGGACGAACGCCGCGTGTGCTACCTGGCGGACCACATTGCGGCTGCCATTGAGGCGACGTCTCCCGGCGGTGCGGCGGAGTCGATCGACCTGCGTGGGTACTACGTGTGGTCGCTGATGGACAACTTCGAATGGTCCGGCGGGTTTAAGCAGCAGTTCGGGCTGCTGCACGTGGACAGCGGGACCCAGACGCGCACAAAGAAGGCATCGTACTACTGGCTCCAGGAAGTGCTCTCGGCCCGGAACAGGGCCGCCAGCCCGGTGGTTCCCGGCGCGGAGGCAGTGCCGGCTTAGAGAATGCCCAGGTCCTGCAGGCCCTTCGCCATGCCGGCACCGTCCGGGGAGTAGATCCACGGAACCTTGGAACCGGTATGGTCCCCGGTGTTCGAATGGCCGCCGGCGAAGACGGCCTCGCTGGCGGAGAGCTGGCGGACGCCGATGGCGGCCACACACTCGCCGTGCTGCCGGGCGAAGTGCGAATAGATCGCTTCGTCGTGCTGCCCGTTGTCGCCGAAGAGCAACCAGCGCAGGTTCGGAAATTCCTGGGCCAGCTGTTCAAGGTTGCAGCGTTTGTGCTCGGGGCCGCTGCGGAACCATCGGTCGTGGGTGAGGCCCCAGTCCGTGAGCAGCAGGGCACCGGAAGGGTACATGTTCCTGGTGATGAACCGCGCCAGCGTGGGGGCCGCGTTCCATGGCCCGGTAGAGAGGTAAATCACCGGAGCGTCCGGGTGCTCCAACGTGAGCCTATCCATCAGCACCGCCATGCCCGGTGTCGCCATCCGGGCGCGTTCATTGAGCACAAAGGTGTTCCAAAGCGCGAGGAACGGCCGGGGGAGCGCGGTGACCATAATGGTGTCATCGATGTCGGATACGATTCCAAGCTTGGTATCCGGGGAAATGACGAAGATCTTCGCTGTGGCCGGCTCGGTCCCTTCGGCGCGCAGCACGGCAGTGTGCCACCCCGGGGCCAACTCCACCTGCACCACGGTATCCACCAGCCCGCCGCGATCCGCCTGCACGCGGGCAGTCACCCCGCCGATCTCGATCTCCACCGTGGAATACTGCACCGGCACGGAGGTAAACGCCCGCCAGCCGCGGATGTTCTGGTTTCCGTTCCGGGCAGCCTGTGCCGCCCGGCTCCCGGGGTTGAGCGTGCTGGTCAGGACCACCCGGCCGAGCACCCGGACCCAGCTCGTCGACCCGTAGCCTTGGTAGGCGACCGTCTTGGGGGCAAAATTCCAGCGCCGGGCAGTCTTCAATCGCAGACTGTTGAAAGTGTCTGAGACCGTGTGCGCCAAGCGAAAAACCCTGGTGCCGGAGACCTGTTGCCGCCCGGAGGTGTGGTGTGAGGCCAATTCCATGCCTCAACCCTCTCACAGGGGCCCGATTCGCCGGGGGTGGAAGCGCCGCGGTCTCATCGACGGTCAGCAAATGGTCCAGCAGCCCGGCGCTTTGCACGGAGCGCGCGGCGGTCGCCGAGTTCGGTGGTCCAAGCCAAACCAGTGTGGCACTGTAGGTCCCATGGCTCGCATAGAGGACTACGCACTTGTTGGCGATCTCCACACCGGAGCCCTGATCAGTACCGAGGGTTCCATTGACTGGCTCTGCCTGCCGCGCTTCGACTCGCCGGCATGCTTCAGCGCGCTGCTGGACTCGCCCGAGGCGGGGCGCTGGCTGCTGGCCCCGGAGGGTGGCGGTGAATGCACCCGAAGGAGCTACCGCGAGGGCACCCTCGTCCTGGAAACAGAGTGGGTGACGCCGACCGGGACGGCGAAGGTCATCGACTTTATGCCGCCCCGCGACGGGGCGGCGGACATTGTGCGCATTGTTGTGGGCGTCAGCGGCACCGTCCGGATGCGCGGCGAGCTGGTGCTGCGCTTCGACTACGGCCACATCGTCCCGTGGGTTCGGCGCGACGAGCGTGGGATCAGCGCCGTCGCCGGCCCCGATGCGGCTTACCTGGTGACCGAGGCGCCGCTGCGGGGCGAACGTATGCAGACCATCAGCGACTTTACCGTCCAGGCCGGGGAGAGGGTACCGTTCGTCCTGACCTGGACGCCGGGACACCTGGGGCGGCCCCGCGCGGTGGACCCGGAACAGGCGCTGGCCTCGACGGAGTCCTTCTGGCAGCGCTGGTCTGCCCGGTGCACGGTTACCGGACCCTACCGTGAAGTTGTGCAGCGCTCACTGATCACCCTGAAGGCGCTGACATATGCCCCCACGGGAGGAATTGTGGCGGCCGTGACCACTTCGCTGCCGGAGGAGCTCGGCGGCGAGCGAAACTGGGACTACCGCTATTGCTGGCTCCGTGATGCCACTCTGACCCTCCAGGCGTTGCTCGCGGCGGGGTATACGGACGAGGCAGCCGCCTGGCGCGAATGGCTGCTGCGGGCGGTGGCGGGAAGCCCGCAGGAACTCCAGATCATGTACGGCATCCACGGCGAGCGCCGGCTGCCCGAAACGGAGCTGCCGTGGTTGCGCGGGTATGAGGGCTCAGCGCCGGTCCGGACCGGAAACGGGGCGGCGGGACAGTTGCAGCTTGATGTCTGGGGCGAGGTGCTGGATGGCCTCTCCCTGACCCGCACCTCGCTGCTGGCCGGCACCGATGACTCCTGGGACGTGCAGCTCGCACTGATGGACCACCTCGAGAGTGTCTGGCGGGAGCCCGACAACGGACTCTGGGAGATGCGCGGGCCACGAAGGCATTTTACCCACTCCAAGGTGATGGCCTGGGTGGCGGCCGACCGGATGGTCAACGGCGTCCGGGAGTTCGGCCTGCCCGGACCCGCGGACCGCTGGGAGGAACTCCGGGACACCATCCATGCCGACGTGATGGCCAATGGCTTTGATGCTGGACGAAACACCTTTGTCCAGTCGTACGGACGGCCCGAGCTCGACGCGAGCCTGTTGCTCATCCCGCGCGTCGGGTTCCTGTCTCCGGATGACCCGCGCGTGATCGGGACAATTGATGCCATCCAGCGGGAGCTGACCCACGACGGTTTTGTGCGCCGCTACAAGCCGGAGGAATCCCGGGACGGGCTGCCCGGCGGGGAAGGGGTATTCCTCGCCTGTTCCTTCTGGCTGGTCGAGGCGCTTGTGGGGGCGGGTCGACACCACGAGGCGCGGGAACTGTTCGAACGCCTGCTGGCGCTGCGCAACGACGTCGGACTCCTGAGTGAGGAATGGAGCCTCGAGGACGGGCGGCAGTTGGGAAATACGCCGCAGGCGTTCAGCCACTTTGCCCTCGTGATGAGCGCCCTGATCCTGCAGGACGATGGCCTGCCGGCGGCGCCAGCCCGCATCCCGGCCAGTGATCCGGGCCGATGAGTTGGCCGTGCATGGCCCCCGGGTTGAGCCGGACAGCTTTTCATCCATCGCTTAGATAAGTACACTTACTATATATCCCGGCGTTGGGATAGAGGATTATTAGGAGAGTGCGATGGCTGGATATTTTGAGGTCGTGGACGCGCCTGACGGCGGCTACCGGATTCGAATGCTTGACGGCGCGGGCAGCCTGATGGCTGTTTCGGTCACTTTCCCCACGAAGAGGGCTGCCGTGGCGGGCATCGCTCAGGCCCGTGAAATCGCCGGCACAGGACTTATCCGGGACCGCAGTGCCGGGCGGCTGGCAGCGCAGGCCGTGCCATTTGGCAAGGTGCCCCGCAGGAGCGCGGGCGGCACCAGCCGCGGAACCGTGCTCTCCGGCGGATCGCTGGCTGCGGGAAAGCGAGCGCGGGCTCATCACTGAATCAGGTCCCGAGGCCCGCCGTGGCCAGGACGCCTCAGTTCCCCTGACTTCTGCCGCGCGCCGTGGCGCCGGCAAGGCCGCCGTACTGTTCGACGTCGACGGCACTTTGGTCGATTCCTCGTACCTCCACACCCTGTCCTGGTGGCAGGCTTTCCGGCAGGCAGGATACGAGGTGCCGATGGCGGACATCCATCGCCTGATCGGGATGGGTGGGGACAGGATCCTCGGCAAGCTCCTGCCGGCTGACCGGGACACCACCGAGGACGGCACCATCATGTCCTCCCATGCCGCAGTGTTTTCCACCTTTTGGCCCGCTTTGCGTCCGCTGGAGGGAGCGCGCGAGCTACTGGCGGCCTGCCACGACGGCGGCCTGGCCGTGGCGCTGGCATCCTCGGCCCGGGAGCGCGACCTCGAAGTGCTGCGAACCACGATTGGTGCCGACGCCTTCATCGACGCCGCCACCAGCTCTGCAGACGCGAAGGAGAGCAAACCGGCCCCTGACATCCTCGTGGCCGCGCTCCGGGCCGTTGACGTGCTGGCCTCGGACGCCGTTTACGTGGGCGATGCGGTCTGGGATATTTACGCCGCCCGGGAACTCGGGATCCCGGCCATCGGGCTCACCTGCGGCGGCACCGGTGAAGCCGAACTCCGGGACGCCGGCGCCGTCGAAGTCCATTCAAGCCCCCGGGCACTGCTGGAAAATCTTGCCGGCAGTGCGATCGGTCAGCTGGCAGCCCGTACCCGGCGGAGCTAGCGGCAAAGACGGCCGGCGGCCGGTTACAGTATGTCCATGGATCCGACAGAGGGCACAGTCTCCGACCCGCGGCGCCGCTTCCGGCCGGCCCGGTTCGCCGCGCCGCTTGCGGGCCTGGCGCTGCTGACGGTAGGCCTGGTCTTGATCCTGCAGCCGGTGCAGCAGGAGAGTTTCGGCTGGTTCGCCTACGCCCCGCTGTCCCAGCGGACTTTCACCCCCCAGGCCCTGACGATCATGGACGCCGGGAAATGGGCTGGCCTCGCGCTGATCGGACTTGGCGTCGCCACGTTCGCGTTCTGGTTTGGCTACCGTGCCGGACAGCGCTCCGGCAGGAAGGGCGCCGGCCGGCCCCTCACGCGGTGACACATGGCAGCAATGTTTGCCCGGATCACTGCCGTGAAACGCCAACCCGGCATACGCTGGACTGATGACACGACATCAGTTGCCCGGTCGGATCGCCATCGTCACCGGCGCCGGCTCGGGGATCGGGCGGGCCGTCGCCCGACTTATGCTCGCCGACGGGTACCGGGTGGTGCTGGCCGGACGCCGGGAAGCACAACTGCTTGAGACCGGGGCAGGTCATGCCCAGGCACTGACTGTTCCGTGCGATGTTACGGTGCCGGAGGACGTCGAACGGCTGTTCGCGGCCGCCCTTGGGCGCTGGGGACGGGTGGACGTGTTGTTCAACAACGCCGGCGTTTTCGGCCCTGCCGCATCCGTGGACGAGATCAGCATCGCGGACTGGGACGCCACCGTGGCAGTTAACCTGACCGGCTCCCTGTTGTGCGCCGCTGCCGCCGTCCGGGCCATGAAGGCACAGACGCCGCGGGGCGGCCGGATCATCAACAACGGCTCCATCGCCGCGCATTCGCCCCGGCCCCGGACGGTGGCGTACACGGTCACCAAACACGCCCTGACCGGGCTGACCAAAAGCATTGAATTGGATGGCCGTGGTTTTGGCATCACCTGCGGGCAGATCGACATCGGCAATACGGCCACGGAACTGATGGACACCATCGGAGTCGGCTCAGGAGCCGTCCAGGCCGACGGCAGCAGCCGTGTGGAGCCGACGTTCCCGGTCGACGACGCGGCGCGTGCAGTGCTGCTGATGGCCGGGATGCCGCCGTCCGCCAGCGTCGGATCCCTGGTGGTCACCGCCGCCGGGATGCCGTTCATCGGGCGCGGTTAGCAGCGAAAAAAGCGGCCCCCCTAGAGTGGCAGCAGTCCGGATAGGTCCGCACGGAGCCCTGACGCTGCCACCTGCCCGGCGGCGACGGCCTCTGCCCAGCTCAATTGCCCGCTGACCATCGCCAGCCAGGTGGCGGCGTCGCACTCGATAACGTTCGGCGGAGTACCTCGGGTATGCCGCGGGCCCGCCACGCACTGCGTGACACCGAACGGCGGAACCCGCACCTCCACGGAGTTTCCCGGTGCCCGCGCGGTGACCTCCTCCAGGCAGTAGCGGACCGCCGTTGCGAGGGTGCTGCGGGGGACGGGAGGGCCGGCGTCCTGGCCGGCGGGTGCGGAAACCTCCGGTGCCGGCGGGTTGGCTGCCTGCCACACGGCGAGGGCTGCGCGGCCCTCCTCGATGGCGATCCGGCGTCGGGCGACGGCCATGGCTAGTCCAGCAGCGCCGAGACGGCGTTGCCGAGGCGGATTTTGCCGACCGGGCGGCCGCCGCCGAGAACGGGGGAGACCACCTTGTCCAGGACGCTGGCCACTTCCGGCACGTCAACGGCGCCGGCGGCTGCGAGCAGGGTCAAGCCGACGAGCGTGGTGGCCCGGATGTTGCCGTCGAGGACCTTGAGGGCCACTGCGGCCCCGGTCGGGGTGGCCATCACCAGCACACCCTCAGCGCCGATCTTGGCGAGGATGCCCAGATCGTCCATAACGATCGTGTTCGGCTCGCCCGTGCCCTGCACCGCCCACGGATAATCAAGCATCGACGTGGCGATCGTGGCGGCGCGGGCGTTGGAGTTCTTGTCCCCGGGGGCCTTGGCCAGTTTGGAGAAGGCCCGGGCCAGCCCGGTCAGGGAGACGGCCGCCACCGGGGCGCCGCACCCGTCAATGCCGAGGTGGGCGATGCTTTCGCCGCAGTATTCCTCGATTACCGACCTGATGCTTTGCTGCAGCGGGTGATTTGGTTCAAGGTAGCTGTGCGTGTCCCAGCCGTTTTCGGTGCAGGCCCAAAGAAAAGCCGCGTGCTTTCCGGAGCAGTTGAACGCGAGTTTGGACATGCCCCGCCCGGAGCGGACCAGCCAGTTCCGGGCGTCCTCATCCTCGGGCCAGGCGGCCGGGCACTGGAGCTGCTCTTCGGTGACCCCCGCCGCCTTGAGCATGCCCTCGACGACGTCCATGTGATCCAGCGAGCCGACATGGCTGCCGCAGGCGATAGCTGCCTGCGCGCCGCGCAGCGGAACGCCGGACTGCATGGACGCGATGGCCTGCAACGGTTTGAGCGTGGACCTGGCGAAGATCGGAGTGGTGATGTCGCCCAGCTCGGTGACGATGGTGCCGTCACCGGCGATCAGCACGGCGGAGCCGATGTGCCGGGACTCCACGAAGCCGCTGCGCTCAACGACGGCCAGTTCGACGGCGGACTCGACGGTAAACGTGGCATGCGAATTCAAGGGCATGGAGCAAGTCTAAGGTGCCCGGCGGGGATACCTGCGCTATTCCGCGGTCACCATCAGCGACTGCCAGCCAGACGCGCCGTCCGGAACCGGATCGGCACGTTTATCCGTCTGGACTTCGCCGAGGCCGTCGGTGGCGCGGGCCTTGATGTAGTGCGGCCCCGGTGTCGCTTCCCAATCCAGGGACCACTGCCGCCAGCTGATGAGTGAGGCCTCCCCGGCGAGGGTTGCCTCGATCCAGGGGCCGTTGTCTATCTGCACCTCAACCTTGGTGATGCCACGTGTCTGGGCCCAGGCGGTGCCGCCGATCGCGACTCGTCCGGCCGGTACCTTCGCAAAGGACTTCGGGACTTCCACCCGGGCCATGGTCTTGATGGGGCCCCGCTCGGACCAGCCGCGCTGGGTCCAGTACGCCTTGTTGTCCGCGAAACGGGTGACTTCCAGGTCCACCACCCATTTGGTGGCGGAGACAAAACCGTACAGCCCGGGGACGACCATCCGCACCGGGTAGCCGTGTTCCAGCGGCAGGGCTGTACCGTTCATGCCGATCGCCAGCATGGCGTCCCGGTCGTCCTGCAGGACCTCCAGCGGAGTCGAGGCGCTAAAGCCGTCGATTGAAGTGGAGAGCACCATGTCGGCACCCTCTTTGGGCCCGGCCATAGCGAGTGCATCCCGGATGGGCATGCCCAACCATTTGGCATTACCGGCCAGGTTCCCGCCCACCGGGTTGGAAACGCAGGTCAAAGTGACGTGCGATTCGATCAGCTTCGCGTCCAGCAGGTCCTGGAAGCTGAGCCTGATTTCCCGGTCCACGAGGCCATGGATGCGCAGCTCCCAGTCCTGGGCGTTGATTTCCGGCACACTCAGCGCCGTGTCGATGCGGTAAAAGTCCGTGTTGGGCGTCAGCCACGGCGTGACCCCGGCTGCCCTGGACTGGACGCCGGCGGGGACGGCGGCGGCGGGTTCCGCCGGGGCGGGGAGCTGGAGGGATTCGCGGGCCTTCGCCACGTTGCTGCGGGCCGAGCTGAGCAGGCGCCCGCCGGTCGCGGCGATGGCGGAGGCTGCGGCGGTTACCCCGGTCGCGGCGAAGAAAGCGCGGCGGCTGGTGGCGGGGCGTTCGGGTTCCTTGGCTGCGATGTCGGCCGCCCGGTCCGGCCACTGCTGCATCCGCCACAGCCGGGTCACGAGGATCCGGAGCGCGATGAGTCCTGCAACGGTGCCGATCAGGGCGGGAATCGCGTCGACCGGCCGCACCCCGGCCCGGGTCACGACGCTGGCGACGATGACCGCGCCCATCAGCAGAACGCCGGCGACGCCGAGTGCCCACCTGTGGTAGGCCACAACGCCCAGGACACAGGCGAGCACCAGGATGGAAACCGCCATACCGACGAATAGCGCGAGCTTGTCATTGGTGCCGAAGGTGGCGATCGCGAAATCCTTCATCCACGACGGCGTGAAGTCGATGAAAGTCGAGCCGAGTGCGATCAGCGGCGTCGCCCGCGCCGTGAAGAACGCGCCGATGAGTTCCGCTACGGACAGGACGACGGCGGCTGCAGCGACGCCGGCCAGCGCGGCCAGGCCGGTGGGGCCGGACAACGCCTTCGCCGGGGTGCGAACGACCGGCTGCTTCCGCCGGGCGTTCGCTGTGCCGGGTTCATCCGCGCGGAGTCTGTGCGTGCTGGGCTTGTCCATACCGGAAATTCGTAGCGGCCTCTGCACCGGATGGCCCGCCGTCCCAGGAGGGACATGTCCGCCGGGTGGGCGCGGGGATGGGCATGTTGGCATTATGTCCAGTGGGCACGGCCGGGGCTGGGCATGTGCTGCGGCGGTCACAGCTTAGGAGCCTGCACGGTCCACAACGTACTCTTGGGAACTGTGAAGGTACTTGTCATCGGCCCCGGCGGCCGCGAACACGCCATTGTCCGATCCTTGCTTGCCGACCCTGTTGTGTCCGAGGTCCACGCGGCCCCGGGCAACGCCGGCATCAGCAAGCTGGTCCCCACCTACACCATTGACGCGAGTGATCCCGCCGCCGTCGCGGCGCTGGCCGCCAGGCTCACAGTGGATCTGGTGGTGGTCGGCCCCGAGGCGCCTCTTGCCGCCGGAGTCGCCGATGCCGTCCGTGCCGCGGGCATCCCCGTCTTCGGTCCCGGCAAAGACGCAGCCCAGCTCGAGGCCTCCAAAGCCTTTGCCAAGGAAGTGATGGCCGAGGCGGGCGTCCCCACCGCCATGGCCCGGGTGGCGTCCAACGCCGGTGAAGCCGCGGACGCCCTCGATATCTTTGGCGCCCCCTACGTTGTTAAGGATGATGGACTCGCCGCGGGAAAGGGTGTTGTTGTCACCAGCAACCGGGAGGAGGCCCTCGCCCACGCGCAGAGCTGCTTCGATGCCGGCGGCACCGTTGTGATCGAGGAGTTCCTCGACGGCCCGGAGGTGTCCGTCTTTGTCCTCTGCGACGGCGTGAACACCGTGGCGCTGTCCCCGGCACAGGATTTCAAACGGATCTTCGACAACGACGAAGGACCCAACACCGGCGGAATGGGCGCCTATACCCCGCTGGAATGGGCGCCGGAAGGCCTCGTCCAGGAAGTCCTGGACCGCGTTGCCCAGCCTACGGTCAACCAGATGGCGCACCGCGGCACCCCGTTCGTCGGCGTGCTGTTTGTCGGCCTGGCCCTGACCTCCCGCGGTACCCGCGTGATCGAATTCAACGTACGCTTCGGCGATCCGGAGACCCAGGCCGTCCTGGCCCGCCTCAAGACGCCCCTGGGCGGGCTGCTGATGGCGGCCGCCAAGGGCGAATTGGATAAGGTCCAGCCGCTGCGCTGGTCCAAGGAAACCGCAGTCGCCGTCGTCGTCGCTGCCGAAAACTACCCGAACGAGCCGCGCACCGGCGACCGGATCCGGGGGCTCAAAAAAGTCGAGTCGATCGAGGGTGTCCACGTGATCCACGCCGGCACCCGGCTTGACGACGAAGGCAAAGTTGTGTCCGCCGGCGGGCGGGTGCTGGCAGTAGTAGCTCTCGGCGCGGACCTGGTGGAGGCGCGGGAACGCGCGTACGACGGCGTCGAACTGGTCCAGCTGGAGGGCAGCCAGTTCCGCACGGATATCGGCGGCAAAGCGGCCCGCGGTGAGATTAGCGTTCAGAACCGCGGAACCTCCGCAGCCCAGAAAGCGAAGGCTTGAGCATGAGCACCTCCGAATCCGGCGTGCCGGAAGCCGCCGAACCCGCGCCGTCCGCCCCGGGCGGCGGCCTGGACACCGCCGCGGTGGATCTTCCCGGCTGGAAGCACATCTACTCGGGGAAGGTCCGCGACCTCTACGTTCCGGCGGACGGGTCCATCACGGAGCGCATCGGCCAGGACTGCGTGCTGGTCGTCGCCAGCGACCGCATCAGCGCCTACGATCACGTCCTTGCCAGCGAGATCCCGGATAAGGGCCGCATTTTGACCCAGCTGAGCCTGTGGTGGTTCGAGCAGCTCGGCGTGGAGCACCATGTGCTCGCGTCAACTGTCGAGGCCGGGGTGCCGGCCGCCGTGGAGGGCCGCGCGATGATCTGTAAAAAACTGCAGATGTTCCCGGTCGAATGCATCGCCCGCGGTTACCTCACCGGCTCGGGACTCGAGGAATACCGGCGGTCCCGCACGGTGTGCAGCATTCCCCTGCCCGAGGGGCTGGTGGACGGATCCCGGCTCGAGGAGGCTATCTTCACCCCCTCAGCGAAGGCCGAGGTCGGGGAGCATGATGAGAACATCACCTACGACGCCGTTGTGGAAACCGTGGGCGCCGACGCCGCCTCCTCGCTGCGCGAGCTGACGCTGGCGATCTACACAAAGGCCGAGGCAATTGCCCGTCAGCGCGGCATCGTCCTCGCCGACACCAAGGTGGAATTCGGCGTCGACACGAGTTCCGGCGTCGTCACCCTCGGCGATGAGGTGCTCACCCCGGATTCCTCACGGTTCTGGGATGCCGCCACCTACCAGCCCGGCCAAGCCCAGCCGTCCTATGACAAGCAGTACGTCCGTGACTGGCTGACCTCGTCGGAATCCGGTTGGGACCGCTCCTCGGACGCACCGCCGCCGCCGCTGCCCGCGGACGTTGTGGTCCGGACCCGTGGCCGCTACGTCGAGGCCTACGAAAAGCTCACCGGCCGGACGTTCGCCTAGGCCTCCGCGGGCGCGCGGTGCTGGGTCCCGGCCAAGGCAGCGGCCTGAGCGCGGCGCTGGGCCAGCCGGATTTCCAGCACGGCGTCCATCGCCTGCTGGACCCGGTCCGAGGCGCCGGCGGCGCTGAACTCCTTCTGGGCTTCCTCGAGGTAGACCAGTGCTTCCTCGGCTTCGGCCGCGGCCTTGAGCGCTTTGCCGAGCAGCAGCGAGACCTCGCCCGCGGTGTGCTTAGCGAGCGCGTCCTTGTCGGCGTGGATGTCGCGCAGTTTCCGGACTGCGGCCACGATGTCCCCGGTCAGGTAGAGCCAGCGGGCCCGGATAAAAGCGACTTCAAGTTCGTCAGTTTTGTTGCCGCCCACAATTGAGAGCGCCAGCTCGGCGCGCTCGATCGAGCTCAGGGTTTCCGGCTCGACAATGCCGGAGGACAGCCGGACGGCCGCGGAAGCTTTGTTAAACCGCGCCCAGAGGTCGATGTCGTTGGCGGGGGAGAGCAACCGGGAGGCACGTTCGTGGTGCCTGATGCCCTCGGTGTAGTCATGGCGCATAAATGCCACGTTGCCGATCACCCAGGCTACTTCGCCGGCCAGTTGGGTCATGGAGTGGTCATCCATCTGCCCGTTCATGGCCCGGCAGTATTCCCAGGCCTCGTCCAGCCGCCCGCTCTCGGCCAGCGCACCGATGAGGGCGCGCAGCGCGCCGATGATCAGGGTCGAGCCCTTGGGCAGCTGTGCGCAGAGCCGCACCGCTTCCTGGGCGTGTCCGACGGCGGCAGCCAGCTGCCCTTGACCCTGTGAGGCTGCGGCGAGCATCTGCCTTGCCCGCACGCCCAGGCCTGCCGACTCGGCGGCCATCGGGTGATCCAGCAGGCGCTGGACGATGTCCGTGCACTCCTGCCACTGACCCTGTTTGATCAAGCATTCGGCCTGCATATAGGTCATGTTCCACCAGGCGCTGGTGTTTTTGGCTTCCAGGGCGATCTGGGCTGCGGCGGCTGCATGGGTGGCCGCCAGCGGATAATCCCGCAGGTCCCAGGCCTGGCGGGCGTACAGTCCGGAGAGCACGTATTCGGCGTCGCTGACGGATACGGGCTGGCTCCAGGCTTCCAGCGCCTTAGGTGCCAGTTCCAGCCGCCGGGCGAGTTCCTCGATCACGTCCGCGGTCGGTTCGCGGCGGCCGGTCTCCAAGAGGGAGATATAGCTGGGAGAGTACAGATTGCGGCCCAGTTCCGCCTGCGTCAGGCCACGCTCGAGCCGTTCCGCTCGGAGCTTCTCACCGAATCCGTTCCCCACGGATACCTCCTCATTCCGGACACTCTTTGTACTAAATGCTTGACAGGCTCTGTGGAAAACATTTTACAATGTATGTCAACAAGGGTAGTGCTGACTTGGTAAGGACCCCAACTCGTATTGAGGAACTCTATGTTGAAGAAAATTGCTGCCGGCGCCATCCTGGCGGGCGCACTGGCATTCACCGCCGCCGCTCCGGCAGTTCTGTCTGCCGGTTTCGCCGCTGGGACCAGCGTCACGGCAGTTGGCAACTGGCCTGACCCGATGAATGCACCGCAGGCCGTGGGTAACTGGCCAGATCCGATGGTCTACTCGACCAACGTCGGCAACTGGCCCGATCCGATGTAGCCAGCGGCACTTCGATGGCTCCGGGGCACGATGTCCCGGAGCCATTGTTTTGTCACCCGATCCCCGTCACCCGCCCCCGGTCGGGTTTCACATTCCGGACACATACAACAAGAGGGCCTTCCAGTTGGAAGACCCTCTTGTTTATTGGTCGGGATGACAGGATTTGAACCTGCGACCTCGTCGTCCCGAACGACGCGCGCTACCAAGCTGCGCCACATCCCGATCCGTTACTTCAAAAGCAACTTCACAAGACTATCCGATGGTGGCCCCGGATGCGAAATCGAACCGCGGGTCTCGTTGCGCCGAAGGGCTAGACCAGCGAATCCTTCCAGGCACCGTGGAGCCGGGCAAAGCGTCCGCCGCCGCCGATTAGCTCCGCCGGGGTGCCGTCCTCGACTACCCGCCCGTCCTGGACCACCAGCACCCGGTCGGCGGTTTCCACCGTGGACAGGCGGTGCGCGATGATAAGGGCGGTCCGGCCGGAGTCCGTCCCGGCCCCCTGCAGCAGACCCGCGAGGCCGGCCTGCACGAGGCGTTCGGAGGGGATGTCCAGCGAAGACGTGGCCTCGTCCAGGATCAGCACGGCAGGGCGGGCCAGGAACGCCCGGGCGAAGCTGATCAGTTGGCGCTGACCGGCCGAAACCCGGCCGCCGCGTTTGTTGACGTCCGTGTCGTAGCCTTCCGGAAGCGCCAGGATGAAATCGTGCGCGCCTACCGCCCTGGCGGCGGCTTCGATCTCATCCCGGGAGGCCGTGGGACGCCCCAGGGCGATATTGTCCGCCACGGAGCCGCTGAACAGGAACGCCTCCTGGGTGACCATCACGACGTTGCGCCGCAGGTCCGCCGTCGTCAGCTCCCGCAGATCCACGCCGTCTAGCGTCAGGGAGCCCGCGGAGACGTCGTAGAAGCGGGCGATCAGCTTAGCAAGGGTGGATTTTCCGGCACCGGTTTGGCCCACCAGGGCCACCGTCTGGCCGGCAGGAATATGCAGATCCAGGGTGGGAATGATGAGGGGCCCGGTGCCGTAGCGGAACTCGGCGCCGTTGAAGTCGATGGTGCCCTTGGCCCGGTGCAGGGCCACCGGGTTTTTGGGCGGCCGGACGGTGGGGACCTCCTCGAGCAGCCCGGAGACCTTCTCCAGCGCCGCCTGGGCGCTCTGGAAGGAGTTGTAGAACATGGCCATCTGGTCCACCGGCTGGAAGAAGCGTTTAGTGGACAGGATCAGGGCCAGCAGCACACCGACGGCAAGGTCTCCGCCGAGCACCCGGAAACCGCCGAGCAGCAGGACGACGGCGACGCAGACATTGCCGATCAGCACCAGGCCGGGCTGGAAGATGCCGCTGAGATTGATGGACCGGACCGTGACCTGGCGGTAGTCCTCGGAGAGTTCGGCATACCGTGCGGCGTTGTCGCGTTCCTTCCGAAAGGCCTTGACCGCCCGGATTCCGGTCATGGTTTCGACAAAATGGACAATCAGGCGGGCCGAGACGGCGCGGGATTCACGGAATGCGATCTGAGAGTGTTTCTGGTACCAGCGGGCCAGCAAGAACATCGGCAGCCCTGCGGCCAGAATCAGCAGGCCGCTGCGCCAGTCGAGGGCGAACACCGTCACCGCGGTGAAGAGCATAAACAGGATCCCCGAGGACAGGGAGCTGATTCCGGAATCCAGGAGTTCGCGCAGCGCCTCAAGGTCCGAGGTCTGGCGGGCGATGATGCGCCCCGAGGTGTACTTTTCGTGGAATTCGAGGCTGAGCCGCTGGGTGTGCCGGAAGACCCGGACCCGGAGGTCGAGCAACATCGCCTGGCTCAGCCGTGCGGTCGAGGTCACGTACACGGCGGTGAGGCCCGCCGTCGCAACGGCGGCTGCGAGGTAGGCTGCGCCGGTGAACAGGAGCGGAAGGTTGTCGCCCGCAGTCAGGGCCGGCAGGGCTCCGTCGATGCCGAATGCGATCAGCGCCGGCCCGGCGACCCGTGCGGCCTGGGACAGCACCACGGCGGCAATGGTCAGCCAGAACCGCCGTCGGACCGGGCGGATCAGCGAACCAAGCAGGACCAGGGACCGGCGGCGCACCGTCTTGCTCTCGGTCCTGGACAGGTGCGCGTTGTCCTCGTTCGCGGTGCCGAAAGTTGTGCTGCTCATCGGGAAACCTCCTCTTCGTTGAGGCTTGTCAGGTCCGAGTCCACCAGATCGGAGTCCAGGTCCCGGGGCTCCGGGTCGAGGCTGGCGATCACATGCCGGTAGTGGCGGTTCGCCGCGAGCAGTTCGGTGTGGGTTCCGACGGCGGCGATCCCGCCGTCCTCCAGCAGCGCCACCCGGTCCGCCAGCGCCACGGTGGACGGCCGGTGGGCCACGATCAGGGTGGTGGTGTCGGCGAGCACCTCGCGCAACCGGGTCTCGACTCGTTCCTCGGTGTTGACGTCAAGGGCAGAGAGCGGGTCGTCCAGGACCAGGACCTTTGGCCCGGCAGCGATGGCGCGGGCCAGGGCGAGCCGCTGCCGCTGGCCGCCGGAGAGGCTGAGCCCCTCCTCGCCGATCAGGGTGTCGAGCCCGTCCGGCAGCGAGTATACGAAGTGGGCCTGGGCGACGTCGAGGGCCTCCGCGAGGGCCTCCTCGCGGCGCTCGGCCGTGTGGTTTTCCGGTGCGCCGAGCATCACGTTGTCACGGACCGAGCTGGAGAACAAGGTGGTGTCCTCGAAGGCGACGGCGACAACCGTGCGTAGCTCCTCGACGCTGAATTCGCGCAGATCGACCCCGTCGATGGTGATGGAACCGGCGGTGACGTCGTGCAGCCGGGGCACCAGCTGGAGCAAGGCGCTTTTGCCGCTGCCCGTGATCCCCACCAGTGCCATCGTTTCGCCGGGCCTGATGTCAAGATTGATGTTCCGGAGGATCGGTTTGTCCGGGGCGTCCTCATAGGCGAACCCGGCGCTGTTGAAGCGCAGGGCGCCGGTCAGGGCCTCGGGGCGGCGGGGATGTTCGGGACTGGTGATGGTGTTCACCGAGTCCATCACCTCAAAGTGCCGGTCCACGGCCGTCTTGGCGGTCAGGGCCATGGCCAGAAGCAAGCCGCTGAACTCCACCGGAGTGGCGATGACGGCAGCGGTGGCGAAGAACGCCACCAGGGCGCCGATGCTCAGCGCGCCGGTGGAGGCGAGCATAAGACCGGCGACGAGGCCGGCGCCGAGGGCGAGCTCGGGCAGCAGGGTGACCACCAGGCTGAAGGTAGCCAGGTGCTTGGCCTTAACTATCTCCGTCTGGCGGAGGCCTTCGGCCTGCTCGTTGAAATTCTCCAACGCCTCGCGGCTGCGGCCGAATGCCTTGAGCACCCGGATCCCGTGGACCGATTCCTCGACAGTGGTGGCGAGGTCGCCGGCCTGGTCCGCGCTGCGGCGCGCCACCTTGCTGAAGCGGGTGCGGAAACGGAAACCGTTGATCATAAGCGGCACTGCGGCGGCGAGGAAAATCAGGGCCAGCTGCCAGCTCATCGTGAACATCACCACAACGCCGATCACCACCGTCAGGGTGGTGACCACGAGCATAATGGCGCCGAAGGCCATCCAACGGCGCAGGAAGTTCAGGTCCGTCATGGCGCGGGAGAGCAGCTGACCGGAGCCCCAGCGTTCGTGGAAGGAAACTGTCAGATCCTGCAGATGGTCGTAGAGGGACACCCGCATTCGGGTCTCAACAGTGGTGGCCGGGTTGATCACGAATTGCCGCCGCAGGGCTACCAGGCCGGCTTCAGCTATGCCCAGGCCCAGAATAACGAGGGAAGCGATCCAGACTGCGTCCGCACTCCCGCCGGGCCGGAGGGACTGGTTGATCAGCACCCGCAGCACCTGGGGGATGGCCAGAGCCACCAGGCTTGCCAGCAAGGCGGAAAGCAGGCCCAGGGCCAGCCGCGGAATAATCGGCTGAACGTGGGGGTAAAGGCGGCTGATGGAGGAGAAAAATGAGGTCTGCTGGGCCATGCCTGACTTCTTCACACGCGACGGCAGCGGGCCGGCGCAACTGGATGTAGTTTCCTGTAGCAACTACCCTAGGCCATTGCGTGAGCCGGTTCACATGGACACCGGCGGAGGGCAGGATTTCGTCCAGTAATTACGTTCCGCAATGCTCGGACGGTGCTTGGCCCGTCAGGGACATGTCCACCCGTGGCTGCTGAAAGTGGACATCAACCCCGCTGCCCCACCGGACATGTCCACTTCCGGGCGCGGAGAGCGGACACAATCCGCGCTTCCCTCGGCGCATGTCCACTCCTGCGCGCGAAGGGTGGACATATGCCCATTATGTCCAGCCGGGAAGGCTGCCGGCGGGCATGTCCACTGCGCGGCGGAGGCTCGGGCTCAGGGCTGCGCAGTAAGCGTCAGCAACACGGCTTCAGGCTTGCAGGCGATCCGGACCGGGGCAAAGCGCGAGGTGCCGATACCGCCGGAGACGTTTACCGGCGTCGTGCGTCCCTTGCTGTTCCAGTCATGCAGGCCCTTGGCGCGCCAGGTCGGGAGGTCGCAGTTGACGACGAGGGCACCGAACCCCGGCAGGCAGATCTGGCCGCCATGGGTATGCCCGGCCAGCAGGAGATCGGCGCCGTCCTCGGTGAAGTGGTCCAGGACGCGCTGGTATGGGGCGTGGATGACCGCGACCCGGAGGTGCGGTTTGGCATCCTGGCCCCTAGTGCCGCGGGGCCAGCCGGCGTACCGTTCAAGGCCCAGGTGCGGATCGTCGACGCCGGAGAAGTCAAGACGCAAGCCTTTGACCACCAGGGACTGGCAGCGGTTGGTCAAGTCCAGCCAGCCGCCCATCCCAAAGCCCGAACGCAGCCGTGGCCAATCCAGTTTGGTCGGCCCCTTGGGGCTCGAGGAGGGTCCCAGGAAATACGACGCCGGGTTCTTCAGCCGCGGGGCGAAGTAATCATTGGACCCCGGGACGAAGACTCCGGGAAACTTCAGCAGCGGACGCAGCGAGTCCAAAAGCGGGTCCACCGCGTTGACGTGGCTGAGGTTGTCGCCGGTGTTCACCACCAGGTCCGGTTCCAGGCCGGCCAGCGAGGACAGCCACGCTGCCTTGCGGTGCTGTCCGGGGACAAAGTGGATATCGCTCAGGTGCAGCACACGGATGGGACCGTACCCGGCCGGGAGGATCGGCAGGGTCTCTTCGCGCACAACAAACTGGTTCTTTTCCCAGAGCCCGTACCCGGCGGCGACGGCGCCGGTGGCGGCTCCGGTCGCGGCGGACACGGCCAGGCCGCGTCCGATGCGTCGGGCGCGGCCGGTTAACTGGTTTTGGGCCGTCACGGCTTGGGCGCGGCAGCGTTGCCCGGCTGCTCAGCGGGCGCCGACGGGGCGGGGGCCGCAGCCGGTGTGGACGGAGCCGGGGCAGGAGCGGGGGCAGACGGTGCCGGCGTCGACTGTGTGCTCGGCCGGGGCGCCGGTGCCGGGCCGGTCACCATGTTCGACGGCGGCGCCGTGAACGGGTTGGTGCCGTAGGCCGGGGCCACCTGGGTCATGTAGTTCGAGAACTGCGGACCCGCAATCATATACCCGTCGATTGCCTGGTAAAACTTGCCGTTGAACGTGAGGTTG
Organism: Arthrobacter sp. EM1; assembly: GCF_029964055.1. Lineage (NCBI taxonomy): Bacteria > Bacillati > Actinomycetota > Actinomycetes > Micrococcales > Micrococcaceae > Arthrobacter > Arthrobacter sp. EM1. The sequence continues at coordinate 3,007,736 of NZ_CP124836.1, read as the reverse complement.
CGTCCCGGCCGGTCCTGGCCGCCGAGTGCGTCTCCGAACCACGATGCCGTCGCCAGGCCGGAGGTGTAGCCGACCACCCAGGTGGAGTTGTTGGGGTCGTTGGTGCCGGTCTTGGCCGCGATCGGGAAGCTGGTCCGGGTGGAGATCCGGGGCTGGATCAGCGAGCCGGAGCCGCGGTTGAGGACTTCCTGCAGCGCGTAGCTCACGCCGCGGGCGACTTCCGGTTTGATCGCGTCGCGGCAGCTGGGGGCCTGTGCCGGCATGGCTGCACCGGTCGCGTCAGTTACCGACTCAATGGCGATCGGCTCGCAGTACTTGCCGTCGTTGGCGAAGGTCGCGAACGCGCTGGCCATGGTCAGCGGCGAGGTCTGGGTGGCGCCGATCAGGTTGGACAAGGTCGTCATGGGCACCGGCTCGTTGGTCTGGCCGGCGTGGATGCCGACGGCGTCGACGATCTTTTGGATGCCGCAGAGGTCCACTTGTGCCGCGGTGGCGAAGGTCATCGTGTTGATGGAGTTCGCCAGGCCGTCAACGACTGTCATGTTCTTGTAGTAATTCTCTTCGGCGTTCTGCAGGTCGGGGGCTGCGCCGAGGCCCACCTCCGCCGTGTTGTAAGCCCCTTCCACCGGAGTGGGGCAGGTGTTCCGCCACCTGTAGTTCAACGGGTACCTGCGTACGGCGCCGTTGAGGACGGTGTTCATGGACCGGCCCTCGTCGAGCCATTCGGCAAAGGTGAACGGCTTCATCGTGGAACCGGGCTGGAAGCCGCCCAGTCCGCCGAGGTCGTTGCCCTTGGCATCCTTCATGTCAACGTTGAAATTGATCACGTTGTTGAATTTGCCTTCGGCCTCCAGGAACTGCGTGTTCTGGGCCATTGAGATGATCTTTCCGGAACCGGGCTGCACGGAGACCAGGGAGGCGCCCCATTTATCCGGGTTCGCCCCGGCGGAGCCGTCAACCTGGGCCTGGGCCACGGCCTGGGCGTTCGGGTCCAGCGTCGTTTTGATGGTCAGGCCACCGCGGAAGACCTTCCGGACCCGGGCATCGGCGTCGGCGCCATAGGCCGGGTTGTTGAGCAGCAAGTGCAGCACGTAGTCGCAGAAATAGGGGGCGGTCGCCGAATAGGCACAGCCCTGGCGCGCCGGCGTAACCTTCGTTTCGACCGGAGTGGCGACGGCGCTGTCGTAGTCCGCCTGCTGGATCTTGCCCTGCGTGAGCATCGCCTTGAGCACCAGGTCGCGGCGGACCTTGGCGTTCTCCGGGTTGGTAATCGGATCGTAGAACGACGGACTGTTAACCAAGCCGGCCAGCAACGCAGCCTGCGGGAGGCTGAGGTCCTTGGCGGTGGTGCTGAAGAAGAACTTCGAAGCGGCTTCGATTCCGTACGCATCCCGGTTGAAGAAGACGATGTTGAGGTAGCCCTCGAGGATCTGTTCCTTGGTGAACTTTTTTTCCAGGGCGATGGCGAGCTTCATTTCCCGCAGTTTGTCACCGACGCCCTTGTTCACGCCGTTGAGGAGGACTTGGTCGCCCTTGCCCTCGGCCTCGAGTGAGGAGTTGATGACGTTGTTGACGTACTGCTGCGTGATGGTCGACGCGCCCTGCTTGTTGCCGCGCGCGGTGCTGACGAGGGCGCGCATGATGCCGGTGGTGTCCACGCCGCCGTGCTCATAGAAACGGCTGTCCTCGATGGCGATGACCGCGTCCTTGACGAACGGCGACATCTGGTCGAGGGAAACTTTGGTGCGGTTTTCCGCGAAGAGGCTTGCGATCACACTGCCGTCGGAGGCCAGGATCGTCGTCGACTGGCTGGGCGGGTCCACCTGCAGTTCGGCTGGCAGAGTCTCGAAGAACTTGATCGATCCGCTGGCCGAACTGCCGGTAACGGCGGCCGCGGGGACCAGCAGTCCCGCCACCAGGACACCGCAAACGGCGCTCACGCCCAGGAAAAGAAGGATCTTTCCGAGGGTGGTGGCCGTGTCAAATAGAGGGTTCTTACCAGTCGCCATGTTTTCCACTTTACCGGCAAGGACTAGGCTTTAGCTCATGACCAAATGGGAGTACGCCACGATTCCGCTCATTATCCACGCCACGAAGCAGATTCTGGACCAGTGGGGTGACGACGGCTGGGAACTTGTCCAGGTAGTCCCGGGCCCCGAGGGCAACGGCCTGGTTGCGTACCTGAAGCGGGAGAAGCAGTAGCCATGAGCACCACACCATCCGCCGCTCCGGGCGCCCCGGCGGTCTCCGGATCGCGGGCCCACAGCACCGCCGTCACCGGCGCGCCGTCCGCCGTCGAGCAGCGCCTTGCCGAGCTCGGACTGACCCTGCCTGACGTGGCCGCCCCGGTGGCGGCCTACGTTCCCGCGGTGATCTCGGGCAACCACGTCTACACCTCCGGCCAGTTGCCGTTTATCGGCGGCAAACTGGAGGAGACCGGCAAGGTGTCCTCCGGTGCCGAAGGCGCCTCGGACGAGGCCACGGTTTCCCCGGAAGCTGCCAAGCAGTATGCCGCCGTGTGTGCAGTCAACGCACTCGCCGCCGTCAAAAGCGTCATCGGCGACCTTGACCGCATCACCCGGATTGTCAAAGTTGTCGGATTCGTAGCCTCCGACCCGTCCTTCACGGGCCAGCCCGGCGTTATCAACGGCGCATCCGAACTCCTCGGCAAGGTCCTCGGCGACGCCGGCCAGCATGCAAGGTCCGCCGTCGGCGTTGCCGTCCTCCCGCTCGACTCGCCGGTAGAAGTCGAACTGATCGCTGAATTCGCGTAGAGGTCAGTTCCCTTGCCTCAGTTAGCCCGACGCCTCTTTGCCCTTCCCCCCGATCTTGAGGGGGCCGCCCGCAGCTGGATTGAACACGGCGAGCGGACCCCCCGCGCGCCGCGCTTTGCGTCCTCGGTGGTGCTGCTGCGTGATTCGCCCACCGGGCTGGAGACCTGGCTGGGATACCGTCCCGGCTCGTCGCCGTTGGGTGTCCTCGCTTTCCCGGGCGGTTCGTTGGAGGCCTCCGACCACGACGCCGTCGGCTGGCTTGGCCCCTCGCCGCAGTATTGGGCGGACTTTATGGGGACAGCCGACGTCGGACTGGCGCGCCGCCACGTGGTGGGCGCCATCCGCGAACTGTTCGAGGAAACCGGCATCCTGCTGGCCGGGACCGACCTCTCCACCACGGTGGAGGCGACGTCCACGGCAGAATGGATGCGGGCGCGCGTGGCGGTGGCGGAGCAGGAGAAGTCCTTCACCGAGGTGCTCGCCAAGCGGGGGCTCTCCGTGCGGACGGACCTGTTGAGGCCGCTGGTGAACTGGCTGAGTCCGGACTTCGCCCACCGCCGGTTCAACACCCGCTACTTTGCGGCCACTGTGCCGGTGAACCAGCAGCCGTCGTTGCTGGCGAGCAAGGGTGTCTGGGGCCGGTGGGTCTGCGTCCGAAAGGTCGTTGACGGACGGAACACCCCGGCACTGGGCGATGAGGTTGGGCAGGAGAACACAGTGGGGCGGACGCTCGGCCAGCTTCTGGTGCCCGGCTCGGAGATCATGCTGGAGAAGATGGCTGCCGCGAACGGCTGCATCGCGTACCTGAGCTACAAACGCAAGGCCCACGTCTACCAGCCGAAACTGATCGATGAAGACGGCCGGCTAATGCTCGAGGTCGAGGCGGCCAAAACCGTCGTCGGCGAACCCCAACGCGAACGCTGACGCACCGCCTCACGTCAACCCGGTGCTGCCGCTGGACATGCGCTGCGGACACACGGCCGGGCCACTGGACATGTCCTGCGCCAGCTCGGACCGTTGGGCATGGTGGTGTTGTGCGCAGTCTTGGCCGCCAGGGATGGGCATGTCCCGCGGGTGCGGCCGGGAATGGGCATGTCCCGCCGCGCAGATGGCCGTGCCCCCTTAACCGCCGAAGGCCGGCTCCGTTGTTACGGGCCGGCCTTCGGTGTGTTGCCAAACAGGCCTAACGGGAACGCTGGCGGAGGCGCTGCATGTCGAGGATCACAACGGCGCGGGCTTCCAGCCGCAGCCAGCCGCGCTGGACGAATTCCGCGAGGGCCTTGTTGACCGTTTCGCGGGACGCGCCGACCAGCTGCGCGAGCTCTTCCTGGGTGAGTTCGTGGGCCACCAGGACGCCGTCGGTCGCGGGGCGGCCAAAGCGGTCAGCGAGGTCCAGCAACGCCTTGGCGACGCGGCCCGGAACGTCAGAGAAGACCAGGTCGGAGAGGGAATCGTTAGTGCGGCGAAGGCGTCGGGCCAGGGCCTGCAGCAGCTGGGCCGAAACCTCCGGGCGGGTGCGAAGGAGGGCGTTGAGGCTCTCGTTTTTCAGCCCTGCCAGCCGCGTTTCCGAGACGGCCGTGGCCGTGGCGGTCCGCGGGCTCGGATCGAACAGTGCCATTTCGCCGAAGAGCTCGCCCGGGCCGAGGATCGCGAGCAGTGACTCCCGGCCGTCCGGGGACGTGCGTCCGAGCTTAACCTTGCCGGAGACGATGAAGTAGAGCTGGTCGCCCTGGTCGCCTTCCCGGAATACCGAAGCTCCGCGTGAGAGGTCCACCTCGGTGAGTTCGTCCGTCAGCAGACGGAACGCCTCGTCGTCGAGCGTGGCGAAAAGGGGGGCGCGGCGCAATACCTCGATATCCATAAAATCTCCTGACTAGGTGTGTCGGCTGGGGCGCTTCCGCTATTCTTTCAGAATTTTGGCGCGTCTGTGACGTAGTTGGCACTGAGACGCGCCAAATATCCGGCCGGAGGAAACCCGGAGCCCGCCAAAGGCCCGACTGGTGGTCGGTAAACTGTCAGCCCCCACCGGTAGAATTGGGGCTTACCTGCCTGTAAGGAGCGTCGGTGTTCGGCTTGACCATCTTGGACCTCGTATTGATCCTGACGCTGCTGTCCTACCTGTTCCACGGCCTGCGCAGCGGTTTCCTCGTCACTGTCGGCGGCATCGCCGGATTTGCTGCGGGCGCCGTGGCGGCGTTTGTGTCCGTCCCGATCGTCAGCGGTCTGGTGGCGGACAGCGGCTGGCGCCTCACGGCGATCATCGCCACCGCGGTGCTGCTGATGGTCCTGGGCCACGGGCTGGGCACCGCAATCGGCCGCCGGATCCGCAGCATCGTGCGGATCAGCCCGCTGCGCTCCGTCGACCGGTTGGCCGGCGGCGGCGTTAATGTGGTGGTCGCCGCCCTTGTGATGTCGATGCTGGCCTTCAGCATCGGTGCGCTCGGTGTTCCCTTTGTTTCCCAGCCGCTGGCCGAGTCCAAGGTGATCCGCTTCATCGACGGCGTGACCCCCGTGCCGGTAAAGACTTCGATGGCCCAGCTCCGCTCCGCTGTGATCGGCGAGGGCATTCCGACTCTTTTCGAGGGAATAGGCCAAGGCCAGCCGGTAGCTGTCCCGGATGCCAGCACCGATACTCCGGCCCTGAACAACGCGGCGGCCTCCGTGCTGAAGATCACGGGGACTGCCTACCAGTGCGGACAAAACCAGACCGGAACGGGCTTTGTGGTCTCGCCCGGCCGGGTGGTGACGAATGCCCATGTGGTGGCCGGCGTACCGGAACCGGTCGTTGAGATCCCCGGCGGCGGGGCGTTGCCCGGCCGTGTGGTGTACTTCGACAGCCGGCACGACCTCGCCGTGGTGGCCGTGGACGGACTGCGGTCGGCCGTGCTGCCCCTCGGCGCTGAACTGCCCGCCGGCAGCCCGGCCGCGTTTGCCGGGTACCCCCACGGCGGTCCGTTCCAGTCCAAACCCGCCACCGTACAGGACATTACGACGGTGCTGGTCCCGGACATCTACGGCAACAACCCCGCACCGGAAGACGTCTACCGGCTCGCCGGGGATGTCCAGCCGGGCAACTCGGGCGGCCCGCTGCTGACCACCGACGGCCGGGTCGCCGGGGTGATTTTTGCCAAGGCCACGGGGGATACCTCGCTCGGTTACGCCATCACAATGTCCGATCTGGGACCGGTTGCCGCCCAAGCTCCAGGTCTCGGCAGTGCCGTCTCGCCGGGCCAGTGCATCCAGAAATAGTGCGCTAGAGCCAGTCGAGGCTTTGGCCGTGCGGTCCGGTGATCGCCACCGGTGCACCATTGTGCAGCAGCAGGAACCGGCCGCGGAGCCGGGCCTCGTCCATCTCCGGGACCACGCTGGAACCATCCGCCTGGACGATGACGGTGTGGCCCTCGTTGGAGAGCCAGTGGCAGCCTCGTTCGGCGGTGAGCCGGGACATGGTGGCCCGGAACCGGTCGCGGGATTCCGCATCAAGGTAGGCCATCACCGCGCTGTGGAAGACCACAAGTGTGGCGTCCGACGGCGCCCGCGCCGCGAGGGCGAGGAGCTGGTCGTTGAGGTCCCCGGAGACCAGGAGGGGCGGGGCGGAGCGCGCAATGGCGATCGCCCGGCGCAGGCGCTCACGGCGGAAGTCCTGCTCGGGCCAGATCAGCGCCTCCAGCCACGCGACGTCCCCGGGATTCCTGACGTCCAGGGGATTAAGGTCGATCCCCGCCCGCCACACGACGTGCGGCAGGTCCGCCGGAAGCGGCGCCGGCCCGGTGACGGTGCATCCCAGAACGGGGTAGCTACCGGGCGTGGCGCCCGCCGGGGACAGCCGCACGACGCTGGCGCCGGCGTCGAACGCGTAACCGTAGCGGTCCGGATAAAGTGCGAGCCCGGCTGAGGCGCCGACTTCGATCAGCGCGAGCGGGCGCCCGTTGCCGGACGCGGCGGCCTGCGCCAGGGAAGGGAGCAAAGTGGCGCAACGCCCGGCCTCATTGGTTTGGGTTGCGCGGCTGAGCACTGTCCGCGAAACGTCATCCCAGCGGGCGTCCAGGAATGCCCGGAATTCCGGGTAGGGGCTGATCCGGGCGCCGAGGAACCGGGCCGCGGCCAGCATCAGCAGCGGCTGGCGCTTGTTGTACGGCCACTGATCGATCCGCCGAATCAGCTCCGGGTCCGCAGCGATGCCCACGGACCATTCGGCGTAGCACTCGGAATTGCCGGGCGCGTCCACGGTGCCGAAGTGCCGGTACCACTCCCCGGTGGGGGACTCCGCAGGATCCGGTTCCCGGCCGGCGGTGCCGACGGCGGCCATGCTCAGTTCCGGCCGGCCCGCAGCCCGGCGAGGTACTCGACGGCGAACCGGTAGCCCAATATCCCGGCGCCGGCGATCACGGCTGCGCTGATGCCCGAGAGGTACGAGTGGTGCCGGAATTCCTCGCGTGCGTGGACGTTCGTGATGTGGACCTCGACGGCGGGCAGCTGCACGGCGGAGATGGCGTCCCGGATCGCCACGGAGGTGTGGGTGTAGGCGCCGGCGTTGATGACAATGCCGACTGCCTTGCCGCGGGCGGCGTGGATGGCATCCACGAGTGCACCCTCATGGTTGGACTGGAAGCACTCGACGTCCAGGCCGTGCGCCGCGCCGGCGTCCTTGGCGAGCTGCTCGACGTCGGCCAGGGTTGCCGTGCCGTATTTCTCGGGCTCGCGGGTGCCGAGCAGGTTCAGGTTGGGCCCGTTAAGGACCAGGATGGTGCCGCGGCCGGCGCCGTCGGTGGTGGCTTCGCTCATGCCTGCCAATCTATCGCGTTGTACCGTGCAGAACGCTGATGTTGCCCGCGAAGTACCCAAACGCGGACAGTCCGGCGGCGCCCCGGGTCAGTGGGGTGGCGGGTCGGCGGCGCCCCGGGTCAGTGGGGTTGCGGGTCGGCGGCGCCCCGGGTCAGTGGGGTTGCGGCGAGCCGCTCTATCCGCCGCAGGGCCAGGGCGCAGACCGGGAGGTAGGCAGCTGCCCACCAGGGGACGGTGAAAGTGATAAGGGAGCCGCCGTCCTGCGGGATGACCCGGTGCCCGGTGGCCGGAATCCCCGCAACGGACCACGACCAGGACCGTCCGGCCTCAAAAGCTGTCACGGTGTACGGCAGCGCCGGACCCAGGACGGTTCGAACCTTTCCGCGGCTGCCGAGCCCAAGTGCCGTGGAAGCTGACCCGGCCGGGGCAGGCTCGACGGCTCTGACTGACGGTCCCCACTCCGGCCACTGCCTGATGTCCGTGAGCAGCGACCACACCACGTCCGGTGACGCTGCGACCCGGCGCGATACGGCCAACGTCACCTGGGCCGTCCGAGGACCGATAACGCGGCGCGGCGGCCGCTGACGAGCGCGCCGTTGATGGATGCCGCGTCCCGGTAGTCACCGCAGATGATCGGCCCGGCCAGGTCTTCCACCGGCCCCGGGGACCGCAGCGGCGGTGGTTGCAGCGGCAGGGCGCGGGGGACCTCGTGCCTTGCCACAAGCTCCCAGCCGGCCGTGGCGGAGCCGAAAATCTCGCCGGCATGGCGGCGGACTTCGTCGTCAGCCGGAACCGGGCGGCCCGGGCCGAACAGTGCTGACGTCTGGATCAGATGCCGACCGGCGGGTGCGTAGCTCGGCGCCGCGTTTGAAATGACGGCAGCGTTGACCAGCGGGCCGCCGGGGTTGCCGCGGCCGTCAACGCAGAGCATGTTCACGTCGCTGGGTGCCGAGTCGGCGGCAAACCAGTGCGTGAGCACACCTTTCATGGCCGGCGCAGGGCTCCCCGCCAACCTGGCGGCGTCCACTGGATCGGTGGCAAGAACAACGTGGCGGGCCCGGATGGCCGAATCCGCGGCGGTGACCAGGGTTCCTTTCCCGTCCGGCGTGATCGACTCCACCCGGGTCGAGGTCCGTACCGGGACGCTCAGAGCGGCCGCCAACTGCCGCGGGAGCGCATGCATACCGTCCCGCGGCAGTCCCGGCACCCCCGCCGCAAAGACCCGCAGCAGTTCCAGGGCAAAGGCGTTGGAGGTGCTGCCCTCGTCCTCCAGCAGCACGCCGGCAAGGAATTGGTCCACCACCGTGCGCAGGCCGCCGGAGCATCCGGCCCGGTCCAGGGCTTCCCGCAGCGCAACATCCTTGCCCCGCCGCCGGGGACCGGCAAATGCCGGCGCCGCCCACCGCAGCAGTCCCGCGACGGAGCGGGGGCCAAGGAGGCCGCTGCGCAGGGTCTGGAGGAGCAGGCGGGGCTCGTGCACCGGGTGGGCCAGGACCGTCAATGAGTCCTGCCGGCGGACGCGGATGCCGGCACCGAAGGCCTGAAGCCCCAGCGCCTCGACGTCGACCCAGCGCCGGACCGCCGGGTAGGCGGGATTCAATACCTGAAAGCCACGGTCAACGAGGAACCCGTCGATCCGGTCCGTCCGGATTCTGCCGCCGACGTCATCGGCGGCTTCCCAGACCAGTACCCCGCGCCCGGCCGCCTCCAATTCTCGGGCGCACTGCAACCCGGCGAGGCCGGCGCCCACCACCAACACATCACACGAATCCGTCATCGCTGCACGTTCCGGCACCGCGCAGCCCCCGCCGGAGCCTTGCTCACTTTCTTAGTGACTGCGCGATCTGGGCCATCACGGTGTTGTCAGCCAGGGTGGTGGCGTCGCCGACTTCGCGGCCTTCCGCGACGTCCTTGAGCAGGCGGCGCATGATCTTCCCGGATCGGGTCTTGGGCAGCTCCGGCACCACCAGGATGGTCTTGGGTTTGGCAATCGGCCCGATCTCCTTGCTGACGTGGTTCCGGAGTTCCTGCACTATCGCGTCCCCGGTGTCCACGGCGTCCCCGCGCAGGATCACGAAAGCGACGACCGATTGGCCGGTGGTCTCGTCCGCTGCACCCACGACGGCGGCCTCCGCCACCGCAGGGTGGCTGACCAGCGCCGATTCGATCTCGGCGGTGGAGAGGCGGTGGCCGGAAATGTTCATCACGTCATCGACCCGGCCCAGCAGCCAGATGTCGCCGTCCTCGTCTTTCTTGGCCCCGTCGCCGGCGAAGTACATCGTCTCAAAACGCGACCAGTACGTTTCCTTGAAGCGCTCCGGGTCGCCCCAGATGCCGCGCAGCATGGCCGGCCACGGCTCGCGGATCACGAGGTAGCCGCCGGAGCCGTTGGGCACGGACTCGCCGGCCTCGTCCACGACGTCCACGGCGATGCCGGGCAGCGGGACCTGGGCGGAGCCGGGCTTGGTCGCTGTCACCCCCGGCAGCGGTGCGATCATCTGCGCGCCGGTTTCGGTCTGCCACCAGGTGTCCACGATCGGCGCCGGGTTTTCCTTGCGCTCACCGTTCTTGCCGGCGTTGGCACCGATGACCTCGCGGTACCACATCCACGCTTCGGGGTTGATGGGTTCACCGACGGAGCCCAGGACGCGGATCGAGGACAGGTCCGACTTGGCCGGGATCTCCTTGCCCCACTTCATGAAGGTCCGGATGGCGGTGGGGGCGGTGTAAAGGATGGAGACCTTGTACTTCTCCACGATCTCCCACCAGCGGCCCTGGTGCGGGGAGTCCGGGGTGCCTTCGTAGATGACCTGGGTGGCGCCGTTAATGAGCGGGGCGTAGGCGACGTAGGAGTGCCCGGTGATCCAGCCGACGTCGGCGGTGCACCAGTACACGTCGGTGTCGGGTTTGAGGTCGAAGACGGCTTTGTGGGTGTAGGCGCCCTGGGCGAGGTAGCCGCCGGTGGTGTGCAGGATGCCCTTGGGCTTGCCGGTGGTGCCAGAGGTGTAAAGGATAAACAGCGGGTGCTCGGAATCGTGCCCGACGGCGGTGTGCTCGGCGGAGGCTGTCCCGACCGTGTCGTCCCACCAGTGGTCCCGGCCCTCATGCCAATCGACGTCCTGGCCATTGCGCTTTACGACTATGACGTTTTGCACCGTGTGGCCGTCGCCGGATCCTTCGTGGGAGAGGGCTTCGTCGACGGCGGGTTTGAGGGCGCTGGGCTTGCCGCGGCGGTAGGTGCCGTCCGCAGTGACGACCAGTTTGGCTTCGGCGTCGTCAATCCTGGACCGGAGCGCCTCAGCGGAGAAGCCGCCGAACACCACCGAGTGGATGGCACCGATCCGGGCACAGGCCAACAGCGTAATGACGGCCTCGGGAATCATCGGCAGGTACACCGCGACGCGGTCACCCTTGGCGACGCCGAGGGATTCGAAGGCGTTGGCGGCCTTCTTGACCTCCTCGGTGAGCTGGGCGTACGTGTAGGTGCGGGTATCGCCGGGTTCGCCTTCGAAGTAGATCGCTACCCGGTCGCCGTGGCCGTTTTCAACGTGACGGTCCAGCGCGTTATAGGCCGCGTTGATCTCGCCGCCGACGAACCACTTGGCGAACGGCGGTGTGCTCCAGTCCAGGGCCTGGGTGAAGTCCTTGGACCAGGTCAGCAGCTCGCGGGCCTGCTTCGCCCAGAACGCGGGCCGGTCGGCGTCGGCCTCGGCGTAGTCAGCGGCGGTCACCACGGCATGCGCAGCAAATTCGGCGGAGGGGGCGAACTTACGGTTCTCCTGGGACAGGTTTTCGAAGGCATCGCCTTGCGGTACTTGCGTCGTCGTGGAGCCGGGGGTCTGCTGGGACATGGTGAACCTCATCATTCATCGATCCTTGCTGCGCGGCTCCGCCGTTCCGCCGCACTGCCGGGCCGCATACACGACGTCGGGTGGCGGCTGGTCACGGACGTGCCGCAGAGAGCTGTTCCGAAATACACCCTAACGCCTGCGCCGCTCCGGACGTGTGCCGCGTCACACGCTGAACCGTGAGCGGTGTTTGTTAAGCGCCGAATGGCGGGGAAGGCGACCGTTGGGGCGGGGCTTCCGAGCCCGGTTCCGAAGCCCCGTCCGCGGCTCGTCAGCTAGTGATCGGCCGGACACTTGACTAGGCTGAGATGAAGTTGTGACATCCGATGGAGGCGACGGGACCGCTTGCGGTCCGTGCTCGGCCTGCCGTTAGGCGGCGCTGTCCAGGGCGCCGCCACGCTAAGGAGAACCGAATGAACGAGCAAACAAACAGCCAGCAAAAGCCGCCCGCCCAAGGCCAGGGCCACGGTGGCGGTGACCGCTCCGGCGGCTACGGCGAAGCACCCCGATTCACCGTGGACAAGGCAAACGGGAAAGTGGCGGGCAAGAAAAACGCGGCGGTCCTCGGACCGTTCACAGTCCGTGATCTCACTGTTTTCGGCTCGACACTGGTTCTCTTTGTTGCCTCCCTGATCCCCATGTTTGCGGACCGCTACAACCTGTGGAACCTTGGCAGCCTGTTTTTCCTGGGGCTCGGAATCCTGCTGCCGGTGACTGTTGCCGCCCTGTTCGCGGCGCGCCGGCTCAGCCCGGAGTCGAAGATCCGGATCGGCTCCCTTTCGGTCGACCAGTTCGGTTCCGTGGTGGCATCTTTTGCTGTCGCGTTCTTCTTCCTCGCCGTCGCTGGCGACTACGTCCCCACCATGCTGCTGGCACTCGTGGGCGCCCTCGGGCTTTTCGTGGCCACAGTGCTGGGCCGACTGCTTCCGGTCTTGGCCGGAGATTTCCTGGGCCGGGCAGAAGTGCCTGCCCACGTAGTGGCCCGCGAGTCAGCAGTCCCCTTCCGCAAGCCCCGGGCACCCAAGGAGCCCATGGCCCCCGGGCAAGCCACGGATGAGACGACGCCAAAAGCCAGCGGCGCCGGCGCTGTTGCCGGCTGGGCGAAGCGGATGACCTCCGGCGGGCAGTCTGCCGCCCCTGAGCCGGCCGCGGCGCCAGCCCCGGTTCAGGAGGCACCCGTGCAGTCTGCGATGAACGCCCCGCATGCCGGTTCCCCGGCAACCCAGGTCGCTGCTGTCGTGGCGGCGGCACCGTCGGCCACGGCGCAGACCCAAGCCGCCGGCGCTGTGCCCCCGGCCGCAACTTCCGCCGCCGGGGCCCAGGCGCCGGAAGCGCAAGCCGCGGACGCGCAGACCAGCGCGCAGACCAGCGCGCCGGCCAGCGCGCCGGCCGCGGCTGAGGAAACCCGTCCCGCGGAGGTCCCCGCAGCATCCAGCGCCAGCATGCCCACCACAGTGAACCCGCAGGTGCGCCAGGCGGAGCCAATCGGAGCCACAGTCGACCCGGACAGCCGCCCCGAGGCCTACGGAGACCAGCCTGTCCATGAAGCATTCTGGTTTGCCGTTGCCCAGCCGCGTACTGCAGTGGACGAGCACAGCGGCGCAGCCGCTTTTGTGATTGAACCAGGCGGCTGGGTCCTCGCCCTGGAGGACCGGGGCGACGAATTCCTGGTCCAGCACACCGACGGCCGGGTCGGTCTGCTCCGCGACCTGAGCAACATCGAACGCGGTTAGCCAGCCCCGTGGCCACTGAGCCCAGCAACCGTTACGCCGGCGGCGTCGTGCCGGGCAACGGTGCCCCCGCCAAGATCTCCCGCACCACCAGCGCACGCCCGCGCGCGACGGGGGAATCGCTGCTGGCGTTGAAGCGCCGCGCCCGGCGGATCAACAAGGCGCTGGCCGAACAGTACCCCTACGCCCACGCCGAACTCGACTTCCGCAATCCGTTTGAACTGGTCGTGGCCACGGTGCTGTCCGCTCAGACCACGGATGTCACGGTCAACCAGATCACGCCCCTGTTGTTCGCCCGTTACCCGGACGCGCGGAGCCTGGCGGAGGCGGACCCGGCCGAGCTGGAGGCCATCGTCAAACCCACCGGGTTCTTCCGTGCGAAGTCCCGGAACCTGATGGCGCTGGCCACCCGGCTCGTGGATGAGTACGACGGTGTGGTGCCCGGCCGGCTCGCGGACCTGGTGACGCTCCCCGGCGTCGGGCGGAAGACCGCGAACGTGGTGCTGGGTAACGCCTTTGGTATCCCGGGGATCACCGTGGACACGCACTTTGGCCGTCTCGCCAGGCGTTTCGGCTGGACCGAGTCCGATGACCCGGTACGGATCGAGTCCGATGTTGCGGAATTGTTCGAGCCCCGCGACTGGACGATGCTCTCGCACCGGGTCGTGTTCCACGGCCGGCGGGTGTGCCATTCCCGAAAACCGGCGTGCGGCGCCTGTGCTGCCGCGAACTGGTGTCCCAGCTATGGCATGGGGGAAACCGACCCCGAGAAAGCCCGGAAGCTGCTGAAGTACGAGCTGGCCCCTGGCCAGGAGGAGCTGCTCGCCAAGCTCCTGGCCGAGACGCACCGCGCCGCGGAAATCCGGATGGAATCCCAGAGGAAACCGCTGTGACCGCCCGCCAGGACCTGATTGATCTGGTGGCCGCTGTGGCGGCAGGGACGGCGCTGCCGCCCGATCCGCGCTGGCAGGAACTCGTTGTCGGCCCCGGCGATCGGGTACGCCGCGCGGCCGTGCTGATGCTTTTTGGCTCGCTGGACGATGTCCCGGCCACCTCGGTCAAACTCCTGGCCCCGGCGGATCTGGATGTGCTCCTGCTGCAGCGTGCCCAGACCCTGGATGACCATCCGGGGCAGGTCGCTTTCCCCGGCGGCGGTATTGACCCCGGCGAGTCCGTCACCGCGGCCGCACTGCGGGAAGCCGAGGAAGAAACAGGACTGGATCCGGCCGGCGTCGAAGTCCTCGGCGTGATGCCCGAACTTGCCCTTCCCCGCGGTAATTTCCTGGTGACGCCGGTCTTGGGCTGGTGGGCTTCCCAGTCGCCAGTTCGAGTGGTGGACTACGGCGAGTCCGCCCAGGTATTCCGGGTTCCGGTCAGGGACCTGCTGGATCCGGACAACCGCGTGATGGCCACCGTGTCCCGGGCCGGGCAAACCTTCCAGAGTCCTGCCTTCACAGTCAACGATGTTGTGGTTTGGGGCTTCACCGGAATGATCCTCAACCAGCTCTTCGATCAGCTGGGGTGGGCGGTCCCCTGGGACAGCGACAGCCTGCTCAGCGTCGATGCGTGGAGCAGGCTTTACGGCTGAGGCAGTTCTTCCGCTTCGGTCGCCGGGCCGCGCCTGCTGGCCCGGGACCTGTCGACGATCAGCCCGGTCGCGGCGTTCTCCCGCACAGCGGTGATGCCCGCGGCGGCGCTCTTGACGGTGTTGAACAGCGGTGACACAGCGACCACCGTTCCGTCCGGGGCCGTCAGCTTGAAGAAATACTTCTTCCCGCTCGCCTCGGCGATCTCAAGAATTCCCGCCAAGGTGGCGCCTCCCCAAAAATATGCTCCATCGCACGGCCGGCGGATTGTCCGATCGGTTACCGGCCTCCTCCGAGGGTAGCCGCGTCCCCGAGTGCCCCACAACGCTACCGGCGGGTACTTTACGCAGGGTGACCCGGGCGGACTATTTGGCGTTGTCGTACGAGTCCACAACCGCGACGCTCACCGGGAATTCGACGGGTATCCGGCCGAAGAGCAGTTCCTTGGCGGTGTTCGCAGCCTCTTCGATAGCGCGGATGCAGTCGGCTACCGCGGCATCGGGGCAGTGGACCATCACCTCGTCGTGCAAAAAGAAGACCAGCTCCCCGGCGGGGCCACCGTCCGCGCGCATGGCGCGGAGCCGGCGTCGCAGTTCTGCCAGCCAGCAGGCAGCCCAGTCCGCCGCGGAGCCCTGCACGACAAAATTGCGGGTGAACCTTCCGCGTGAGCGGGCGATCGATTCGGCCCGGCGCTGCTCCTCGGCGCTGGTCGAATGCTGGCTTTGCCGCCAGTGCTCAGAGGGTGGCGGGCTGCTGCGGCCCAGACGGGAGGTGACAGTCCTGCCGGCTTCACCTTCGCGGGCGGCCTGCTCCACAAAGCCGACGGCCCGCGGATAGGTGCGGGTCAGCTGCGGCATCAGGCGCCCGGACTCACCGGTAGTGGCCCCGTAGATTGCGCCAAGCAACGCCACTTTGGCTTTGGCGCGGTCGCCGCCGAAACCCTGCGCAGCGATGCCGGCATACAGGTCCTTATCGCGCGCGGCCTCGGCCATCCTGGCATCCTGTGCCAGCGCCACGAGCACCCTGGGTTCAAGCTGGGAGGCGTCGGCGACGATCAGTTTGCACCCGGGATCGGCATGGACGGCTCCCCGGATCTGGCGCGGAATCTGCAGCGCGCCGCCGCCGCGCGAAGCCCATCGGCCGGAGACCACCGCGCCTACGACGTACTCCGGCTGGAACCGGCCGTTCTTGACCCAGGCATCCAGCCAAGTCCAGCCGTTGGCGGCGTGCAGGCGGGAGAGTTTCTTGAACGCAAGCAGCGGCTCGATCGCCGGGTGCGTCAATTCCTGCAGTTCCCACTGCCTGGTGGTCTTCACCTCGATGCCGTTCCGGTGCAGCGCCCGCATAAGTTCCTGCGGGGAATCCGGATTGAGCGACGGGGAATTCAGCAGCAGCCGCAACTCTACGGCGAGCGACTCCAGCTTGGCCGGGCGGTGGCCCAGCGGGGGCCGGGGGCCGAGATAGTCCGCCAGGATTTGCTCGTGCAGTTCCGCACGCCACGGCACTCCGGTGTGCTGCATTTCCGCCGCGATCAAGGCGCCGGCGGACTCGGCGGCGAGCAACAGCTGGAGGCGCTGCTTGCGGTGGTCGGCGGGGCGTTCAACGCCGGTCCCGCCTAATTGGGCCAGCGCGTGCTGCTGGGCAGCGTATTCGGCGCGGAGTTCCTCGAGGCTATGGCGCGGCTTATGACGCACGCCGGGGTCATCGAACAAGGCACCTTGGTCGGCTGGCGGGGGCGGCGGCTGGAGCGCCCGCGGCAGCTCCAGCTCATCGTCCTGGGTCAACTTTTCGGCGTTCTGCGCATACCCGGTGTGGGCGGTGAACTCCGAATGCGCCAGGATCGCACCGCACAACGCGAGGTCGTAGCAACGTTCCAGTTCGACGCCGGCCGCCAGCAGAACGGGGTACCAGTTCTGTGTACGGTGCCAGATCCAGCGTGGCCGCCGCTGTTCCAGTTCACGCACGACGCCGGCCAAGCCGGCTGCGCTGACGACCCGCGGTTCGGGTTTGTCCGGGTGCGGGGCACCGTCCGCGGTGAGTTCCTGGAGGGCTGCGCCGTCAGCGTGGGCGGCAAGCAGCAGGTACATAGTCACAATTCTGCCCTGCCGGGCGCAGTCCCGTGTTCACTGAGCCGCAGAGCCCGGTTGTCCACATAGCCGCCGGCGCGGGTTACTGCGGCTCCGGGGGACCGGAAGAGTAGCCGCATGAGCAGGCACCAGCGATCACGTTCCGGTCCCGGGACCCAAGCCGGCGCGGCGGGGCCCGGGCGGTGGCTGCCCCACGAGTCGTCGGAGACTGTGCTGGTCACCGGGTCCGAGGTGCTGCGCGGTGAGGTGGAGCGCGTTGTGGCGGCGTCCGGCGGCCAGTTGCGGACGGTGCCGGACATCAGGGCGGCGGCGCCCTTTTGGGACACGGCTGCGGTGGTGCTGCTCGGCAGCGACGTTCGGGAGTTGCCGCCGCGCGGACGGTCCCCGGCGGTGCTGGTTGGCCTCAGCGAGGATGGCGACAGCCTGTGGCAGCTCGCCGCCGCGCTCGGCGTCGATCGGGTCGCCGTGCTGCCCGATGCGGCGGCCTGGCTCGCTGAGTACCTGAGCCGGTCCCGCACCCCGGACCCGGGCGGGCTCGTCCTCGGGATCGTCGGGGGCTGTGGCGGCGGCGGCGCCAGCACCGCAGCGGTGTGGCTGGCGCATGCTGCGGCCCGGCAGGGTATCCGTGTCCTGCTCGTGGACGGCGACCCCTGGGGCGGCGGCCTGGAGCTTGCGCTCTCCGCCGAGGAAACACCGGGCCTGCGCTGGCCGGATCTGGCCGATGCCAGTGGCACGATCGATCCCAGACAGCTCGCCGATTCACTGCCCCAGGCGGGCGGATTTCACTTCCTTTCCTGGCCTGGGAACAGGGAAGGCCACAGCGGGGTGGCCCAGGCCGTGGCGGCGGGCGTGCTGGACGGGGCCAGGCGCGGCTTCGAGCTCGTTGTGGTCGACGTCGGCCGGGGTGCCGAGACGCTGCGGACGTTCGCCTGGGACTGCGACCGGCTGATTGTGGTCCTGCCGGCGCTGCTGCGGGCGGCCGTGGCGACGGCCCGGCTCCTGCAGGAACTTCCCGCAGTCGAGACGTCGCTGGTGGTGCGGGGAAGACCCGGGGCCTGCCTGGACGCGGAACTGATTGCAGAGTCCGTCGCGTTGCCCCTGGCCGGGATCATGCCGGACGTTAGAAACGCCACGGCCGCCACGGAGCTCGGGCGGCTGCTGGACATCGGGCGGCAGCGAAACGTTCGAAGGTTTGCCGGCGCGGTCCTGGACTTCGGCACTGGAGGGGCCGGGTGAGTGCCCACTCGGCGGCCGGGCCGCCGGACGTAACGGTCGGCTTTGGCGCCCCGAACTCCCGGCCCGCGGCCCGCGCCATTGTTGATGCCCGGCTGTTGGAGTCCGTGCGCGAAACGGTAATGTCCGACGCCGGCCCGGTGACCCCGTCGCGCGTGGCGGCCGCCGTGCAGGCGAGCGGGCGACTGCTGGGGACCGCCGGTGCGCTGGCGGCGGTCGAGGGGATCAGCGCGGAACTCAATGGCCTCGGGCCCCTGCAGGTGCTGGTCCGGGACCCGGCCGTGACAGATATCTTCGTCAACGGTCCTGGCTCCGTTTGGCTGGACCGAGGCGGCGGACTGGAAAGGGCGCCGGTCGCGTTCTCCAGCGAGGGACAGGTCCGGGCCCTCGCGGCGCGGCTGGTATCGGTGGGCGGGCGACGTCTGGACGAGGGCTCACCGTGCGTGGACGTCAGGCTCGACGGCGGCTTCAGGGTTCATGCCGTCCTTCCGCCGATATCCACGACGGGGACACTGCTGAGCATCAGGATCAGGCGCGAGCAGGTCTTCTCGATGGCTGAACTGCGGCAGAACGGGATGTTCGGGTCATTGGTGCAGACCGTGCTCGAACGTATGGTGAAACGCCGTCTGAGCTTCCTGATCAGCGGCGCCACGGGCTCCGGGAAGACAACACTCCTGGCCACCCTCCTGGGCCTGTGTCCCCCGGGCGAGCGGCTGGTCCTGATTGAGGACGCCGCAGAGCTCAACCCGCTCCACCCGCACGTCGTGTCGCTGGAGGCACGCCACGGCAACCTTGAAGGCGGCGGCGGCGTGGATTTGGGCGAGCTCGTTCGGCAGTCACTGCGGATGCGACCGGACCGCTTGGTGGTGGGGGAGTGCCGGGGAGCCGAGGTGCGCGAATTGCTGGCTGCGATGAACACCGGCCACACTGGCGGCGGAGGAACAATTCACGCGAACACCGCGGCCGGCGTTCCCGCGAGGTTGACTGCGTTGGGGGCGCTCGCCGGGATGTCCCAGGAGGCAGTGCGTCTGCAGGCAGCCAGCGCGATCGATGCCGTCATCCATCTGGAACGGCTGGGCCACGGGCGCAGCGTGGCCTGCATCGCGGTGATGGAAGACGGACCGGGCGGCTTGGTGGTCGGCTCCGCGCTGGAGATTTTCGCCGGACGGCCCAGGCCTGGGCCGGGCTGGCCGCTGCTGTTGCTGCGCCTCGGATTGGATGCCGACGCAATCGAAACCGGCGGCTTTGACACCGGCAGCTTGGCAGGGCTGAATTCGGCGGGATCTGTCGGGACGGCCGAAAGCGTACTGGGCACCGGCACGGGCAGGGGGCCGGAGTGACAGCCGTCTTGGCTGGCGTGCTGGCCGCCGCGGTGTACCTGGCGGTTTCGGCGCGTCGAGCGCCGCGTCGACGTATTCGTGCCGCGTTGGCCGGGTCACAGGTTGCTCGCGCCGGCTCCGAAGCGGCCCCCAGCGCAGGACCCCGCTGGCGGCGCCGGTACGAGCCGACAACGCCGATGACTCTACTCGTCCAGCAACTGGCGGCGTTGTTGAAGGGTGGACGTCCTCCCTCGCGGTTGTGGGAAGAGCTCTGGCTTCTGCTGGTGGGCGAAGCCGACGTATCCTCGGCCGGTGCCAGAACGCCGGTCCGGCCGTCCGGGCTGGCGCCAGGATCCGTGCGGATGCTGGCCGCAGCCCGCGCCGCGGCGATGCGGGGAGCTCCAGTCGGGGCAGCAATCCGCTCAGCCGTTGCGGCCACCTCCGCGGGTACCGGCGACGGGAGGACGTGGCGAGGACGTAACGGCCAGAGCGTACGCGAGCGACGCGTCTGGTTTCAGCTGGCAGCGTGCCTTGACGCGGCCGAAGCCACAGGCTCCCCGCTGGCTGACGTGCTAACGCGTTTCGCCGCCCAGCTTGAAGCTGAAAACGACGCCGGTGCCGCCCGCCAGACGGCGTTGGCCGGGCCGCGCGCGACGGTGCGGTTGCTGACGTGGCTTCCGTTTCTCGGCCTTTGCTTAGGCTCGCTGCTGGGAGCGGATCCCGTCGGGGTGCTGCTGGGAACCCCGTTGGGCGCGGCGGTCCTCGCGACCGGGCTGACCCTCACCGCGGCCGGACGGATCTGGTCGGCGCGGCTGGTCCGTGCGGCTGAACGGCTGCGGCCGTGACAGTCGGCGCGCCCAGTCTTGCAGTGGTGGCATTTCTGGCCGCTGCTGCCGTTATGGTCCATGCCAACCGAAGCCTGCCCAGGCGGAGACTCCAGCGCCAGATGAAGCACGCGTCCGATGCCCGGAACCCGGGCCGCCCCCAAGACGGCACCGAAAAACCCGCGGAATCAGCCGGGCAGGGACTCGACGACGTGGCCATGATGCTGGAACTGATCGGCGCGATGCTCGAAGCGGGCGCCGGTCTCGGCCGCGCACTGGCGCTGCTGGCCGGATTGGCAACGCCGGAAATTCGTGATCCACTGCGCCCGGTCGTCGCCGCGCTCGCGATCGGCGCCGATTGGGATACGGCCTGGCGCAGTTCGGAGCTCCTGTCACCGGGACTTCTGGCCGTGCGTGATGCGCTGGGATTCGCCGCGCTCACCGGCGCCCCGTCCTCCGCCATCCTCTATGCCCAGGCCGCACGCATGCGGCGCGAACAGTTCCGAGCCGCAGAAAAACGGGCCGCCGCACTCGGGGTGAAGCTTGTTGTGCCGCTCGGGCTGTGTTCGCTGCCGGCCTTCATCTGCCTTGGCGTCATCCCGGTGCTGCTGTCGATGCTCCCAGGCTGACCCGGCGCCGGACCTCGGGGCATGCTTTAGCCTTCCTCCACTGCCCGCACCCGGTTGAGGTTTTCCACTTGGCGGGATGAGCCCCTTCCGCCTCCGCGTCCGGCCCGGAAGAGTCGAAGAACAACCGGCGGTCCCGCCGGAGCCAAGGAAAGGAAAGCTCATGTTACTTGAACACACTGCGTCCGCCGGCACCCGCAAAGCGCAGCAAATCAAGCGTGAATCGGAGGGCGCCGAGATCCACGAGATCTATCCGGGCGCCAGTATTGCTGCCCCGCGCCGGGCGCGGAGGCTGCGGAAGCTGTTCGGCTCCGAGGCGGGGATGGCAACGGCAGAATATGCGATTGCTACGCTCGCCGCCGTGGGGTTTGCCGGCATTCTCGTGTTTATTATGCGCAGTGACGAGGTGCGGGGTTTTCTGTTGAACCTCATCCGCACGGCGCTCGCCCTGCCATGAGCCGCACGTGGCCGGCGGCGCGGATGACTCGGGCTGTGATGCCCGCACCTCCGGCCGGACACACACGCCGGACGGCGGCGGATGGCGTCACGTGCCGCGGTGCGGTGACTGCGGAATTCGCGGTGGCGCTACCCGCCGTAGTGCTCCTGCTGGCCCTCCTGCTGGCCGGTTCAGCGGCGGGTGTGACCCAACTGCGGCTGGAGGAAGCGGCCCGGGCCGGTGCCCGGGCGCTGGCCCGGGGTGAGGACGCCGCCAGCGTCGACGTGATCGTCCGCCGGCTCGCGGGCGCCTCAGCTGCGTCAGCGGTGGCGTCCGACGGCGAATGGCTCAGCGTCACGGTCTCCGGCAAGGTTCCGGGCGCCGTTGGCGCGCTGCTGCCGTGGACCCTCACGGCCCGCGCCTGGACCCGGGGTGAAACGTCCGCGCCGGCAGCTGCAGCCCAGGAGCCACGGCGGTGGATTCTTCCGCTGGAGAGTGTGGCAGTATGAACCGCGCGGACAGCCGGGGGATGCCGCCGGGCGGTCACCCGCCGGCCGTGCGGGACCCGGCGGGGACCGGACACAACGAGCGTGGTGCAGGCACAGTGCTGGCACTAGGACTGGGACTGTTGGTCATTCTCGCCGCCATGTCGCTCCTGTTGCTCGCACAGTCCGCAACGATGGGATCCAGGGCGGCTACTGCCGCCGATCTTGCGGCCCTCGCCGCCGCGGATACTGCCCGGGGCATTTCTCCGGGCGAACCCTGTGCCGTCGCCGCGGAAGTCGCACACCGCAATGGGGCCCGGGTCCTTAGCTGCGTGCAAGGCGGCGGGAACACGGTCCAGGTCCGCACCGAACTCGAGGTTCGTCTGCCGCTGGGTGTGGCCACCGGACTCGCCCGGGCGGGGCCACCCCCGTGAGCCGGGACCAGCCCCGTGAGCCGGGGCCAGCCCCGTGAGCCGGGGCCACAGTGGCCGGACTACGCCTGCAGTGGCCGGACTAGGCCTGCAGCGGCGTCGGGGAGTGGTCCGGCTGTCCTGCCTGCATCCGATCCGTCGCATCCTCGAGCAGCACGTCGATCAAAGTGACGGCGGCGTCCTTGTCGAGGGGATTGTTCTTGTTGCCGCACTTGGGCGACTGAACACACGACGGGCAGCCGGATTCGCATTCGCAGGCCTTGATCGCGTCGCGGGTGGCGGCGAGCCAGGTCCGGGCCTTGTCGTATCCGCGTTCCGCGAAGCCCGCACCGCCGGGGTGGCCGTCGTATACAAAGATGGTCGGCACCCCGGTGTCTGCGTGGATGGCCGTAGACACCCCGCCGATGTCCCAGCGGTCGCTGGAGGCAACCAGGGGCAGCAGCCCAATGGCGGCGTGTTCTGCAGCGTGCAGGGCGCCCGGGAACTGGGCCTCTATCAGCCCCGCGCCGGTCAGGGAGCGGTTGTCCATGACGAACCAGACTGCCTTGGTGAACAGGTCCCGGGCACCGAGCTGCAGTGGCTCCTCACCAAGGATTTCATTGGAAATCAGCGCCTTGCGCTGGAAGGAGACCACCTGTGTTGTCACTTTCACATCCCCGAAATGCACTGCCACATCGCCCCACTCGGTGGTGCGCTGTGTTTCGAGCACCTCGATCTGGGTCACGTCCCGGGCGGTGGTGTAATAGTCCGGGTTCGCCCGCCGGACCATCACGCAGTGGTCGTCCTCGTTCAGGTCTTCCACGACGTAGCTCTCGCCCTGGTGGACGTAGATGGCGCCGGTATGGGCCTGGTAGTGCGTCTGCGGCGAATCCATGGTCCCCAGCAGGGACCCGGTGTCCGCATCCACGATGCTTACCGGGCCGCCGCCGTCAGCCCTCAGGTTCACCATGCCGGCCGCGCTTTGCGGATGGGTCCAGAACCACCCCGCGGGACGGCGGCGCAGATAACCCCGGTCCACCAGCTGGTCCAGCAACTTCTCGGCTGTGGCACCGAACAGGCCCAGCTCGGCGTACCCCAGCGGCAGTTCGGCGGCGGCGGCGCACAGGTGCGGGCCCAAAACATAGGGATTGGAGGGATCAAAGACGGTGGCCTCGACCGAGGCGTCGAAGATCGCTTCGGGATGGTTGACCAGGTAAGTGTCCAGCGGGTCATCGCTCGCGACGAAGGCGGCGATGGCGTCCTGGCCGGCCCGGCCGGCCCGGCCGATCTGCTGGAACAAGGAGGCGCGGGTTCCCGGCCAGCCGGCAACTAGCACGGCATCGAGCCCGGAGATGTCGATGCCGAGTTCCAGTGCCGAGGTGCTGGAGACGCCCAGCAGCTCGCCGGACCGCAGTGATTTTTCCAGCGCCCGGCGCTCCTCCGGCAGGTACCCCGAGCGGTACGCGGCGACCCGGGGCGGCAGGCTGGGATCGACCTCGTCCAGCAGACGCTTGGTAATGCTGGCAATCGTTTCGGCCCCGCGCCGGGATTTAATGAACGCAATGGTCCGCACCCGCGAAGACACCAGATTGGCCAGCAGGTCAGCGGTTTCCGCCACGGCAGTGCGTCGCTCCTTGGCGCCGTTCTCGCCGCGGACTTCGGTCAGTGCGGGCTCCCAGAACGCGACGGTGGTGGCACCATGGGGTGACGAATCCTCGGACACGGCACGGACCGGAGCGCCGATGAGCCGGCCGAAGGAAGTCCCGGGCTCGGACGCCGTTGCGGAGGCGGCGATAAACACCGGCCCGGGTCCGTCGGGGCTGTAGTAGGCGCAGATACGGCGCAGCCGGCGCATCAGATTGGCCACGTGGGATCCAAAGACGCCGCGGTAGCTGTGGGCCTCGTCCACAATCACGTAGCGCAGCCGGCGGAAGAACCGTGCCCACCAGGCGTGGTTGGGGAGGATCCCGAAGTGCAGCATGTCCGGGTTGGCCAGGATGAAGTTCGCGTGGTCGCGGATCCAGCGTCGGGAGGCAGGGTCGGTGTCGCCGTCGTACGTCTCTGCCCGGACGGTGGGAATCTTCAGCGCCCGGATGGCAGCCAACTGGTCGGCAGCCAGAGCCTTGGTGGGGGAAAGATACAGTGTGACCGCGCCGTCGTCGTGGATCTTGCCCGGGTCGGCGAGGACCCGCAGTTCCGACCGGTGGATGGCATCTAGTGCCGGCAACTGGTAGGCCAGCGATTTGCCGGAGGCAGTGCCGGTCGCGATCACCACGTGTTCGCCGGCATGGGCGAGGTCGGCGGCCTGGATCTGGTGCCGGTAGGGCTCGTGAATGCCGAGCGAGCCATAGGCGTTTACCACGTCGGTGTGGGCCCAATCGGGCCACGGGGCATGCACGGCCTCGCGGGCGGCGATGGTACGCACATGGCGGAGCTGTTCCGGGTCCGGGCCGCGGCCCAGCAACGGAATCAGGGACTCATGCGGGTTCACTCAGCCATTCTTTCACCCGGCCTCAAATCGGCTTGGCGCGGGCGCTTCAGCTGCGCTTCAGCCGACCGACAAGTCGGCGCCTTCGTCCGAGGCGGACAGCATCAGGACCTGGCAGACCGGCGTCCAGCCGAGGTGCGAGTACAACTGCTGCCCGTCCAGCGATGCGAGCAACAATCCGGTTTGCACGTCGTGTTCGAAAGCCTGGGCGGCCAGGGCCCGCATGATGAAGCTGCCAAGACCCCGGCGCTGGTACCGAGGGTTGGTGACGATCTTGTCGAAGATTGCGGTGTGGTCCACAACGAACAGACGCCCGCTCGCGGCCACTTCATCACCGGCATAGACGACAGTATGGTGGACGCCGTCAGCCCGGGACGGTACCCAGCGAAGGTCATCATCCGGTAGCCATGGGTCCTCGGCGTCCTGGGTCTCCATGTCCACGATCATCATGCTCTGCGAGGCTGATGTGACGTTGAGGCCGTGTTCTTTCGCGAGACTGGTATACTTCGCCGGGTTATTGCTCAAAATGGTCAGGATCCGTGCGGGCACTTCCAGCGTGGCGGCGGCCAGCTGCGCAAACTCCGGATCCGAGGGATCATGGGCGAAATATTCCCACTCGGTGGTGGTGTCATCCCTGAAGGCTGCAGGAAACCTGCCCTCTCTGCGTGTCTCGTAACCCCGGCAGCCAGCCCAGCCTGCCACCCAGGTTTCCAGCAGATGGGTGGTGTCCTCAACCATGCGCTCAAGACTCATGTGATGAGCGTATTGCAGCCCTGCCGCAAGCAACAGGGTTCCGGTCCGGGAACCGGTCCAGCTGACCCAATTGTGACCGGCAGGGTTACCGGTCGGACGAAAGGGGCGGGTACGCACCGGTGTCCGGACGGCGGGTACGGGCGGCCAGCTTGCGGCGGAGCGGCTGGCACGGCTGACGGATCACCGGGCCTGACCCAGCCGGTACCCTTAAAATGTGGCTCTGAACAGAATTGTGCTTTTTTACGGCTTCACCCCGCTCCCGGACCCGGAGGCTGTCCGGCTCTGGCAGCGTGCCCTCTGCGAGAAACTTGGGCTCACGGGCCGCATCATCCTTTCCAAGGACGGCATCAACGCAACCGTTGGCGGTGAGATCGGCGCGGTCAAACAATACGTTAAAACCACGCGCGAATACCCGGGGTTCCATGGCGTCGACGTGAAATGGTCCGAGGGCGGCGCCGCGGATTTCCCCCGGCTCAGCGTCAGAGTCCGCGACGAGATTGTCTCCTTCGGCGCGCCCGGGGAGCTCAGGGTAGATGCCAGCGGTGTGGTCGGCGGCGGCACGCACCTCAAACCCGCGGAACTGCACGAGCTTGTGGAATCGAGGCGGGAGGCCGGCGAGGAGGTCGTCTTTTTTGATGGCCGCAACGGTTTCGAAGCCCAGATCGGCAAATTCAAGAACGCCGTCGTCCCGGATGTGGCCACTACCCACGACTTCATCAAAGAACTCGATTCGGGCAAGTATGACGGGCTTAAGGACAAGCCCGTGGTCACGTACTGCACCGGCGGCATCCGCTGCGAAGTCCTCTCCAGCCTGATGGTGAACCGTGGTTTCACAGAGGTCTACCAGCTCGACGGCGGGATTGTCCGATACGGCGAAACGTTCAAGGACGAAGGCCTCTGGGAGGGGTCCCTTTACGTGTTCGATAAGCGTATGCACCTTGAATTCAGTGCCGAGGCCAAGACCATCGGCGAATGCGTCCGCTGTGCGGCGCCGACGAGCAAGTTTGAGAACTGCTCCAACGCGGCCTGCCGCACGTTGACGCTGTATTGCGCGGAGTGCGCTGCCAGCCCTGCAACGCTCCGGTGTCCGGACGGCTGCGCGGCCTAAATCCCGCGCTCCGCATACCAGACCCGCCGGGTCCTGCCGCTACGGCGCGGGTGTCAGCTGGTAGGCGTAAAGGAGCGGAGCGTCGACGCTGGACGTGCTGATCTGCACCGTTCCGGCGGCCGGGACTTTGATCCGTGACGTCTCGCGGCTGCCGTTGCAGGCGGCCCCGGCCTCGGTCAGCCTGGCGCCGTCCAGGGAGACTTCGAAGAAGGCCTTGCCGCCGCCGTCGCAGCTTATGGTCAGCACGTAGTTTCCCGCGCCGATCCCGGTGGCGGATTTGACGATCGGATCCCGCTTGAGGATTTTCCCGGCGTCGTCGAGCACAATTCCGCCAGCAGCGGGAAGGGCCGTGGCCTTCCAGGCGGTCACGTCGGTTGATTCGACGGAGCCCGCTGCGGAACATGCTGTCGCGGCCAGGACGACGGCGGCACCTGCCGCGGCGCTGAGGGCACCACGCCGAAGGGATCGGGCGGGCCGCACGCGGGTCAGGGAACGCCGGAGGCCAGGAATATGAAGGAACATTCCTCAAACTTACCGCCGTTGACGCCGGCACCGGATTCCGCATCGACCCGGTGGCCGCCAGCGCTTGGCCCGCCGCAGCACACAGGGCTTGACGTTGACGTAACGTCAACCTCTAACATCGAAGGAACGGCCCGGAAGCGGCTGCAGCCCAAGGGTCAGCCAGATGGAATGGTCCGTGCAGCACATCGCCAGGATCGCCGGGACCACCAGTCGGACGCTGCGTCACTATGACGACCTCGGACTGCTTAAACCCAGCAGGACGGGTAACAACGGCTACCGGTTCTACGACCAGGCTTCCCTGCTCCGGCTGCGGCGGATCCTGTTGCTGCGGGACCTCGGGCTTGGGCTTCCGGCCATCGCCGAGGTCCCCGGCCACGAGCCCGATGCCGAAAAGGCGCTCGACCGGCACCTGGACTGGCTGCGGCAGGAACAGCAGAGGCTGGCCCGCCAGATCAGCTCGGTCCGGCGCACGATTGCAGAGCTGAAAGCAGGAGGAGAGATTATGGCAGCGACGATGTTTGACGGTTTTGACCACACCAAGTTCCAGGATGAGGTGGAGCAGCGCTGGGGCGCGGAGACGTACGCGACGAGTGACGCCTGGTGGCGGGGGATGAGCCAGGCCGAGAAAGACGCCTGGAAGCAGCATTCCCGGCAGTTGGGCAACGACTGGATTGCGGCAGCGGAGTCGGGTATCCCGGCCGACGGCAGCGAGGCGCAGGAGCTGGCCCGCCGACAGGTCGAATGGCTTGTCGGCATTCCCGGAACACCCGCAGCACCCGCAGCACCCGGAACACCCGCAGCACCCGCAGCACCCGGAACACCCGCAGCACCCGCAGCACCCGGAACACCCGCAGCACCGTCCGCCGGCGGCGGCGGCGGCGACGTCAAAGGCTACGTCACCGGTCTGGCCGAGATGTACGTTGCCGATCCCCGCTTCGCCGCGAATTACGGCGGCGAAGCGGGGGCATCCTTTGTCCGTGACGCCCTCCGCATCCACGCCGGCAAACACTTCTAGGATAGACACCGCCGGGCCGGGACTAAACTTGTCCGGTGACTCCTTCAACGCACTTCACGGCCGGCACCACCCCCGACGCCCCGCGCAGCGATCTGCCCGGCCTGCTCGATTCGCTGGCCGCGGACCTGCGCCGCATCGGCTACACCGTTGACGGCGTGGCAGAACTTCTCGGCGCCGCAGCGCACGGCGCCCTAAGCCGTGACCAACTCGTTCCGGCGCTGATCAGCACGGAAAAGGCCCGCTCGGGGGAGGGAACGACGGGGGCACTCGCCGCCGTCGTCCGGTTCTGGCTGCTGGCCGAACCGCAGACCGGTGCCACACTCGATGCCGCGCTGCCCGGCATCCGCACAGCAGGCCTGCTGGAGCTCGGTCTCGTGGAGCCTTCCGAGGGTGGCCTGATACGGGCGAAAGTCGATCTCCGGCCGTACGGCTGGGACGGAACCCCGGGCGAGGACTCCGATGGCCGCGGCGGGGCGGAGCTCTGGGTGGCCAGCGACCTCGCCGCCCACCAGCAACCCGGTGTGCTCCGCCGCGACCATGTGCTCGGAATCGGGCAGGCATCCACTACCCTCGTGCAGGTTACCGCCCGGCGGCATGTGGCCCGGGCCCTGGACCTCGGGACCGGCTGCGGTATCCAGACGTTCCACTTGCTGCACCACGCCGACCACGTGACTGCTACCGACATTTCCGCACGGGCCCTTGCCTTCACCCGCTTCAACCTGCTGCTCAACGCCGGTGGGCTGCACCTTGACCCCCTCGACCTGGAAGCCCGGGTGAGCCTGCGCCAGGGCTCGCTGCTCGATCCGGTGGCGGGCGAGGAGTTTGAGCTGGTGGTCTCCAACCCGCCGTTTGTGATCACGCCGCGAAGCTCGGGGGAGGCCGCCGCAGACCAGTTCACCTATCGCGACGGCGGCCTGCCGGGCGATGACATCGTCGCCGGGCTGGTCCGGGACCTTCCGTCGGTCCTGACGCCCGGCGGGACGGCCCAGTTGCTGGGAAACTGGGAAATCCCGGCCGGGGCCGAGTGGGCCGAACGGCCGCAGGGCTGGGCCGGACCGGATGCGGACGTCTGGTTCATCCAGCGTGAGCAGGTCAGCCCGGAACAGTACGCAGAAACCTGGCTGCAGGACGCCTCCTCGGCGCGTGACCGGCTGCTCTACCAGGATTCCTACGCCGCCTACCTTAACGACTTCGCTGCCCGCGACGTTGATGCCATCGGTTTCGGCATGATCTGGCTGCGGCGCCCCGCCGGAGGTTCCCCGGTACTGAGGCGCTTCGAGGAGATCACCTATCCGATTGAGCAGCCCGTTGGTCCGTACCTCGGTGCGGCCGTGGAACGCGCAGACTGGCTGGCGGCCCACGAGTTGGCCGCCACGCACCTGTTGGTGGCGGAGGACGTTACCGAGGAGCGGCACCAGCGCCCCGGCGCCGAACACCCCGGCGTGATCCTGCTGCGCCAGGGTGCCGGCTTGCGCCGCACCAACCTGCTCAGCACCGAGCTCGCCGGTTTTGTCTCAGCCTGCGACGGGGATCTGTCCGTCAGCCAGATCATCGGCGCCCTTGAGGCGCTGCTTGGCGGCGGCGAGGGGTGGGACAGCCGGGCCTTCGACGCCGGGCTCCGCGCCGAAGTGGCGAATCTGGTCCGGGACGGCTTCCTGCTTCCGGCCTGACGCGGCCGGAGCGATTGGCGCGGCGTCGCTGCCGAAGCGCGGCAAGACATATGCGGCGACTGCCAGCCCGGCCAGCACCCCGCAGGCGCCGGCGACGAGGAAGCTCGCCCGGATGGGGAACAACGCGCCGAGCAGCCCGCCCAGCGCCAGCGCCCCGATGGAGACGGCCCGGGTCAGTCCGCCGATGACCGCCATCGCCTGGCCCCGGCCGCTTTCGGCGACCCGCAGGATCACAATCGCCCCGAAACACGCGTTCAGCGCACCACAGGCCGCCCCCATCGCGGTGTAGGCGGCAAAAAGCAGTTCCAGGCTGGGCACCAGCGCCATGATTCCCAGGAAGGCGGAGGTCAGGGCCATCGAGACCAGCAGTGCGCGCAGGCGGGTTGCGGCGGTCTTGATGCGGCTGGCAAGCACCGCCCCGGAGGCCATCCCGAGTCCGAAGAACGCGACCAGCAGCCCGTACTGCGTTTCGGTGGCGCCGAACTCGTCACGGGCGAGAAACACTTCAAGGACATTGGTCGCCTCACCGACCGCAATGAAGAACAGCACACCCAGGATCAGGGACCAGACCAGGCCGTCCCGCCGGATTCGGCGCAGGCCGTCCAGCAAAGCGGGGTTCGTCTTGCCCGCCCGCTCGGCGGCCGTGCCCCGGCGCGTCCGGATGAGCAGGGCGCCGGCGGCCATCGCCAGGTAGCACCCGCTGGCCACGGCAAAGACGAGGCCGGATCCGCCCCAGCCGCTGAGCAGGCCTCCCGTTGCCGGTCCCGCCATGCTGGCGATCATAATGGTTGCCTGCATGGTGCCCAGAGCCCGGGGGGTCCGGTCTTCACCGACGAGCCGGGGCAGCAGGGCCTGCCAGGTAGGGCCGGCCACAGCCTGCGCGGCGTCGAGGAGGAAGGTCATCGCGAAGAGGGCCGGAAGGTAATTTTCCACGTACTGCAGGCTCAGCCCCATGCCGGCGACAGCCGCGGCACTGACCACGGCGGACGCCGTCGCCAACGTCCGGGAATCACGCGTGTCCGCCAACCGGCCGGCCCACGGGGCGAGCAGCGCCAGCGGGAGCGCGGAGCAGAACAGGTAGGCTGCCACCAGCCAGGGCCCTGCCACGGCGGTCTGGCCGGTCGCGGCCAGGTTCTGCAGGTGCAGCATCACGCTGATGATGACGGCGCCCGCGCCGGCCGTGGCGACAAAGCGGGAGCCGCTGGCAAGGACGAAATCGCGGTTCCGCCAGAGCGGCTGCGCAGCACGGGATGCACCCGGCGGGGTCTGAAGGGCCTGTTTCATTAATAGAAAAATACCCGCGGGGGATTAGCATGTCAAGCATTTCTTTCATAGTTTGGCCGTGCTCGGTAGACTGGTGGAGTGAATGCAGAAACCCCCATTGCTGACTCACCGGTCCCTGCGGGCACAACGCGCCGGCAACGCCCGGAGAAGAACGTCGAGATCACCGACCCGAAGGCGATCCGGGCGCTGGCCCATGCGGCCCGGCTGGAGGTCATTTCCGAACTGTATGCAACCCAGGTCAGCCGGACGGCCACGGAACTCGCCGCCCAGACGGGGCTCACGCCGAGCGCGATGAGCTACCACCTGCGTGCCCTGCAGAAATGGGGGATTGTGGTGCCCGCCGCCACCGCCGGCGATGCGCGTGAGCGCCGCTGGCAAGCCGCGGGGACCGACTTCACCATCAATTCAGGCGGCGGAGTAGCGAGCCCCGAGTTCGCCGTGCTGGACCTTGAACTGGACGCTTACCGACGTCGGGTTAAGGCCTATGCCGGCACCCGGGACGAGCAGCGCCGGCGCGGCGACCCCGTGGACGGAGCCTCTTCGGTGGTGCTGGCCAGCAATCTGCTCTACCTGACGACTGACCAGCGTGCGGAGCTTAACAGCCGGCTTTTTCAGCTGCTGCGCGACTATGAGCTTGAGGACCCGGACCAGGTCCCCGAAGGGGCGGAACGGATGGCGACCATGTGGTCGATGATCCCGGATGACCGGGGCCGGCCTCCGCAACGGGCCACGCAGAGTCCTGGCTGAAGGCGTTGCCGGGCCGGGGCTGCTGCGCCCCGCCGCGCGTTGCCGGGCCGGGGTTCATGACGCCCGGAAGTCGTGCCCGCATGCCCGCCATTTCGGGCCGAATGCGCGGGAATCCGCAAAATATGGTGAACTAGGCGGGTATGGGCGCATCTGCCCGAGCAACCTTTTTCTGTAGGAGCACAGTGCCAAGCAAGGCCAAAACCGGCAAGAAACTCGTGATTGTGGAGTCTCCCGCCAAGAGCAAGACCATCGCCAAGTACCTCGGCGAGGGCTTCATCGTCGAGGCCTCCGTTGGTCACATCCGGGACCTCCCGCAGCCCTCGGAATTGCCCGCGGAACTGAAGAAGACCTCGGTGGGGAAGTTCGCCGTCGACATTGATAACGACTTCAAGCCGTACTACGTGGTCTCCCCGGACAAGAAGAAGAAAGTCGCGGAACTCAAGGCCCAGCTTAAGGACGCCGACGCTCTTTACCTCGCAACCGACGGGGACCGCGAGGGCGAGGCCATCGCGTGGCACCTGCTGGAGGTCCTCAAGCCCAAGGTTCCGGTCTACCGCATGACCTTCGGCGAAATTACCAAGGAAGCCATCCACCGGGCGATGGACAACCTGCGCGATGTCGACCAGGACCTCGTGGACGCGCAGGAGACCCGGCGTGTGCTGGACCGTCTCTACGGCTATGAGATCTCCCCGGTGCTCTGGCGCAAAGTGGCCCGCGGGCTCTCCGCCGGCCGGGTGCAGTCGGTTGTAACCCGCATGGTGGTGGCGCGGGAGCGTGAGCGGATGGCTTTTACAGCCGCCTCGTACTGGGACCTGACCGGCCAGTTCGGCGCAGGGTCCGGTTCGTTCAAAGCCAAACTGGCCCTCGTCGACGGCGCCAAGGTCGCCAGCGGCCGCGACTTCAACGACAGCGGCGAGCTCACCTCCCGCAACGCCGTGCACCTCAATGAGGAGCTGGCCAGATCCCTGGCCGCGGGACTGCAGGGCGCCGACTTCCGCGTCCGCTCCGTCGATACCAAGCCGTACACCCGCCGGCCGGCCGCGCCGTTCACCACGTCCACATTGCAGCAGGAGGCGGGCCGCAAGCTGCGCTTCTCCTCGAAAAGCACCATGCAGGTGGCCCAGCGGCTCTACGAAAACGGCTACATCACCTATATGCGCACGGACTCCTCCGCGCTGAGCAATGAGGCCGTCACGGCCGCAAGGCGCCAGGCCTCCGAACTGTACGGTGCTGAATACGTCCCGGCTTCGCCGCGCGTCTACAGCGGCAAGGCGGCCAACGCGCAGGAAGCCCACGAGGCCATCCGGCCCGCCGGTGACTCCTTCCGTACGCCGGCCCAGGTGGCCAAGCAGCTTTCCGGCGACGAATTCCGCCTCTACGAACTGATCTGGAAGCGCACCGTCGCCTCGCAGATGGCCGATGCCAAGGGCTCCACCGCCACGATCCGCCTTGGTGCGGTGACCTCCGGTGGTGCAGCCGAACGACGCGACGCCGAGTTCTCGGCCTCCGGCACCGTGATCACCTTCCCCGGTTTCCTTGCCGCGTACGAAGAAGGCAAGGATGAAAGCCGGGGCGACGAGGACTCCGAGGAAGCCCGACGGTTGCCCAACGTGGCCAAGGACGACGCGCTCACGGCATCGGATATCATCGCCGTCGGACATGAGACGTCGCCGCCGCCCCGCTTTACTGAAGCGTCCCTGACCGCCGAGCTGGAAAAGAAGGGCATTGGCCGCCCGTCCACCTACGCCTCGACGATCTCCACCATCCAGGACCGCGGCTACGTCCGGAAGCAGGGGTCCGCGCTGGTCCCGAGCTGGATCGCGTTCTCCGTGGTCCGGCTGCTCGAGCAGCACTTCCACGACTACGTGGACTACGAATTCACCGCCGACATGGAAGCGGACTTGGACAAGATTGCCAACGGCCAGGCGGCGGGTCCGGCCTGGCTCAAGCACTTCTATTTCGGCGAGGATTCTGATCCCGGCCTGCTGAGCATCGTCAACAACCTCGGCGAGATTGACGCGAGGGACATCAACTCGATTCCGATCACCGACGCCATCACGCTCCGGGTCGGAAAATTCGGCCCGTATTTGGAAAGCTCCGTTCCAATGGTCGATCCGAAGACCGGCGAAGTGGTTGATGCGGCCCGCGCCAACGTCCCCGAGGACCTGGCACCGGACGAGCTCACCGCGGCCAAGGCGGTCGAGCTGATGGAAACCGCTGCCCCCGAAGAGCGGGTGCTCGGCGCGGACCCGCATACCGGACACACCGTCGTCGCGAAAAATGGCCGCTACGGCGCCTACGTCACCGAGATCATCCCGGAGATGACCGAGGAGCAGCTCGCCAACCAGCCGGTCGAGTATTACAAAAACGGAAAGCCGAAGCCCGCGAAGAAGCCCGTAAAGGCCAAACCCCGCACCGGGTCGCTGTTCGCATCGATGAGCGTCGAATCCATCAGCCTGACTGAGGCCCTGGAGCTTATGAGCTTGCCCCGGGTCCTCGGACAGGACGCCGAAGGCAATCCGATCACGGTGCAGAACGGCCGCTTTGGCCCGTATTTGAAAAAGGGCACAGACTCCCGGTCCATCGGCTCGGAGGAGGAAATCTTCACCATCACCC
The DNA here is from genome assembly GCF_029964055.1 of Arthrobacter sp. EM1. Lineage (NCBI taxonomy): Bacteria > Bacillati > Actinomycetota > Actinomycetes > Micrococcales > Micrococcaceae > Arthrobacter > Arthrobacter sp. EM1. Next base: position 2,973,390 of record NZ_CP124836.1, on the reverse strand, counting down.
TCGAGCAGGCCCTGGAGATCTACTCCCAGCCGAAGCAGCGAGGCGCCCGGGCAGCCGTGCCGCCGCTGGCAGAGTTCGGTCCGGACCCGGTCTCGGAGAAGAACATCGTGGTGAAGGAAGGCCGCTTCGGCCCCTACATCACCGACGGAGTCACCAATATCACAGTTCCCCGCTCCACCTCGGTGGAGGAGCTTACCCGCGAACAGGCTGTCGAACTGCTCGCGGACAAGCGGGCCAGGGGGCCGGTCAAGCGCACGACGGCGGCTCGCAAGGCTCCGGCCCGCAAAGCCGCAGCCAAGAAGTAGCCTGCCTCGCGGGTTCCGTCCCGGCTCGACGTGTCAAAACGTCGGCGGCGGACGGGGGCCGCGAGCGGTTGTCCACATGGCCGGCGGGAGGGGTGCCCGGGCCCTGGTAACCGCGAAATGCTGGGCGGCATGGGACCCTCCGAGCCATACCCGACCGACCAGCTTGCCGTGGCTATGGGCCAGCGGGCACCTAACGCAGGCCCAGGCCGGCCAGCGCCCACCGGACCACCAGCACCGGCGGGCGCGCCCGCCCTGCGGGCCGGGGTACTGCCGGTGGGCAGGCTGTGGCGCACCGAGGAACTGCGGGACCATGGAATTTCTGCCAGCCGGGTGCGGCAGTTATTGGAGCAGGGTGCCATTCTCCGGGTCCGTCGGGGGTGCTATGTCCTGGGCAGCTTCTGGTCCTCCCTGGACCGGGACGGGATTTCCCGGACCAGGATCGACGCCTACGCACACAGGACGCTGACAACCTCCACCGGCAGCTTTGTTTTCAGCCATACGACGGCAGCCAGGCTCCACTGCCTGTTTCTCTGGCAGGTGGACGATACGATCCACCTCACGGTGCCGTTCCTGCCTTCGTCCGGTGGCCACGCGGGCGACGTCATTGCGCACACTCGTCCGGTGCCGGCAGAAGATGTCACGGAAATCCAAGGCTACCGGGTGACATCCCTCGCGCGCACCGCACTCGAGTGCTGCCTGATCCTCAACTTCCGCCAGGGCCTGATTCTTATGGATCATGCCCTTCGGCTTGGTCTCGACCCCGGGGAGCTGGAGCGCCAGGCGGGCCAGCTCCGCCGGGTCCCCGGCATCGGTTCGCTTCGGAAGGTGCTCGCTTGTGCGGACGCCCGGTCCGAGTCGCCCGGTGAGACCCTCGCCCGGGACCTGATTCGACGGCTGCGGTTGCCCGCACCCGTGCTGCAGTTCGAAGTCCGGACCAGGTTGGGGCTGTTCCGGACGGATTGTGCATGGCCGGACCGGCGGGTGGCACTGGAATTTGATGGCCGGCGGAAATACTTTGATTACGCGCCCACGGCGGAGGCAGTCTTCCAGGAGCGGCGCCGAGAAAAGGCCTTGATGGAACTCGGGTGGAAGGTGGTCCGGGTCGAGTGGCGGGACCTGTTCCGCGAAAGCGAGTTCAAAACCAGGCTGCTCCGGGCCCTGGACTCGTGAAGTGCTCGCGGGTTCAGTCCGTGCTCGCGGTGTCAAAACGTCGACGGCGGACGGAACCCGCGAGTCACACTCTCGTTTGCGGACCGGGGCGCAACGTGATCGAGTAGGAGTATGACTGAACAGCCCGATCACTTGGACCTCCAGCCGCTCAACGACCTCGAAGAGAAGCTTGCCCGGGGCGAACAGCCGGACGCCAACCCCGTTGACGTCATTCTGGCTTTCCTCAACAACGAGGTCTACATCGTCAGCTCCGAGGCGCTCGAAGGGGCCGACGCCAAGGTTGAGCCGCTGGTGCTTGCCAACTCCGCTGGAAGCCCCGTCCTGGCGGTGTTCTCGCACCCCAGCCGCGTCTCCGAGCAGTACCTGACGGCCGCACCCAACGTCCTTGGCACCCAAGGCGCCGCGATCCTCGGAAACCTTGGCGAGGATCTTGGGATGGTCATAAACCCCGGTGCTGCCTTCGGCTTTGAGATCGACCCGGAAGGCGTAGCCAACATCCGACGCGACTTCAAGCCCGCCGACGAGCCGGACGAGGCCTCCGGCCGGGACCACCAGCCGTAACCAGGGCCCGGCCGCTGCCGGCCCGTTAGGCGGGCGGCGCTCCCCGGGGAATAATGGCCCTATGCGTCTAGGCGTCCTCGATATTGGCTCAAACACTGTCCACCTCCTGCTTGTGGATGCCCACCCGGGGGCGCGTCCGGTGCCGTTCGCCTCGCATAAGCGCCCCCTGTCCCTCGTGCAGTTTCTCGAGCCCGACGGCAGTATCAACGACGCCGGCCAGCGTGAGCTGATCGAGTTCGTCCTCGAGGCGTGGGAATTCGCGGCCAAGCACAAGGCCGAAGACTTGCTGGCGTTCTGTACCTCCGCCATCCGCGAGGCTGCCAACGGGTCCGCAGTGCTGGCCCGGGTCAAGCATGAGACCACCGTGACGCTGCGGGAACTGACCGGCAGCGAAGAGGCCTCCATGACTTTCTTCGCCGTGCGCCGCTGGTACGGCTGGGGCGCCGGACCCGTGCTGAACCTGGACATCGGCGGCGGTTCTTTCGAGATGGCGTACGGCGAGGACGAGCTCCCAGAATATGCGACGTCGGTCCCGCTTGGTGCGAGCCGACTGACCCGGGACTGGCTGGAACAGGACCCGCCCTCGGCCAAGAGCGTGAAGGAGCTTCGCCGCTACATCCGGGCCACACTCAAGCCGGTGGTGCGCGACTTCGCGAAGCTGGGCAAGGCCAACCATGTCGCTGGCACGTCCAAGACGTTCCGCTCGCTGGCCCGGATCGCCGGGGCGGCGCCCAGTGGCGCCGGGCCATACGTTAAGCGTGAGCTCTTCGCGACGGATCTGGGCTTGTGGGCGCAGCGTATCTCGGCCATGGAGGTTGAGGACCGGCTAAACCTTCCGGGTGTTTCCGAAGCGCGCGCTCCCCAGCTGCTGGCTGGGGCCCTGGTGGCGGAGGCCGCCCTCGAAATGTTTGAGTTTCGCAGCCTGGAGATCTGCCCGTGGGCTCTTCGCGAAGGCCTCATCCTCCGCCGGTTGGATCAGCTGGTCTTCGAAGGTCCGCTGCAGCCGGCGCCCCATGTGACCCAGTCCGGCCACCCTGCTGAGCCGCAGTTGCCCGAGCCGGAGCCGGCGGAGGTAAACAAGTCCCGGCCCGCGGTCGTCCGGTGAACGATTTCCTGGCCGCGGGTTGTCGATCCGGCCGCCGGCCGTTCGTCTAGTAGTTGAGAGGCCGGCAGGGAGCCGGCCGATTCGCCAGGGAGGACAGCACCATGGCGCAGTACCTGCTCAGCCTCTACCAGCCCGTAAGCCCGGCCCCGGCCCCGGAAGTCCTTGGGCCCATCATGGCTGACCTTGCGGCCCTGAACCGCGAAATGAGGGCGGCCGGAGTCTGGTTGTTCGCCGCTGGCCTTCATCCCACCGATACCGCCACGGTCGTGCGGCAGCAGGGCACCGAGGTGCTCATCACGCACGGTCCCTTCGCCGAAGCCAAGGAACATCTCGGTGGGTTCACCGTCATCGACGCAGAGGATCTCGACGCCGCGCTGGTTTGGGCAGGCAAACTGGCCCGCGCCACGACCCTCCCCATCGAAGTACGACCGATCCAGCACTAGGCACCACCGGCAATGGCCTGCGACCCCGAGCCCGAACCACCTCCTGAGTCCGCTGGGACGCCGGCGGCGGAGGCGGATATTGCCCGGGTAATTGCGGCTGCCGCGTCCGGGCCGCGGTACCGGGGGAGGGGGTATCCCCCGCGGTGAATGACGACGTCGTTTAACGAACGAAGGCACCGGCCGTCCGCTGCGGGAAAATGGGGGGAAACCCGCTGCAGACGACCGGTGCCCGGCAGGCATCCGCATGCCTGCTGCATCACTCGCACCCTCAATGAGGTAACTACGACGTTAGTCACGGATGTTGTGAAGACGCTGGCGCAAGGGTGAGAACTGGCTGTGAATCGGGCCCGACTGCCATGATGGGTGCATGAGTAACCGAATCGCATTCCTGGGCTGTGGATCAATGAACGAGGCCATCCTTGGCGGACTGATCGCGGGCGGTGCTGACCCGGCGGACATCGTCGCCACCGTCCGCCGCGCTGACCGCGCCGCCGAACTCGCGGAACGGCATCACGGCATTACAGCCATCGCCGGGGCGGAAGAGCCGGACAACAACAAACAGGCTGCCACCGGGGCCGACGTCGTGATCCTGGGCGTCAAGCCGGTGGGGATCGCGGACCTTGCCCGCGAGATCGGCGAGGCGCTGGCACCGGACACGGTTGTCATCAGCGTCGCGGCGGCCGTGTCACTGGAGCAGCTGGAAGCCGCGCTGCCGGCTGGCCAACCAGTGATCCGGACCATGCCCAACACCCCTGCGAAGCTGGGCCGCGGGGTGGTGTCCGTGTCGCCGGGCACCCACTGCTCCCCGGCCCAGCTGCAACTGGCCAAGGACGTCCTGGCCGCCGCCGGCACCGTCGTCGAGATCCCCGAACACCAGGTGGACGCGCTGTCCGCGATCAGCGGCTCCGGCCCGGCGTACGCGTTCTATCTGGCCGAAGCCATGGCCGACGCCGGCGTCGAACTGGGACTTGACCGTGAGCTCTCGCTGCTCATTGCCCGGGAAACCGTCGCCGGGGCAGGCTTTATGCTGGCCGAGCCGGACGCAGATCCGTCGGCGCTGCGCAAGGCCGTCACCAGCCCCAACGGCACTACCGAGCGGGCCATCGCCACTTTTGACGCGCGCGGCCTGCCCGGGATCATTGCCGACGGCGCGCGGGCAGCCGCCGAACGGGCCGGGGAAATCACCAAACAGCTGGCCTAGCTGCGACGCCGGCGCAAGCCAATGACGGAAACCGGACCTGATGGCAGGATAGGACCCATGGAACTGCACATCACAGGGGATCCCGCAGCGGACAAACTCCTCAGCGACGACGCGTTCGCGCTGCTCACCGGCATGCTGCTGGACCAACAGGTGACAATGGAGTCGGCCTTTGCCGGTCCCGAAAAGATCCGGACGCGCATCGGGTCGATGGACCCCGCGGCGATCGCCCGGTACGCTCCGCAGGAGTTCGTTGAGGTGTTCAAGGAGCGCCCGGCCGTCCACCGTTTTCCCGGATCAATGGCCGGCCGCGTCCAGGCCCTGGCCGAAACGGTGCACAGTGACTGGAACGGGGACGCCACCGCCATCTGGACCAAGGGGGACCCCGACGGGCCGGAAGTGCTGCGCCGGCTCAGGGCATTGCCAGGGTTCGGCGAGCAAAAAGCCAAGATCTTCCTGGCGCTGCTGGGAAAGCAGTGCGGCCTCCAGGCCAAGGGCTGGCGCGAGGCCGCCGGCCATTACGGCCAAAAAGACGCCTTCCTGTCCGTCGCCGACATTGTTGATCCGGAGTCGCTGAGCAAGGTGCGCTCCAGCAAACAGGCCGCCAAAGCCGCCGCCAAGGCTGCGAAGACCGGCGGGAACTGATCCTTCGCGATACCTTGCGTGGCATCCGTAATCCGTGGCTGAGGTGGGCCCGGCGCCGGACGCGGCTTGAGCTGCCCTACGGCCGGGCCGCGAACCGCTCCAGCAGGTCCACGTGGCCGGAAACGATGAGCATGTCCCGTGAAGAAACCTTCGTCTCCGGACGGGCGTAGGTGAAGTCCTCGCCCGGGGACTTCACCCCTACAATCGTGACCCCGTACTTTGACCGAACCTTCGATTCGTCCAGGGTAAAGCCCACGGTCTCACGCGGCGGGTACATCTTCACGATCGCGAAGTCGTCGTCGAACTCGATGAAGTCCAGCATCCGCCCGGAGACCAGGTGCGCCGCCCGGACACCCGCATCGGCCTCCGGGTAGATCACGTGGTTGGCGCCGATCCGGGTCAGGATCTTGCCGTGCGAGGGCGTGATGGCCTTGACCCACAGGTGCTCGATGCCCAGGTCCACCAGGTTCACCGTGATCAGCACCGACGATTCGATCGAGGTGCCCACTCCCACCACGGCGGAGCTGAATTCCTGCGCGCCAAGCTGGCGGAGGGCGTCAATGTTGGTGGCGTCGGCTTCGACGACGTGGGTCAGGACGCCGGACCATTTCTGTACGAGGTTCCGGTCGCGTTCGATCGCCAGCACCTCACGGCCCTGCTTGACCAGTTGTTCTGCGGTGGAGGCGCCGAAACGGCCCAGCCCGATCACCAGCACGGGTGCATTGTGGGCGGGACGGTTGGCGGCGCTTGAGGAACTAGCCAATGATCGGTCTCTCTTCCGGGTAGTGGAACAGCTGGCTGCGCTGGCGCAGCGCCAGTGCAGCCGCAAGGGTAACCGTCCCGACGCGACCCGCAAACATCAGGACGGTGAGGACGTAGACGCCGGACGGGGGAAGTTCGGCACTGAGATTCGTGCTGAGGCCCACCGTGGCGAAAGCGGAAATCGTCTCAAAAAGCACCCGGTCCAGGGACGCGCCGCTGATCTGAAGCAGCAGCATGGCGGACACCGCAACGAGTGTGGCCCCCGCGACGATGACCGAGATGGCCACGCGCATGGTTCCCTGCGGGATGGTGCGGCCGTACACCTTCACATCCGAATCGCCGCGGGCCTCGGCGACGATTGCCAGGAACATTACGGCGATGGTGGTCACCTTGATGCCGCCGGCCGTGGATGCCGAGCCGCCGCCGGCGAACATCAGCGCATCGGTCAGCAGCATGGTGGTGGAATCCATCTGGTTCTGGTCCACCAGGTTGAAGCCACCGGAACGGGTCATCACGGATGCGAACAGCGAATGAATGACCTTGTCCCCGACGTTCATTCCTCCGATGGTCCTCAGGTTCTGCCATTCCATCAGGCCCCACAGGAGGGTGCCGCCGACCAGCAGGATCACGGATACCTGGATGGTTAGTTTGGTGTGCAGGTTCCATTTCTTCCAGTTCAGGCCGTTCTGCTGGAGCACCATCACCACAGGGAAGCCCAGGCTGCCGAGGAAGACACCAATCATCAACGGAACGAGGATCCACAAATCCGTTTCGTACGGCACGATGCCGTCCGAATGGGGCGTAAACCCGGCGTTGTTGAACGAGGAAATAGCGTAGAACACACCGTGCCAGACAGACTGGCCGAAGCTTTCGCCGAGGGCCAGGAATCGGGGGATGAGAGCCAGCGCCAGGACGCCTTCGATGGACACTGAAGTGACAATGACGATCCGTAGCAGGGTGCCGACCTCCCCGAGCCGGCCGGCGTTGTTCATGGCCTCCTGAGCGATGAGCTTGCCGCGGACGCCGAGTTTCTTGCTGACCATCAGGGCCAAGAGCGAGGCGAGCGTCAGGGTGCCGAGGCCGCCGACGAAAATACCGACCAGGATCACAAGCTGGCCGAAGAAGGACCAGTGCACGGCGGTGGACACCACTGTCAGGCCGGTGACGCAGACGGCCGACACGGCGGTGAACATCGCCTGGTGCAGGGCGGTGGGGTCCCCGGTCGCTGAGGACACCGGGAGGGAGAGCAGCGTAGTAAATACCAGTATGACCATGCCGAACGCCGACAGGGCCAGCCGTGCCGGGGAGGTGTTGGCGATGTTGTCGATGAAGTCGCGAACGCGGGTGAAGATCCACAGGCCTTCCCGCTCCGGAGTGCCGGGGTGCCAGTTGGCCGGGCTCGTGGACCTCGACTGGCTTTGCGTCATGGGTGGCTTATCCTCGCTTGAAACTGCTTCCTTGAGTAGTAAACCACTAAACCCCGCGCAATGACGGTGGGCAGGCCTCCACGCTCGGGTAGCCTGTGACTGATGACATATCTGCCGGGGCTCGCGCAGTCCGCACTGCCGACGACGGTGGTGTGGGATCCTGCCATGACCGCCTACAACTTCGGCCACAGCCACCCGATGGCCCCGGAGCGGATGGAACTTACCGCCAGGCTCGCCCAAAGCCTCGGACTTTTGGACTTGGACCACGTCACCGTAGCGGCTCCGGAAGTCGCAAGCGATGCCGAACTGTGCACCGTCCACAGCCCGGAATTCGTCGCCGCCGTGCGGCGCGTAAGTGCGGATCCCGGGACCCCGGACATCGAACGCGGGCTCGGGACCGAGGATGACCCGGCCTTTGCCGGCATGCACGAGGCCAGCGCCCGGCTGGCCGGCGCCTCACTCCTGGCCGCCGCCGCGATCCTCGACGGCAGCGCCGTGCGGGCGGTGAACTTCGGCGGGGGCATGCACCATGCTGCCCGCAACCGTGCGAGCGGTTTCTGCATCTACAACGATGCGGCCCTCGCCATCCAGCGGCTGCTCGACGGCGGGATGCAGCGTGTGGTGTACATCGACATCGACGCCCACCACGGCGACGGTACGCAGAGCATTTTCTGGAACGATCCGCGTGTCCTGACTATTTCCCTGCACGAGACCGGGCTGACCCTGTTCCCGGGCACGGGTTTCGCCAATGAAATCGGCGGACCCAACGCGCAGGGCAGCGCCGTGAACGTCGCCCTGCCGGCCGGAACAGGTGACGGCGGCTGGCTGCGGGCCTTCCACGCCGTTGTGCCGCAGCTGGTGGGCGCCTTCCAACCGGAGGCCATCGTCAGCCAGCACGGCTGCGACTCGCACCGGTTGGACCCGCTGACGCATCTCAACATCAGCGTCGACGGCCAGCGGGAGGCCGCCACCGCGATCGGCAATCTCGCGGCCCGCTATTGCGAGAACCGCTGGATTTCCACCGGCGGAGGCGGCTACAACGTTATTACTGTGGTGCCTCGGTCCTGGAGCCACCTGATCGCCATCGCGGCCGGGCGGCCTGTCTCGCTACATACCCCGGTACCGGAGGACTGGCGCCGCTACGTCTTGGACAAGTACGGCGCCAAATATGGTGTCGCCGCACCGGAAATCATGGGCGACGGCGTCGACCTCTGGTGGCGCTCCTGGGAAGTCGGCTTCGACCCGAACGACGACGTGGACCGGACCGTGATGGCCACCCGCAAGGAAGTCTTCCCGCTCTATGGCCTGGATCCCTGGTTCGACTAGGGCAGTTCCCGAAGCGGGACCGGTGCGCGGCCTGCCGGCGCCACCGGGCCCGCGATTTAGTGGATGCCATCCGGCGTATATGTCGCTAGTGTGGAGGAATGGTGACAGACGACGTATTTGCCGTCATTGCTGAGGCAACCCGGCGTGACATTCTGGTTTCCCTCCGCGAGGGGGACAAGGCAGTGGGGGAACTGGTCCAGGAACTCGAGGCCAGCCAGCCCACCATTTCCAAACATCTGAAAGTGCTCCGCGAGGCGGACCTGGTGAGCATGCGTGCCCAGGGCCAGAAGCGTTACTACGCGTTGAACCCCAAACCGCTGGCCGGTGTCGCCAGCTGGCTGGAGACGTTCGACGTCGGCCGTCCCGCCGACGCTGAAACGTCCGCCCTTGCCGCTGCAGTGCCTGCCTCGGTGCCGGCTGCCCCTGCGCTGTCGGAACTCCCGGCTGGCAGCGCACTGAGCCCCGCCGTCGTCCTCCCCGTCGGCACCGCCGGGGACGACAAGCGGCCGCAGCAGATCGGCCGCTCTGTTGGCCGCGCCGCCACCCGAGCCGCTGACCTGCTGGCGAACCTGCCGAAGTTCGGCCGCAGGAAATAGCTGGGCGGGCGGGCTACTTGGCGAGCAGCCGCACGTGGTCCGGGGTCAGCTCCGAGATCCGGCTGACGCCCAGCAAGGCCATGGTCCGGAGCATATCCGTCTCCAGGATCGCGATGGCCCGGTCCACACCGGCCCGGCCGCCCGCCATCAGTCCGTAGAGGTAGGCGCGGCCGATCAGGGTGAAATCGGCGCCCAGGGCCAGGGCAGCGATGATGTCCGCCCCGCTCATGATGCCGGTATCCAGAATGATCGCTGCGTCGCTGTGGTCCGCCTGGAAGGCAGTTGCGACCTCCGGAAGAAGATGGAACGGGACCGGAGCCCGGTCCAGCTGCCGGCCGCCGTGGTTGGAGATCACGACGCCGTCGGCGCCGTGGTCAACCACCTTGCGGGCATCCTCGACCGTTTGGATGCCCTTGACCACAAGCTTGCCCTTCCAGGTTGCGCGCAGCCAGTCCAGGTCCTCGAACGTCAGTGTGGGATCAAACATCGAATTGATCAGGTCCGCGACGGTGCCGGTATAGCGCGAGAGCGAGGCAAATGTCAGCGGCTCATGGGTCAGGAAATTGAACCACCACGCCGGCCGGTAGGAGGCATCTGCAACCGTCTTCAGCGTCAGGGCCGGCGGGATCGTCATGCCGTTGCGGACGTCCCGGAGGCGGGCGCCCGCGACGGCGGTGTCCACGGTAACCATCAGGGTGTCGTTTCCGGCCCTGGCCGCGCGTTCGATCAGCTCCAGCGAGCGGTCCCGGTCCGTCCACAGGTAGAGCTGGAACCAGTTCCGGCCTCCCGGTGCGGCAGCGGCCACGTCCTCGATCGAGGCAGTGCCCATAGTGGAGAGTGTGTAGGGGATTCCGGCCGCAGCGGCGGCCTGGGAGCCGGCGTACTCGCCCTCGGACTGCATCATCCGGGTGAAGCCAGTTGGCGCGATACCCACCGGCAGTCGGGATGGCTTACCGAGGATCTGCGTGCCAAGGTCCACCTGGGAGACGTCGCGCAGGATGCCTGGCCTGAACTCAATATCCAGGAACGCCTGGCGGGCACGGCGCAGGGTGATCTCGGCTTCGGCCGCGCCGTCCGTGTAGTCGAACGGGGCCTGCGGGGTGCGGCGCTTGGCCATGTCCCGGAGATCCCAGATGGTGCTGGCCCGGCCCAGCCTGGCGGCACGGCCGAACCCGGGCTTCTTGAACTGCATCAGCGGGGCGAGGTCCGAGTACTTCGGGACGCGGCGCTTGAGGGCCGCGGGAACGCTGCCCGGGGTGGCCACGGCGGGACGGCGGTCAGCGCCGGTGTCTGTTGGCTGGGTGGGAGCCTCGGGGTTGCCGGGCTCGATGGTCTGCGTCATTGCTGCCTCCGGGCAGGTCTCGTCGTCCTGGGTGTCGGGTCCACACAAAGAATATGCCGGCGGGGAATGTGGTCCGACCACATTCTAAGTCTATGGTCCAACCACATCAAGTAGGCTGGTGATATGCGCACCCACCAGCTTGTCCTGACCTGGATTGAGGGCCAGCTCTCCAGCGGTCGGCTCGCCCTGGGCGGACGCCTGCCGCCCGAACGCGCCCTGGCCGAGCAACTCAAGGTCTCCCGTACCTCCGTCCGTGAGGCCATCCGGGTTCTGGAAGCCATGGGAGTGCTCAGGGCCGGGGTCGGGTCGGGCCCGGAGGCGGGCACTATTGTCATCGCAGACCCCACAGCAGCCCTGGGCGCCGCCCTCCGGCTGCACGTGGCCACCTCCCACCTGCCGGTTAAGGACATCGTGGAGACGCGTGTGCTGCTGGAGTCCTGGGCCGCAGCCCGCGCCCGTCCGGATTCGCCGGCACTCGCGGAGGCGGCAAGCCTGCTGGAAAAAATGGAGGACTGTGCCGGGACAGAGACGTTCCTGGCGCTGGATGTGCAATTCCACCTGGCGCTGGCGGATGCCGCGGGCAACGCCGTGGTCAGCGCGATGATGGGCTCCCTCCGCGAAGCCATCCAGGACTACGCCGGCGGGTTAACCGGCAACCTTCCGGACTGGAACGCCACGGCTGCACGGCTTCGCGTGGAACACCGAAGCATACTTTCCGCCATCACCGGCCGCGACGGCGGCCGGGCGGCCCGGCTGGTGGCGGACCATATCGAGGGTTACTACGCGGAAGCCGGGGTGCGGCCCGGGGTGCGACCCAGTGTGGGACCCAGTGTGGGATCCGGGGTGTGATTCGGCGTGTGATCCGGCGTGTGGTCTGCTGCGAAGGCGGCAATGTTACGCGCCCGTTTTTCCGTCACGGCAAGCGCCGGGCTATTGTCGGGCCATGACTAATCGTTGGTATGCGTATTTTTCGTTGGCTCTGGAGGGGCCCGCGTCTAGCTAACACGCAAGCAACCTTCCTTCAGAGCCAACAGGGCAGAGATTATTCTCTGCCCTTCGCCATTTCCCGGCGGGTTCTGATCAGGGCCCGCTCCGCACCTCGGAACAGGACCCGCCCCATGAGTATCGAAGCAGCCCCAGAGTCCCACCAATCCACCTCGAACCTGCGCGTGAGCGAGTTCACCCCGCTCCCCACCCCGCAGGAGATCGCTGCTGATTTGCCGCTGGATGCCCGACTGGCCGACGTCGTGGCCCGCGGCCGGGACGAGGTCCGCGCCGTGATGGACGGCGTCGACGACCGCCTGCTGGTTATTGTTGGCCCCTGCTCCATCCACGACCCCGAGGCTGGCCTGGAATACGCCCGCCGGCTGGTCAGCCAGGCCGAGAGGCACCGCGAAGACCTGCTGATCGTAATGCGCACCTACTTCGAGAAGCCCCGCACCACTGTGGGGTGGAAGGGCCTAATCAATGACCCCCGGCTGGACGGCAGCCACGACATCGCCGCAGGCCTGCGAGCGGCCCGGTCTTTCCTGCGCCAGGTCACCGGGCTCGGTCTCCCCGCCGCCACGGAGTTCCTGGAACCCATCAGCCCGCAGTACATGGCGGACCTCGTCGCCTGGGGCGCGATCGGTGCCCGCACCACGGAGAGCCAGATCCACCGCCAGCTGGCGTCCGGGCTGTCGATGCCGATCGGCTTCAAGAACGGGACCGACGGCGACCTGCAGGTGGCGCTCGACGCGTGCAGTGCCGCGGCAGCCGCCCAGGCGTTCCTCGGGATCGACGGTGCAGGCCGGGCCGCACTGGTCGCCACCGCCGGCAACCCGGACACCCACATCATCCTCCGCGGCGGACGCGGAGGACCGAACTACTCCGTCGTGGACATCGAGGTCGCCACCGCCAAATTGGCCGCCACGCGGCTGAACCCCCGGCTGATCGTTGATGCGAGCCATGCCAACAGCGGCAAGGATCACCGCCGGCAGGCTGAAGTTGCCCTGGAAATCGGCGCCCGGCTGGCGGGCGGCGGCAGCATGGGGGGAGCCATTGCCGGCGTGATGCTGGAGAGCTTCCTGGTCGGCGGGGCGCAAAGCCTTGACGTTGCCGAGCATGCCGCCGGAACGGACAAGTTGGTCTACGGCCAGAGCGTGACGGACGCCTGCATGGACTGGGATGTTACGGAATCGGTGTTGGCGTCGCTGGCGGATTCCGCTCGTGTGCGCCGGACCCGCGCCTAAACATTGGCGCGCCCGGACAGCCAGGGGAAATCAGTCCGAGCGCCGGCAGCTTAGCGGTAACTCTTTCACATTGGCACCATCAGCCCCTAGAGTATCTAACACATGGTTGTTTGATGGCTCAGCATCGGCACACCGCCATGTCGTTCAGATGCGGCTGCCGTTCGCTTGAGTAAAGGAAACAGGGAAATGTCTTCGGAGGCTAACTTCTCCAACGCCCGCTTCTTGACCGTGGCTGAAGTCGCGGACGTGATGCGGGTGTCCAAAATGACCGTGTACCGGCTTGTTCATTCCGGCGAGATGCCGGCAGTCCGGTTCGGGCGCTCCTACCGGGTGCCGGAAACCGCCGTGGAGCAGTACCTCAAGGGCGCTGTCGTCGACGGACACACGGAAACGGCCTGATTCCCTGCGTTCTTTTCACCGGAAATCACAGCGTCCGGCCGCCCGGGCCGGTCTGCGGTCGTAGTCTGCCCCCGATAGGCGGTACCCTGTTAAGGAACGTTTTACGTCATTGTAAGAACCTGTCAGTTGTACAGTCTGCTGCTTAGCCCGCGGATCCTTTCCAACAGGCAGGTACTGCATCTAGCCGGTAAGGAACTTTCGTGGGTTCAGTTATTAAGAAGCGTCGCAAGCGTATGGCCAAGAAGAAGCACCGCAAGCTGCTTCGCAAGACGCGCCACCAGCGTCGCAATAAGAAGTAGAAATACTTCGCACTATGTCAATGCCCGTTGCCTTCCCGGCAGCGGGCATTTTCTTTGGCTTGTCGCGCCAGCTGGCGACGCCGGACGCGCGCTGGCGCAGGCGCCGCAAGGAAACGCGAGCGACGTACGGATTCGCGTAGCGCTCGGCCCGAAGTGCACCGCCCGGGTAGAAGCGCGTCGGAAAGCGGCGTGGCAGGGATGTCCGCGGTCAGATAGAGGGGCCGCGGAAGCGGGAGAACCCCCGCCAGAGGCCGTAGACGGCGCCGCCAACCGTGGCGGCCTTGAGCCCCAGGGTGGCGGCGCGGCGGCCGGAACGGAAGTCGTAGACCGGCCAGTTGTGTTCGCGGGCGTGACGGCGGAGCCGGGAATCCGGGTTGATGGCCACGGGGTGGCCCACCATGCTCAGCAGCGGGATGTCGTTGTGCGAATCGCTGTAGGCCCAGCACCGGGCCAGGTCCAGGCCCTCGGCATCGGCTACCGCCCTGACGGCCACCGCTTTGGCGGGACCATGCAGGATTTCGCCGACCAGCCGCCCGGTGTAGGACCCGTCCACGATTTCGCCCACGGTGCCGAGGGCTCCGGTGAGGCCCAGCCTGGTGGAGATCACCGTGGCCACCTCGATCGGCGTCGCCGTGACAAGCCAGACCCGGCGGCCTACCCGGAGGTGCTGCTCCGCCAGCGCCTTGGCGCCCGGCCAGATCCGGGATTCAATCATTTCGTCATAGACTTCTTCGCCGAGTGCCTCGATGTCCGCAACGGTGATACCGGCGGCGAGCGCCAGGGCGGTATCCCGGACGGCGTGGACGTCATCCATTTTCTCGCCGCGGAGCACAAACATCAGTTGCTTCCAGCCGATCCCGGCCGCCTCGCGGAGGGTGAATGCCCCGCGCTGGTGCATTTTGCGGGCCACATGGAACAGGCTGGCCCCGCGCATCAGGGTGTTGTCGACGTCGAAGAACGCGGCTTCGCCGTGCTGCGCCGCGGCAGCAGGTTCTGCGGCCGCGGCGGCGTACTTCTCTTCGGACATGCCACGAGTCTAGTCACCGACGGGTCCGGTTTTGTCCCGGCGGCTCACCGCGGAGTGGCTTGGCTCCGCGGCGGCGTCGACGCCGGACGGGCCGCCGGGCTACCGTGGAGCCATGCCAAGCCCCGACGTCGTCCTCATCACCAAAGCTGACTGCCACCTGTGCTCGGCGGCGCGCGCCGCCGTCGACCGCGTCACAAAGAGCCTGGGAATCGGATGGCGCGAACAGCTGGTGGACGACGACGCCGAACTGCGGGAGCGCTTTGCCGAGGAGATTCCCGTGGTGCTGGTGGATGGTGTCCAGCGGGACTTCTGGAAGATCGACGAAGTCCGGCTGGACCGGACGCTGCGGCGGGCGCTGGGCCAGCAGCCCTGACCCGTCGCCGGAGCCGGGCGCTTTGTTCGCCGAACTGCGGGGGCCCTAGAGTGGAAGTCACAACGCGACTCAATGGAGCAGATAGTGACTTCGCTGGATTCATCCCCTGAGGCCGTGCCGGGGGGATCAGGGACTGCCGCCAAGCAGATTCCGCCCGCGGCCGTGTCCCGGCTGACCATCTATCTGCGCGCCCTGACCACCTTGCTTGCGGAGGGGGTTGACCGCGTCTCGTCCGAGTCGCTGGCCGAGGCCTCGGGCGTCAGCTCCTCCACCCTCCGCAAAGACCTTTCCTACGTCGGGTCCTACGGGACCCGCGGCGTGGGCTACGAAGTGCAGTTCCTCAACAGGCATATAGCAGCGGCCCTGGGCCTGACGCACGACTGGAAAGTGGCCATCGTCGGCGCCGGAAACCTGGGTAAGGCGCTGGCCCGGTACGGTGGCTTCGAATCCCGGGGCTTCGATATTGTGGCGATCTTCGATGCGGACCAGATGGTGGTGGGCAGCGAAGTGGGCTGGCTGCGGGTCAGCGACGCCGCCGACCTGGAGCCGGTACTGCAACGCACGGGCGCGAACATGGTAGTGCTGGCCCTGCCGGCCGCCGTTGCACAGGACGTCTGCGAGCGGGTGATTGCCGCCGGGGTGCGAAGCATTCTCAGTTTTGCCCCGGTGATGCTGCAGGTTCCGCCGGGGGTCAACCTGAGAAAAGTGGATATGGCCACCGAACTGCAGATCCTCGCCTACCACGCACAAAGGGCGCAGGACCCGGAGGTTGCTGGCTAGTTAAAGTCAGCCCGTCCGGCTCCCGCGCCCCTTGCGCCGTTGCCCGGCTAGTAGCTGGTGCGCGCTAGTTCGGTTTGCCCGGCTGCCCATAGGGGTTGGCGAACGGCTGCTGCTTGCTGAAGTACGGGGCCGTTGCCGGCAGGTACAACATCACGATGCCGGCGATGCCCAGCAGGACTGCCAGGGTGCCGATGCTGAGCGGGAAGAGGCTGAACAGGGAGAGGGCAGCGAAGACGGTGCCCAGGATCCTGGCCCAGTTTTTGCCTTTGCGCACGTTCAAGGCCACGAGGGCATAGAGCCCGGCGCTGATCACTGCGAAGACCACGATGCTGCCCACCAGGGCACCCCTGAGGTCTTCGAACCGGATATCAGCCCCGCTGGCAGACATCTGCTGTTCAAACATGGCCCGCGTTCCGGGAGTGTCCAGGGTGCCGACCGCCAGCAGCAGGGAGATGATCCACACCGCGCCCGATGCGACGATGAGCCAGAAAGCGGTGTTGACCAGCTGCGGCATGGCGGGTTTGGCCTGCAGCTGCCCGGAGGGGTACTGGGCATAGGGGGACTGGTTGTACTGCGGCTGGTTGTACTGCGGCTGTCCATACGGCGGCGGGTTCTGGCCGTACTGCGGGGCCTGCGGGGAGTTTTGGCCGTACTGCGGGGCAGCCTGCTGGCCGTAGGGCGGTGCCGAGGGCGCCTGGCCATACTCCGGAGCGGCAGGCGACACCTGGCCGTACTGCGGGGCGGAGGGCGGCTGCTGGCCGTGCTGGGGATCGTTCTGGCCGTAGTGGGGCGCCGGCTGTTCGCCGGGGGCGGGGGAGTCCGGGTTTGACGGCGGGACGGGCGGGATACTCATGGGCGTTCCTTTGCATGGCACTCTGGTTCGGATACCGGAAACAGATTCCTGCCCTGCCCCCAGCCTGGATTCCTCCCACCGTACCGCGGGCCGGTGCCCGCGCGGATCATTCTCGAGGCGTATTCTCTGCGCGTGGCCGGGCCGTCACCTGGCCGTCAACGGGCCATCACCGGGGCTCTCCGGCATGGCGAACCCGGGAAGCTCCGGCTAGCAGTCCCGACCCGGAGGCCATGGGGTGGGTGCCGCCCAAACGCGGCCGATTCGACAAAGCCCCGGCCGCCGACTTAACGCAACACCCCGCTCCGTCACGGGGATGAAGCGGGGTGTAAGCGGCCGGCGCCGGAGCCGGCCGGCCGGTGGTTAGCTGCCGGCTAGGCTGCGGGGGCGATGAAGGCCAGTTCGAGGTTGACGGCCACCTTGTCACTGACGAGGACACCGCCGGCTTCGAGGACCGCGTTCCAGGTCAGGCCGAAGTCCTTGCGGCTGATTGTGGTTTCTGCGGACAGGCCGGCGCGGGTCATGCCGAAGGGGTCGACGGCAACGCCGTTGAACTCGGTCGCCAGGGCCACGGGGCGGGTGACACCCTTGATGGTGAGCTCGCCCTGGAGTTCATAGCTGTCGCCCTTGGGCACGATGCCGGTGGAAACGAAGGAGATTTCCGGGAACTTCTCGACGTCGAAGAAGTCTTCGCCGCGCACGTGGCCGTCGCGGTTTGCGTCGCCGGAGTCGAAGCTGGCGGTCTTGATCGTGGCGTGGACCGTGGACTCGGCCACGTTCTCGGCGAGGCCAAGGGTGGCCTCCGCATCCTTGAACTGGCCGCGGACCTTGCTGATGCCGGCGTGGCGGACGGTGAAGGCAATCTCGCTGTGCGAGTTGTCAAGGGTCCAGGTGCCGGTGGTGACGTTAGTGGGAAGTGCCATGGTGTTTCTCCTTGAGTCGGGTGGGTCGTACGGTAGGTCTGATCGTCAGCTGAAACTTCATTGGTTGAAGTCTCAACTAAGCGCTGCACCCAGTATAAACATGCATTTGCATCTTTTATTCCAACCCCGGGGAACATTTCTGAAAACTCTTGAGTTCTACTTCTTGTAGAAGATTTCGTCATTAGCCCTGCCCTTTGAGAAACTGGTACACATGCCCCAAGCCACTGTCCATTTGCTCCGCCACGGCGAGGTCTACAACCCCGAGGGCGTCCTGTACGGCAGGCTGCCCGAATTCCACCTCTCCGATCTTGGCCGGGAGATGGCCCGGACGCTCGCTGACCACTTCCGTGCCAGCTCTGCCCAGGGGGCAAAGATCGTCCACCTCGCCGCCTCGCCGCTGACCCGCGCCCAGGAAACGGCGCAGCCCATCGCCGAGGCGCTAAACCTCGACATCACCACCGAGGCGCGGATTATCGAGGCGGCCAATTATTTCGAGGGCCTCCACGTCGACAAGGCGGAGATCCTCAAGCCGAAGCACTGGCCGATGCTGCGCAACCCGTTCCGGCCCTCCTGGGGCGAGTCCTATAAGGACCAGGCGGCCCGGGTTATGGCCGCAGTACAGGACGCCCGGCTCCGCGCCATCGAACTCGGTGGAACGGGCGCAGAGGCCATCCTC
Source organism: Arthrobacter sp. EM1 (assembly GCF_029964055.1). NCBI lineage: Bacteria > Bacillati > Actinomycetota > Actinomycetes > Micrococcales > Micrococcaceae > Arthrobacter > Arthrobacter sp. EM1. The sequence goes on along the minus strand of NZ_CP124836.1, from coordinate 2,954,952 downwards.
GTCAGCCACCAGCTGCCCATCTGGGCCACCCGGCTCAGCGCCGAGGGTAAACCGCTCTGGCATGATCCGCGCAAACGTGAATGCACCCTGACTTCGGTCACCTCGTTGGTGTTCGGCGACGCCGGGAACCTCCTGCGGGTCGAGTACAGCGAACCCGCGGCAGCCCTTCTTCCCGGTGCCTCCAGCACCCCTGGAGCTTGAGCATGAACCGAAACCACACGGCCGCGTCGCCCGTGAGCCGCCGCAACGTCCTGACGGCCGGCGGCGCGGCGCTCGCCGTCGTGCTGGGACTCTCCGGCTGCGCGCAGGAGGACGCCCTGGCCCAGCAGGCCAGGGCGGGCGACAACAAGAACTACGTGGCCGGCGACGGGTCGGTCACGGAATTCGCGGCCGCCGACCGCAAGAACCCCGTTGCCATCAAGGGCACACTCTTCGACGGTACCGAGGTAACGGCAGAGGCCTTCCCCGGGCAGGTCACCGTGCTCAACTTCTGGTTCGCGGCCTGCGCTCCGTGCCGGGTGGAGGCGCCCGCGCTCGAAGAGCTGCATCAGGAGTTCAAGAGCCAGGGCGTTCAGTTCTTCGGGGTCAACCTCCGGGACGAGAAGGCCACCGCGGACGCCTTCGACAAGACGTTTAGCCTGAGCTACCCGAGTTTTAATGACAAAGACGGCGCTGTGCTCCTGGCCGTGTCCGGTCTGGTCCCCCCGGGAGCCGTGCCCACCACTCTTGTGCTCGACAAACAGGGCCGCGTGGCGTCCCGTGTGCTTGGCGAGATCCAAAAGGGCACCCTCAAGTCCCTTATCGCCGCTGCCGTGGCCGAGTAGCGGGCAGGAGCACTGTGAACAGCCCCTTCGCTGAAGCCATCCTGAGCGGTTCACTGCTGCTTGCCATCCCGGTGGCGCTGCTGGCCGGCTTTGTCTCTTTCCTTTCCCCGTGTGTGCTTCCGCTGGTCCCCGGTTATCTGGGCTACGTCACGGGACTGACCGGCGTTGACCTGCAGAAGCAGAGGCGCGGCCGCATGCTGGCGGGGATCGGGCTCTTTGTCCTGGGTTTCTCGGTGGTCTTTGTCCTGCTCGGCGGGGCGTTCGGCCAGCTGGGGACGCTGATCACCGGAACCCAGAATGCCTGGATCACCCAGGTGCTGGGCCTCCTAGTGGTCGTTATGGGTGTGGTGTTTATGGGTGGCTTCGGCTGGCTCCAACGCGACGCCAAGATCCAATCGAAACCGCCGGCCGGGCTGTGGGGCGCGCCGCTGCTGGGCATCACCTTCGGCCTCGGCTGGGCACCGTGCATCGGCCCCACCTACTCCGCGGTCCAGCTGCTGAGCCTCTCCGGTGGTTCCTCGGCGGCCAAGGGAGCCTTCCTGGCGTTCGTCTACAGCCTGGGCCTGGGGATCCCCTTCCTGCTGATCGCGCTGGCGGTGCGCCGGGGCGTTGGCGTGATGTCCTTCTTCCGCAGGCACCGGCTCGCCATCCAGCGCATCGGCGGCGCAATCCTGGTGGGCCTTGGCCTGCTGATGGCAAGCGGCGTATGGGGGCACTGGGTTTCCGAGTTGCAGTACTGGTTCCAAACCGATGTGAAATTGCCGATCTGATGAGCGAGCGAGTGAACGTAGAGAAGAAGTCCCCGCCCCCCGGCACCACGCCCGAGGGCCCCGAACCCGATGCCGCCGCGGGCGGGAAGCCGGGAAAGCGCGGTGCTTCCGGCACCGGCGGTCCGGTGGCGAGCGCCAAGACCGAAGCAGTCCTGCCCACGCTGGGCGCGTTGGGCATGCTCCGCTGGGCCTGGACCCAGCTGACCAGCATGCGCACGGCGTTGTTCCTGCTGCTGATGCTGGCAGTGGCGGCCGTTCCCGGTTCGCTCTTCCCGCAGCGGCCCGCCAACCCTTCGACCGTGACCCAGTACATCAAGGACCACCCGGATTACGGCAAGGTCCTCGATACGTTGCAGCTGTACGACGTGTACTCCTCGGCATGGTTCTCCGCGATCTATATCCTGCTCTTCGTTTCCCTGATCGGTTGCGTCGTCCCGCGCGCCATCGCGCACTACAAGGCCATGCGGTCCCAGCCGCCGCGGACGCCCGCACGGCTGTCCCGGCTGCCGGAGTACGGCACGCTCGTGATTCCCGCCGACGCCGGGATCCCGGCGTCGGGCGCAATATCCGACGCCGCCGGGCTGCTGGCGAAACGCGGCTACCGCGTCGATGTGCGCGACCGCGACGGCGCCCGTCCCTCGCTGGGGGCCGAGCGCGGCTTCCTGCGCGAAGTCGGGAACCTGCTGTTCCACACCTCGCTGATCGGCGTGCTGGTTTCCGTTGCGATTGGCGGGCTGTTCGGCTACAGCGGCCAGCGGATCCTGGTGGAGGGAGACACCTTCGTGAACACCCTTGTCGGCTACGACCAGTTCACCCCCGGCACCAACTTCCAGAGCGGCCAGCTGCAGCCCTACTCGGTGCAGTTGGATAAATTCCAGATCACTTTTGACCGCGAATCCAAGGGCAAGTTCGGCCAGCCGATCGACTTCACGGCCGACGTGACCACCAAGGAGACCCCCGATGCACCCGCCAAGAAAGAGGTGCTGAAGGTCAATGACCCGCTGAGCCTGGGCGGCACCAGCATGTACCTGACGGGCAATGGTTACGCCCCGGTGGTGACTGTCCGCGACGGCGCCGGGAACGTCGCGATGCAGGGCCCGGTGGTGGCCAAGCTGCAGGGCGAAAATTACTACTCATCGGTGGTGATCAAGGTCCCCGATGCCAAGCCGGATCAGCTGGCTTTCGCCGGCTTTTTCCTGCCCACGGCCTTCGTGACCGATGCGGGCGTCTCCTTCAGCGGCGATCCCGAGCTGATCAACCCGCAGCTGACCCTGAACTCCTACTTCGGCGACCTGGGACTCAACGACGGAGCGCCGCAAAACGTCTTCGAACTCGATGTCAAAAAGCTGACTCCGCTCAACGCCCGGAATCTGCCGACAAAGGGCATCGTCCTCACCCCGGGAACCACGCACACCCTGCCGGACGGCAAGGGCACCATCAGCTTCGACGGCGTGAAGCGCTATGTCGGCGTCGACATTCACCATAATCCCGGCCAGCTGTACGCCCTGATCTTCGCGCTCCTGGCAGTGGCGGGCCTGGTGACGTCGCTTTACGTGAACCGCCGCCGCGTCTGGGTCCGGGTTGGTTCGCACGAGGACGGCCGCACCATGGTCGAATACGGCCTCCTGGCCCGGGGCGAAGACCACCGGCTGGCCGGGGAAGCCGCCGCGATCCGCAAGCTGCTCGCCGGGGCCTGGGATCTCGGCGGCGACGGGGCAGATTCCCAGCCTGTTCCCAGCGCAACGGCGGATAATGGCCGGGCGGCCACCGGCGCGGGCGCCGACGCTGACACACAGACCTTTACGGAACAACCCGCAACCGACGTCATCCAGTCCACAGCAGGCTCGCCTGAGTCAAAGAAGGATCAGTAATGTTCCCCATCAACGAAACCATGGGCCAGTACAGCGAGCTGTTTATGCTCCTCGCAGCCGGCACGTACACGGTGGCATTTATCGCCTTCGCGTGGGACCTGGCCAAGAGCAGCAAAACACTTCGCGCGGTGGACCTGAAGGCCGCTGAACTCTCGGCCGCCGAAGCGGCGCGCGTACCCGTTGCCGCCGGCGTAGGCGCCTCCAGCGCCGGCGTGGACCGGGCAGATGCCGACGTGGCCGGGCCGATCGGCCGGGCTGAGCGCCCGACCTCGAACGTCTCCGGTGCTGCAGCCGGGAACGCGGCGGGCATCGGCGGAACCGCGGACGGGGCGATGCGCTATTCTGCCGAACGCCGGGCACCTGCCCGGGTCGCCGTCGCCTTGACCGTGTTGGGCGTCGCCATTCACGCCGCCGGTGTCCTCACGAGGGCGCTCGGTTCCGGCCGGGTGCCATGGGGCAACATGTATGAGTTCCTGACCACGGGCGCATTCGTGGCCGTCGCCGTGTTCCTGGTGGTCCTGATCCGCCGCGACCTGCGCTTCCTGGGCACCTTCGTGGTGGGCCTGGCGATCATTATGCTCGTGGCTGCCTCCGTGGCCTACTGGACGCCGGTGGGGCACCTCGTTCCGGCACTGCAGAGCTACTGGCTGCTTATCCACGTGTCCATCGCGGTGATGTCCTCGGCGCTGTTCACGCTGACGTTCGCGATGTCGGCACTCCAGCTGGTCCAGACGCACCGGCAAAAGTCCATTGCCGCAGGCGGCCGGGACAAGCTGGGGTTTATGCGCCTGGTGCCCTCGGCGCTGAGCCTTGAAAACCTCTCCTACCGGATCAACGCCATCGCCTTCGTCGGCTGGACCTTTACGCTGATGTTCGGGGCCATTTGGGCCGAGAAGGCCTGGGGCCGGTTCTGGGGCTGGGACACCAAGGAAGTTTGGACCTTCGTGATCTGGGTGGTCTACGCCGGCTACTTGCACGCCCGTGCCACCCGTGGCTGGACCGGCACGCGCGCGGCCTGGCTGTCGATTGTCGGTTACCTGTGTGTGGTCTTCAACTTCACGATCGTGAACCAGTTCTTCAACGGCCTGCACTCCTACTCCGGGCTCTAGCCCGCCCGCCGGCCCGCCCGCCGGCCCGCCCGCCGGCCCGCCCGCCGGACCAAATGGTGCCGGGCCAGGGCTTTACGGATGTGCCAGGGATGGCCGCTGTGCCAACCGGCATGGCGGCCATCTTTGTCAGCGCCGCCCGCACCCTGGCAGCGGCGGAAGTTGTCACGCCGGCGCCGGATTGGAGTGGCCGTGACGGATTAGAAGCAGCCTGGGCCCGGTCTCGTTGGGCCCGGACTATTTGACTTCGTCGGTACCCTGCGGGTCGCTGCTGCCGTGGGCCTCGCCGGACCCGGAGCCGCGTGCGCCCTTGCCGTCATCGTCGGTGCGCTCTTTGGCGTCCAGTTCGGCTTTTAGCTTCCTGAGCCGCTCTGCTTCGGCCTGGCTGCGGCGGCGGAGCTCGAGGTTGCGCAGAAAATCCGGGTCGTCGTCGGGCGCGCTGGTGTGGCTGTAGGCGGCGCGCACGGGGGCGGTGCCGCGGGGCCGGCCGATGAGGAACCACAGGATGGCGCCAATGACCGGGAGGACGATCTGCACCACAACCCAGGCCGGCTTCGAGATGCCTTTGGTCTGGCGGGGATCAGTGCGGATCACATCGACAAGTCCATAGACGAATACGACGAGAACAGCGACAACGACCACTACACGGAGCATGTAAACAGTCTAGTCGCCGCCGGCGCTCCCGGCGCTTCCCGGCCCACACCACAGAACGCCGGCTGCGGCCCCGGTGGGGCGGGGCCGCTTCCGGCGGCTAAACTGGGACCGTGGCCTTCCTGAAATACTCCCTGATCCGTCTGGTGCTGTTCGCACCGTTGTTCGCCCTGTTCCTCTACCTGCGGCTTGGTGTGCTGCTCGCGGCCCTGTGCGCCGGCATGATGGCCTTCGCGGTGAGCTACCTGTTTTTCCAGAAGCAGCGCGCTGCCGCCACCGCCTCGCTCCACAGCCGCTTCTCCGGAAAGGCGAAGCCGCTGCGCAGCGCCGGCGAAGTGGCGGACGCCGACGCCGAAGACCGGCTCGTCGACGAACACCCGGACGTAACGGTGCGTACGGACAGCCGGCCCAAGGACTCCTAGGCCCCTGGCGGCTGCCGACACCGCCGGTCAGGTCCCGGCCGTGGACGGTGGCTTAGAACCCGCGGCTGAGGATCAGGCCCAACGAGAACAGCACCGCATAGCCGAGGTTGATCAGGCCCGTCTGCTTGAGCACCGGAATCAGGCTCTTGCGGCGCCGGCCGGCGATCATCAGCCAGGACGGCATCAGGCTTGCCGGGATCAGCAGCAGCACGATCAGCATCCACGGCCGGGCCGGGGCCAGCACAATCGGCAGCAGGATGGCGACGGCGAGCATCAGCACGTAGCTTTCGCGGGCATGCTTGTCGCCCAGCCGCACGGCGAGGGTTTTCTTCCCGGCTTTCCGGTCCGTGGGGATGTCGCGGACGTTGTTGGCCATCAGCAGCGCGACGGCGATGAGTCCGGTGCCAATCGCACCGATGACCGCGGGCAAGCTGATCTGCGCGGCCTGCGTGTAGGTGGTGCCCAGCGTGGCGACGAGGCCGAAGAACACAAAGACGAACAAATCCCCCAGTCCGAGGTAGCCGTACGGGTTCTTCCCGCCGGTGTAGCCCCACGCTGCCAGGACGCAACCCACACCGACCAGGATCAGCCACCACGCCTGCGAGAGGATGACCAGGGCCAGCCCGAACACCATCGCCAGCCCGAAGGCGGCGAACGCGGCGTACTTGACGTGCGCGGGCATCGCGGCGCCGGAGCCGACCAGCCGAAGCGGGCCCACCCGGTCCTCGTCAGTGCCGCGGATGCCGTCCGAATAGTCGTTGGCATAGTTCACGCCGATTTGCAGCAGCAGGGCCACCAGCGCCGCCAGGACGGCGTTGACGGGACGAAACGCGTTCAAGGCGTACGCGGCAGCGGTCCCGATCAGGACAGGCGCAATAGCGGCCGGCAGGGTGCGCAGTCGGGCGCCTTGGATCCATTGAGCGGCTGTAGCCACGTGTCAGTACCTCGTGTTGGTTTGGCGGTGCCGGGAGTGCCCGGCTTGTCTATTTTCCCTGATGCAGCTCCGAGAGCCGAACCGACATGGCAAGACGGTCAGGTTTCCCGTTGGGCAGCAGCAGCAGTTCAGCGGCGGCAAGGACGGTTTTTGGCGCCAGCGTGCCCAGCGCCGCGGCCCATCGGGATCCTGCGGCGAAGTTGGCGAAGCCCTGCGGGCTGGTGTCCGCCACCGCCACGAAGGCGGCGAGGGCCTGGCCCCACTCGGCCGAGGGGACCCCGGCCACAAACGCGGCCCGCACGCCGTCGAGTTTCTCCAGTTCCGCCTGCACATGGGCGGCGGAAACCTTCACCCCGCCGGTGATAACAACGTCGTCGGCCCGCCCCAGGATCCGCAGCTTCCCGTCGCCGTCCAGCTCGCCAAGATCGTTGGTCCGGTACCAGCGGACGCCGTTGTCCGCCACGAATGCCGCCGCATCGAGTTCAGGGGCGCCCAGGTAGCCGGCTGCAATGGTTGCCCCGCCGAGCAGGACCCGCCCGTCCTCCGCAACGCGGACCAAGACGCCTTCCAGCGGGACGCCGTCGTACACGCAGCCGCCGCAGGTCTCGGCCGAACCGTAGGTGGTCACCACCTGCAGGCCGGCGTTACGGGCTGCGGCAAGCAGCGCCGGGGGCACCGGTCCGCCGCCGAGCAGGATCCCGTTGAACCGGCGGAGCGCTGCGAGGGTGTCAGCCGACGGCGCGTCCAGCAGCCGCTGCAGCTGGGTCGGCACCAGCGAGGTGAACCGCTTCTGATCGGTGAGCTCGGCCGCTGCGGCTGTGAAGGCCTCCGGTGTAAAACCTCCGCTGAGGTCCATCGCCCACGGCCGGGTTCCGGCAAAGAGCGAACGGACCAGCACCTGCACGCCGGCCACATATTGCACGGGCAGGGCGAGCAGCCACTGGCCTTCGCCCTTGAGCGCCAACGCGGTGGCCATCGAGGAGGCAGCCAGCGCGTCAACGGTCAGCACTGTAGCCTTCGGCACGCCGGTGGATCCGGAGGTTCGCACCACAACGGCGGCGTCTTCGATGCCGGGCGTTTCGGGGAAGGCCAGCACCGGGGACCCGTCGGGCCCGTCGGCGAGCTCGACGGCGGGTCCCTCCCCGTGGAGGGCCGCGGCCAGCGCCGCGAGGGCGGCTTCGATGTTGACAGCTCCGGAAGTCACGACGGCCGCCTTAGAAGTAGTAGGGGAAGCTGGACCAGTCCGGATCGCGCTTTTGCAGGAAGGCTTCCTTGCCCTCCACGGCCTCGTCGGTCATGTAGGCAAGCCGCGTCGCCTCGCCGGCGAAGACCTGCTGGCCTGCGAGGCCATCGTCGGCCAGATTGAAGGCAAACTTGAGCATCCGGAGGGCCTGCGGCGACTGCCTGGCAATGTCGGCGGCGTATTCCAGCGCCACATCCTCAAGCCGTGCGTGATCCACGGCCTCGTTCACCGCGCCCATCCGGACCATGTCCTCTGCGGAATATTCGCGGGCCAGGAAGAAGATTTCGCGGGCGGCCTTCTGGCCGATCTGGCGGGCCAGCAGCGCGGAGCCGTAGCCGGCGTCGAAGCTGCCGACCGTGGCATCGGTCTGCTTGAATTTGCCGTGTTCGCGGGAAGCGATGGTCAGGTCTGAAACGACATGCAGGGAATGCCCGCCGCCGGCGGCCCAGCCGTTGACAACGGCAATGACAACCTTGGGCATGGTGCGCATGAGCCGCTGGACCTCAAGGATATGCAGCCGGCCGGCGCGCGCCGGGTCGATGGTTTCGGTGGTCTCGCCGTCTGCGTACCGGTAGCCGTCGCGGCCGCGGATCCGCTGGTCACCGCCGGAGCAGAACGAGTGGCCGCCGTCTTTGGCGGAGGGGCCGTTGCCGGTCAGCAGCACAGTGGCCACATCCGGGCTCATCCGGGCGTGGTCCATGGCGCGGTAGAGCTCATCGACAGTGCCGGGGCGGAAGGCGTTACGGACCTCGGGCCGGTTGAACGCGATACGCACCGTCGGCAGGTCCCGGACCACGGCACCGTCCGCGGAGCGCTCCACCTGCCGGTGGTAGGTCATGTCCTGGAAATCGTCGAAGCCGGACACGGTGCGCCAGCGGGTGGGGTCAAAGACGTCGGATACCTTGGCGGGGATTTGGTTGCTCACAGTCAGAGTCTAGTAATCGCCTCAGCTGATGCAGAACTCGTTGCCTTCAGGGTCCGCCATGGTGTGCCAGGAATGCGGTCCTTCGCTGGCGGTCCAAAGGAAGCTGGCGCCGCGGGCTTCCAATGCGGTGCGGAACGTGTCCTTGTCGGCGCCGGCCAGGTTAACGTCCCAGTGGATCCGGTTTTTAACTGTCTTTTCCTCCGGGGCCGTCTGGAAGAGGATGCGGCGGGCAGGGGCTGTGGCGTCGAGTTCCTCAGGCGGGCGGATGGCGGCACCGTCACGCCAAACGAGCTTGCCGTGGTGGACCTTGGTCTCCGCCTCGGTGGCGAAGCCCTGCTCGATCATGGAGCGGATGAAGCCCTCGTCCTGCGGCTCCACCGCCCACGCGAGGGTCTCGGCCCACCAGCCGGCCAGCTCATGCGGGTTCCGGCAGTCGACTGCGATCTGAATGTTGAGTGTCATGGAATGAAACTACGACGTCGGGACGCGCAGCGGTAGGGCCCGGACCACGCCAGCTGCGCGAGTTGACACCTCGTGGCAGTGTGTGTGCCCGCGACTGCCTTGATCTGCACTTTCGACGGCGGTACGGACCCGCAGCGCTGCTGCCTGCGGCTAGCCCTGGACCTTCTGGAGCTGCTCCATCACATCCGGCGGGATGGCGTAGAGGAAAATGACCGCGAGCAGGTTCTTCGACGCGTGGACAAAGTAGGAGAACATCACATTTTTGCCGGTCCAGACGTAGACGAATACCAGGACGGCGCCCATCGCGAGATACGGCATCAGGACCGGGAGGGCCAGCGCCTCCTGGCCAATGATATGCAGGGCCGCAAAGAACACAACTGACAAGCCGGCGCACACCCAGACGTTGACCCTGCGGCTGAGCTTGCCGATCAGCAGGTGGCGGAAGATGTACTCCTCCACAAACGGACCCACGATCACCAGCAGCGGCACCATCAGCCAGGCCGGCACCTGCTGCATCAGCGCCTGCAGGCCCGCCTGGTTGGCGGACGTCTGCGGCGGGCCGGTTACGGCGACGAGAATCGCGGTGAGAATCATCATCGCCACCACGGCGAGAGGGACCATCAGCAGGCTGAACCACGGCCGGGTGGCGAGGACCCTGAGGTCCCGAGCGGCGATGCGCCGGACGGCGGCCAGTGCCAGGATGCCGATCCCGCCGTAGAAGATCAGGTTCACCGAGTACGACGCCACCGCCGGGTTCGGCGAGAGCCGCAGCATCAGCGGCGCCAGCAGTGAGCCGAACACGGCAAAAAATCCGGCGACGGCGACGTAGAGGCCGGCCGTGAGGTAGTCGAGCCGCGAGAACCTGTACAGTTCCGGCCGCGGTGTTGGTGTGCGAAGAGCGGTGCCCATGCCTCCAGCCTAGCGCCACGGCCTGCCTGCTGACCGACCGGTACTTCCGCCGGCGCCGCAGTACCTCAGTAACCGCCGACGGTGTCATACTTGACGACTCAAGCCGCCGCCGGGCTGGCCGTGCACCTACTTGCGAGGACTCCTTGAGCGAACATCTCCGCCTTTCGGGCGTATCCCATGGTTACGGGGACCGCCAGCTTTTCGCCGGCGTCGACATTGCCATCAGCGCCGGTGAACATGTGGCAATCGTCGGCGAAAACGGCGCGGGCAAATCCACGCTGCTCCGGATTTTGGCCGGGCTCGAGGCCCCGGACGAGGGCACCGCCGTCAGCCAGGGCCGCGTGGGCTACCTTGCCCAAACCCTGGGCCTGCCTGATGCGTTCACCGTGTCCAACGCGATCGATGCCGCGCTGGAATCCCTCCGCGAAATGGAGGCCGAGCTGGAGCGCCTGGAAGACGGGCTGGCCGGAGCGGAAGCAGGCGAACTGGAGCGCTACGGAAACCTGCAGACGCAGTACCAGTTGCGGGAAGGCTACGCCGCGGAATCCCGGGTAGAGGCGGCGCTGGACCGACTTGGCCTCGGCGGTCTGGGCCGGACGCGGACCCTGGGCTCGCTCTCCGGCGGGGAGCAGGAACGCGTGGCGCTGGCCTGCGTGCTGGCCGATCCCGCGGATATCCTCCTCCTGGACGAACCCACCAACCACCTCGACGCCAGCGGCACGGCCTGGCTGGAGGCGCGGCTGGCCGCGCACCGAGGAACCGTGGTGGTGGTCTCCCACGACCGCGTCCTGTTGCGCAAAGTAGCGTCAACAGTGATTGAAGTAGATGCCGAACGCCTTACGGTCAACCGGTACGGCAACGGCTACGAAGGCTATCTGCGGGAGAAGTCGGCCGAGCGCCAGCGCTGGGCGCAGCAGTACCACGGGTGGCTGGACTCGATGGCGGCCGAGCGGCTCCAGGCGGACACCGTCGCGGGGACGATGGGCTACGCCCGCCAGCGCGACAATGACAAAATGGGGTTCGACTTCAAAGCCGGCACGTGGCAAAAGGCAGCCACCAGCAAGGTCCGCAATGCCCAGGAGCGTCTCCGCCGGCTGGAGGCAAACCCCATCGACCGTCCGCCGGTGCCCCTGAAACTGGCAACGAACCTTCGGGCGGACGTTGCGGCGGGTCCCGCCCTTGAAGCGACGGGAGTGACGGTACCGGGCCGCCTGGAACCGACGGACCTCCGGGTGGAGGCGGGCCAGAAGATCCTCATTACCGGTCCCAATGGCGCCGGCAAGTCCACGCTGCTCGCCGTCCTGGCGGGCACGCTGGAACCGGCCACAGGCACCGTAGTGCGGCACGGCCGGATCGGATACCTGCAGCAGGAACTGGAGCTCCCGCAGCACCCCGGGATGCGTCTCCTGCCCGCTTTCGCCGCGGGCCTGGGCGGCAACATCGATGAGCACGCCGAGGCGCTGCTGCGGCTCGGGCTTTTCCGCACCAGCGAATTCCACGTCCCGGTGGGGAGCCTTTCCGCAGGGCAACAACGCAGGCTGGCGCTCGCCCGCCTGCTCCTGGGCGGGTATGGAACGATGCTCGTGGATGAGCCCACCAACCACCTGGCGCCCGTGCTGGTGGAACAGCTCGAAGCGGCTCTTTCGGACTTCGCCGGGACGCTGATCCTGGTCAGCCACGACCGCGCCCTGGGGGAGTGGTTCAGCACGTGCTCCGGTCACGACACCGGGCGGGGCGCCGGAGCCGGAAACTGGCTCCGGTACGGGATGCGGGATGGCGCCCTGGTCTGATGGACGGATCCTTGGGGATTCAGCGGATGATAATCGAAGATTATTCGGGATTACAGCAGTAATGAGGTCGATAATTAGTACAAGTGCCTGCCCGGTGTTGTTCCCGTCACGGTTTGGTCTCAAATGCCAGTAGAATAGACGAGCCGCGCGAGCTTCGACCTTGTGAGGTTCGGTACACGTCTTGGCCCCTGTTGGGGGTCGGGGCCCGTTCATTTGTGTATGCGAACCCGCTGTCCCTGTCCCGGCCTTACAACGAACTGCAAGGAAACAGCTGTGCCATCAACTACCCCCACAGAACTTAAGAACCCCGAGGCGCAATCCGCCGTCGTCGACTCAACTCTCAGCGCCGAGGGCTACAAGAAGTCGCTCAGCGGCCGCCAGGTCACCATGATCGCGATGGGCGGCGCCATTGGCGTCGGACTCTTTATGGGCGCCGGCGGGCGCCTGGCCTCCACCGGTCCGTCGCTCATTTTCTCCTACGCCTTGGCCGGCGTCATCGCGTACCTGCTGATGCGCGCCCTGGGCGAGCTGATCATGTACCGCCAGACGTCAGGCTCCTTCGTCAGCTATGCCGGTGAAATGTTCGGCAAAAAGGGCGCTTATGTCTCCGGCTGGATGTACTTCATCAACTGGGCCATGACCGGCATTGCCGAGCTCATCGCGATCGGACTGTACTTCCAGTTCTTTTTCCCGAACGTGCCGGTTGAACTGTCCGCCATCGCAGCGCTGTTGCTGCTAGTCGGCGTCAACCTCCTGAGTGTCAAGGCGTTCGGCGAATTCGAATTCTGGGCCTCCGTCCTCAAGGTCGGTGCGATCCTCATCTTCTTGGCCGTCGGTACTTTTATGGTGATCACCAACGCCCAGGTGGGCGACGGCAACGCCTCGGTCAGCAACCTGTTCGCCGCTGAGGGGGGCATGTTCCCCAAGGGCGGGCTCGTGATGATCCTGGTGCTGAACGCGGTGATCTTCGCCTACAACGGCATTGAGCTCGTTGGCGTCACTGCCGGTGAAATGCAGGATCCGGCCAAAGAAGTGCCCAAGGCCATCCGCGCTGTTGTCTTCCGGATCGTGGTGTTCTACGTCGGTTCCGTGACGCTGCTGGCCATGCTGCTGCCGTCGGACCAGTACGTTGCCGGCACCTCGCCGTTTGTCACAGTGTTCGGCCAGATGGGCCTCGGCTGGATGGGCGATGTGATGAACATGATTGTCATCACCGCCGCCCTCTCCTCGTGCAACTCGGGCCTGTACTCGATCGGCCGGATTTTCCGGACCATGGCCAACAACGGGCATGCTCCGCAGTGGCTGACCAGGATGTCCAAGAGCCACGTGCCGTACGCCGCCATCCTGGCCATCGGCGGCGTTTACCTAGTCGGGATCCTGCTTAATATCTGGCTCGGCGGCTCGTATGCCTTTGACCTGGCGCTGAACTCGGCCTCGGTCGGTGTGATCTTCACCTGGGCTGCCATCTTCGCCAGCCAGATAGCGCTGCGGAAAACCAAGGGCAAGGTCTCCTCCCTGCTGGCGCCCGGCGGAGTCTGGGCCAGCTGGGCAGGCTTGATTGCCCTGCTGCTTATCACGGTGCTGATCGGCTTCGACACCATGACCAGCAAGGGCGGCGAAGTCTTCCACCTTGGTCTTTGGACATTGGCGACCATCCCGTTCTTCGCACTCCTGCTGTGGCTCGGCTGGCAGAAGGTCAAGGACAACGAACCGAAGAACGCGCTCTTCAACTAGCCTTCCGGGCAAGTGCGCAGGCGACGGCGGTCCTCCGGTGAGGGGCCGCCGTCGTTCGTTTAAGCTGCGGCGGCGCGAGTGGCACCAGAGCCCTGGGCCGGCACAAAAAAGCGGCGGTGGACATCCCCCAAAGGAATGTCCACCGCCGCCTTTTGTACGGACTAATCCTTCTTGAAGGCGTCCTTGACGTTTTCGCCGACCTTCTTTGCGTCGGCTGCGACCTGGTCCTTCTGGCCCTCGGCACGCATTTCGTCGTTGTTGGTGGCGTTGCCCGCAGCTTCCTTGGCCTTGCCGCCGAGGTGCTGTGCTTCGTTCTGAACCTTGTCGCCGATACCCATGGTGTAAACCACCTCTCGTTTCCGGTTGAAATACAACGTCTCCCCACCATAACACAAAGCATGCTTAGTAATTCAAGGGCCCGGCCGCGAACGAGGGATGAAATGCGCACCGGAGCCGGGCTAGGCTCGATGCCATGGACCACACAACCAGCCTGACCCAGCATGTCAACGCGTCGACGGACAAGGTATGGGCCGTCATTTCCGACATCCCCGGTTCGGCCGCGACACTTTCCGGCATCACCTCGATCCAGATGCTCTCGCAAGGCCCCTACAGCGAGGGGACGCGCTGGAAAGAAACCCGCACCATGATGGGGCGGGCGGAAACGGTGGAAATGTGGGTGGCCCGGGCCGATCCGCCCCGGAGCACAACGGTGAAGGCCGTGCAGGGACCGACGGAGTACACCACACGCTTTACGCTTGCCGAGCGCGACGGCGGCACGGACCTGACGCTGACGTTTAGCGCCGATGTGCTGAACCCTTCCCGGATGACCGGGCTGTTAATGGCACTTTTTGGAAAGCTGGGAATGCGCATCACCCGAAAGGCGCTCGCCAAGGACCTGGCAGAAATCGCGGCCAAGGCCGAGTCGCTCTGATGGGGCGCAGCACCGGGACGCCCCCGCCGCCCAAGGTGACGGCGCCGCGGCTCAGTCCGGTCCGGCTGACGGACCTCAGGGACGACCCGTCGCCGGCACTGCGTTCCGGTGAGCGCTACGACGGCGTCCGGTACGGCAAGTTATCCGCCGACGGCCTGGAACTCGGCGGCACCGACTTTGCCGAGTGCGACTTCCGCGGCGTTTCGTTCAACGAGACCCAGCTGCGGGGCGCCTCTTTCCGGGATTGCATCCTGGCCGAGGTGTACGCCCCGGTATTTATGGCGGCCCGAAGCACCCTGCGCGACGTCGAGATCGCCAACCCGCGCTGGGGTTCAGCGGAACTGTACGAGAGCGGCTGGCAGTCAGTACGGATCGACGGCGGCAAACTCGATTATCTGAACCTCCGTGGTTCCAAGCTCACGGACGTGCAAATCAGCGACTGCATCATCAACGAGCTGGACCTGGGTTCCTGCCTGGCGACGCGGGTAGCCCTGAAGAACTGCACCATCGGCACCCTCGACCTTGCCGGCGCCAGGCTGAAGGACTTTGACATCCGGGGCACGGACTTCCGCGCCATCGCCGGACTCGAAAGCCTCGCCGGCCTTGTGATCGACGATTACCAGCTGGGCCTGCTGGCGCCATTAATGGCCAGTCACCTCGGCGTCGTCGTCGCGTAATCCAGCCCGGCCCCGATTGACCCCCTTGCGGTGCCGTGTAATCTTTATAGAACGAACGGTCGGTAAATTGGCGCGCTAGCGGTCCGAACCTGGTTCCGCCGCCGATGAGAGTTCTTTTCGATGACAGTGCTGTTTATCGCGTGAAGGGTGTACCCATGGCATCAGCAGTTGCAGGACCTCAGGCATTTCTCGTAGGCGGTGCCCGCACCGCTGTGGGCCGGTATGGCGGAGCACTCTCCGCGGTCCGCCCCGATGACCTGGCCGCCTTGGTGATCCGCGAGGCCGTCGCCCGGGCCGGGCTGGACCCGGAGGCCATCGATGAGGTCATCCTTGGCAACGCCAACGGCGCCGGCGAGGAAAACCGCAACGTCGCCCGGATGGCCACCATCCTGGCCGGACTGCCGCTGCACATCCCCGGCATCACCGTGAACCGGCTCTGCGCCTCGGGCCTCAGCGCCATCATTATGGCCAGCCAGATGATCAAGTCCGGAGCAGCGGACATCGTGATCGCCGGCGGTGTCGAATCCATGAGCCGCGCCCCCTGGGTCCAGGAGAAGCCCCAGGCCGCCTTCGCGAAACCGGGGCAGATCTTTGATACGTCCATCGGATGGCGCTTCGTCAACCCGCTCTTCCAGCAGGGCGAACTTTCCCGGGACGGGAAGATGACCTACTCCATGCCGGAAACGGCGGAAGAAGTCGCCCGCGTGGACGGGATCACCCGCGAGGACGCCGACGCCTTCGCCGTCCGCTCCCATGAACGCTCCCTCGCGGCCATCGCCGCGGGCCGCTTCGCCGACGAGATTGTCCCGGTAACGGTTACGACGCGCAAGGGAAAAACCGTTGTCGACACCGACGAGGGGCCCCGGGCCGGCACCACAATTGACGTTCTCGCGGGCCTTCGCCCCGTCGTCGCCGGCGGTTCGGTAGTCACGGCCGGAAATTCCTCCACCCTGAACGACGGCGCCTCCGCCATCATCGTCGCGTCCGAAGCAGCCATCAAGAGGCTTGGCCTGACGCCTCGGGCCCGGATCATCGACGGCGCCTCCGCCGGCTGCGAACCGGAAATTATGGGCATCGGCCCGGTTCCGGCGACCCGTAAAGTGCTGGCGCGGACCGGCCTCAGCGTCGGCGACCTCGGCGCCGTCGAACTCAACGAAGCCTTCGCGACCCAGTCGCTTGCGACCATGCGGCGGCTCGGCCTGGACCCCGAGATCGTAAACCGCGACGGCGGCGCGATCTCGCTCGGGCACCCGCTGGGTTCCTCCGGTTCACGGCTCGCCATCACCTTGCTGGGGCGGATGGAGCGCGAGGACGCCAGGATCGGTCTCGCCACGATGTGTATCGGCGTGGGCCAGGGCACCGCGATGTTGCTGGAGCGGGTCTAGTGCCGGCCGCCGCGACGGGCCTCGACCCGCGCGATTTCAGCACGCTGCTGATCGACGAACGCGAAGACCGGCTGGTGGTGCTCCTCAACCGGCCCGAGGTCCGCAACGCCATCGACCAGCAGATGGTCGATGAGCTGCACGCTGTCTGCGCCGCGCTGGAACGGTCGCCGAAGATGCTCATCATCGCCGGTACCGAAGGTGTCTTCGCCTCGGGGGCGGACATCGGCCAGCTGCGCGAACGCCGCCGCGACGACGCGCTCCAAGGCATCAACTCCACCATCTTCGTGCGTATCGCCAAACTCCCAATGCCCGTCATTGCAGCCCTGGACGGCTTTTGCCTGGGTGGCGGCGCCGAGCTGGCGTACGCCGCGGACTTCCGGATCGGCACCCCGTCCGTGCGGATCGGCAACCCGGAGACGGGCCTGGGCATCCTCGCCGCAGCCGGCGCGAGCTGGCGCCTGAAGGAGCTGGTGGGGGAACCGGTGGCCAAGGAAATGCTGCTGGCCGGCACGGTGCTACGCGCCGAGCGGGCCCTTGCCGTCAACCTCATGACCGAGATCCACGAGGCTTCCGGGCTGATGGCGGCCGCCCATGCCCTGGCCGACAGGATCGCGGGCCAGGATCCCCTCGCGGTCCGGATCACCAAATCGGTGTTCCACGCGCCGGCCGAGGCCCACCCGCTGATCGACCAGCTGGCGCAGGGCATCCTGTTTGAATCGCAGGCCAAGTTCGACCGTATGCAGGCATTTCTGGACAAGAAGTCAGCGAAGAAGCCTGCACAGCAAGACGCCAGGACCTCCGCGCAGGAAAACCGGAAGAAGAATTGACGATGAACAACTCCGCACACTCCGCTAACCTTCCCGGCGGCGCCCTGCCAGACTTCGTCGGGGTGCTGGGCGGCGGCCGGATGGGCGCCGGGATCGCACACGCCTTCCTGGTCAACGGCGCCAACGTCCTCGTCGTCGAGCGCGACGAGGAGTCCGCCGAGGCTGCCCGCGAACGGGTGGAATCAGCAGCGGCCAAGAGCATCGAGCGTGGCGCCACCGACGGGAACCTGGACGAGATGGTCTCGCGGCTCGCGGTGACGGTGGACTACAACGACTTCAAGGACCGCCAGCTGGTCATCGAGGCCGTCCCCGAGGACTGGGACCTCAAGGTCAGCGCCCTGCGGGGGATTGAGGCCCGGCTCGGTGCCGACGCCTATCTCGCCTCGAACACGTCGTCGCTGTCCGTCAACGGCTTGGCCCGTGAGCTGAAGCGTCCGCAGAACTTCCTCGGCCTGCACTTCTTTAATCCCGTGCCGGCCTCGACCCTGATCGAGGTGGTGCTCGGCGAGCACACCTCAAGCCAGCTGACCCAGGCGGCCCGCGGCTGGGTTGAGGCGCTGGGCAAGACCGCCGTCGTCGTCAACGATGCCCCCGGGTTCGCGTCCTCACGGCTGGGCGTCGCGATTGCCCTCGAGGCGATGCGGATGGTGGAAGAGGGAGTGGCATCCGCCGCGGACATCGACAACGCCATGGTCCTGGGCTACAAGCACCCCACCGGACCCTTGCGGACCACTGACATCGTAGGCCTGGACGTCCGCTTGGGCATCGCCGAATACCTCGCCTCCACGCTCGGGGAGCGCTTCGCCCCGCCGCAGATCCTGCGGGACAAAGTCGCCCGAGGAGAACTCGGCCGCAAGTCCGGCAAGGGCTTTTTCAACTGGACCGAGTGAACTGACCAGCTACCCGAGGATCCCCACGATGTAGCCGACGAAGAAAAGCAACACAAAGAGCACCACCACGGCGATCATAAGGATCCAGAGGTACTGGCCGAACCCCCGGTCCTCGCGGATCCGCGGCCCCTGCGGTCCCACCGAGGTCCCCTCGCCCGGTGGCGTCTCACCCGGAGGCACACCGCCTCCGGGTTCCAAGCCGGTGAGGTTGTTCTCCAGGGGATCCGGATTCTGGGATGTCACGGTGTGCTCCTGTTTCAGCTCGGGCCGCTACTGCGACGCCTGTGAGTCTAGGGCTTTTTTCATGCCGGCCATGGCGGGGTCGGCCAGGGACTGGAACGCTGGTTTCATAAACGGTTCTGCGACCTTAAGCCATCCCTTGAGCCGGAATTCCGCCGTATAACGGACTTCCGAACCGGATCCCGAAGGCTTAACGTCGATCGTATCGACGGAAATGACCGTCTTGTTTTCGCCGCGCAGCTTGATGAGGGTACCTGCCAACTCCACGACCTCGTAGATCAGCGTTTGGCGCTTGCCGCGGAACTCCGCTTCGGCGTGATAGCGGTGCCCCACGGCGACCGGCCCGTCGGAGAGTTTCTTGGCCACCGGTGTTCCCGGGTCCCACTCCGGCGTGTGTTCGAAGGCGGAGAGGTACGCGAAGGCCTTGCCGGCCTCCAACGGGGAACGGACCGTGCCGGTGACTGTGATCATGGCCCCAGCCTATCCAGAACTCCCTGCATTGTGACCGAAACAGTGGAAGAAACGTTGGTGGGCCAACTGGTTCCCGGCCCCGGCATTTAGGCCGGCCCGCGCATTTATGATGGTGCAGTGACTACCCCCGCAATCGCTCCCATCACCCTGACCGGAAAATACGTCGTGCTGGAACCGTTGCGCCCGGACCACCACGACGGCCTCGTCCAGGCCGCCAGCGACGGCGAACTGTGGAACCTCTGGTACACGTCAGTGCCCGGCCCTGACCAGATGGCCGCCGAGATTGAGCGGCGCCTGGCCCTGCAGGACAGCGGCGACATGCTGCCCTTTACAACGCGGCTGCTTGACCCCACCACCGGCGGACCGGGCCGGGTGATCGGCATGACCACCTACATGAACATCGATGCCGCCACGCCGCGGGTGGAAATCGGCTCCACCTGGAACGCGGCGTCCGCCCACGGCAGCGGCAGCAACCCGGACTCCAAACTGCTCCTGCTCCGGCATGCCTTCGAAGCGCTGGGCTGCCCCGCCGTCGAGTTCCGGACCCACTGGCTCAACCACCAGTCCCGCGAGGCGATCGCGCGGCTGGGCGCGAAACAGGACGGTGTGCTCCGCAGCCACACCCGCAGCAGCGACGGCGCGCTCCGGGACACGGCGGTCTTTTCCATCCTGGAACACGAGTGGCCCATGGTCCGGAACGCCCTCGAGGTCAGACTGGCCAAGTTACGGTGACGACGGCGCCCGAGGCGATGGAGTGGGCCGGCGCGGTCAACGCCTGGCACATCGCCGGCGGAGTGTTCCGCATGGGCCGGCGCGAATGGCTTACCGAGGCGGGCTGGGAGCAGGTCTACAACGCCGGCGTCCGGACGGTGATTGATCTGCGCAATCCCGAGGAGATCCGCCGCCGCCCGACCGATCCGCGGGTGGGCGCGGCAAGCCTGTCCGCCTTCGACGTCGTGCACGCCCCCACCGAGGACCCCGGCAACAGCGAATTCCGGAAGCTCTGCGTTCCCTACCTCAACGATCCGGCCTACTACGCGGACAACGCCCGGATCTTCCCGGAGAAGCTTGCCGCCGTCTTCAAAGCCGTAGCCGATGCGCGCGGCGGAGTTGTGATCCATTGTTCCGCCGGCCGGGACCGCAGCGGGATGATCGCTGCCATGCTCCAGGACCTTGCCGGAGCAGGAGAGGCCGTCATTTCCAAGAGCTACGAGCAGGCAATGCGCGGCATCAACGAGCACCACCGGATGTCGGCGGTCCCGCATCCGCACGAGCGGTACCTGCCCGAGGAAGTCCTCGCGCCGCTGCTCGAACAGCGCTTGGAAAGCCTGCAGCACTTTGTCCGCCAGGTGAAGCCCGGTGACTTCATCCGTCACAATGGCCTAACGGACCGGGATCTGGGCGCCATCGTGGCCAAATTGGGGCGCTAGAGTAACCGGGTGAAGACTCCGACGTTTCAGCTGACAGTGCGGGCGGTCGCGGCTGCCGCGATCGCGCTCGCCGGATCGTTCTACGCCGTTCCTGCCCTGGCCGAAGCCGGCGGGACGGACCCCGCTCCGTCAGCCGCTCCCGCAGCATCCGCGCAGGCGTCCCCTGCCGCACCAACGACGCCGGCAGCTGCGGCCGCTGGTTCCACCACGACCGCAGCTGACGCTCCGGGCGCGCCAGCCGTCACCGCAGCGCCGGGAATCAGCGATGCCGGACTCGCCGAGGCCATCCGGCGCGACCTGGGCATCACGCTCGAGGAGTTCAATGCAGCAGGCCAGCTGGGCCGGACCGCGGCCGATGCCGTTCCGTCGCTGCGGGAGTTGCCCGGCTACCTGGGCATCAGCCTGCGGGCCGGAAAGATCCACATCGAGGGCAGCGGCCCCGAGCTGCGCGCCCGGGTCGATGAGCTGAACGGCAACGGCGCTGCGGATGTGTTTGTGCTCGAGGCGCCTTCCGCTGCGTCGCCGGCCGCGCCCACGGACGTGCCCACGGCTGCACCCACTCCCGCGCCCACTCCTGCACCTTCGACGGCTCCCACTCCCGCACCTTCGGCGGCCGAGCTGGTGGCGTCCAACACCGAGCAGCTGTTCCAGGACTACGTCCGCGAGGTGGGGCCGGCCGGTCTGCAAGCCGTGGCCTACTCCGCCGGCCGGTTCGTTATCCGCACCGGCGGAACAAACGCTGCCGAAGCCGAGCTTTCCCCGGCCCCCGACCAGCCGAGCGAGCCGACGATTAACTCGGCGCCAGGGAAAATCTCCGCGGCCAGCTTTGTGGCCCGCTATACCAACGTCCGACTCGAACAGGCGTTGCCGCTCACCACCGAAGCGGACGTTTACGGCGGGGAAGGCTACATCATTGACCGGCGGACGATTTGCTCGACCGGGTTCGGCGCGTTCAGCGCGGCGGGGCTGCCCCTGGTGCTGACAGCTGGTCACTGCGCCGAAGACGGTACGGCACGGGTGGCCGAACTCGAGCCGCCTGTCTCCGCCACAGCCGGCGGGTCGGCGCCGCTGCCGGGCACCCGCGCCCCGCTCGGCAGATTTGGCTTCAGCCAGTTCGGCGGGCCGCTCAACAGCTGGATCACCGGCAGTGAGCAGGCCCCCGGCAACGTGGGCACCGACATCGCCGTCATCGAGTCACTCGACGGCGGAGTCAACGTGCAACCCGCCGCCACCACCTGGGCCAGTGCCGCCAACCCGGGCCCATCAGCCGTGAAGATCATTGGCGTGGTCGCACCGTTCCAGGGCCAGGAGGTGTGCCGGTCCGGCCGGACCACGGGATGGTCCTGCGGGCAGGTGGAAGAAACCGGTGTCTACGTGGTGGGTGGAAGGACGGCCGCCGCGGAGGATCTGCGGGCCTTCCGCGGCTTTTTGTCCAAAAACGTCCAATCCAGCGGCGGCGACTCCGGCGGTCCCTGGATCAGCGGCAACTTCGCCGTCGGCACCCACTCGGCCGGCGAAACTTCCGGCGAGAACTTCGCGATCGCCACCACGCTGGAGGACGCCCTGACCGCATTCCCCACCGCCGTGGAGCTCCAGCTGTTCCTGAACAAACCCGAGCTTGTGGCGCCGGTGAACCTGACAGTCAGGGCCGGGGAGGACCTCACCGGCAGGGTTCTGGCAGCCCCGGCATCGGCCGTAGCCGCCAACTCAAAGGTCCGCATCACAGTTGCCAACCAGGCGCCAACGGAGGTCCCGGTCGACTCTGCCGGCAACTGGACTTTCCGGGCTCCGCTGCCGGCCGGGCAACTGGCCTTCTCGGCCGAGACCGTGAACGGCTTCAGCCATTCTGGACCCGCGTCCTTCACCGCCACCGTCTCACCGGCGCCCCTGCCTGCGCCTGGAATAACGACGCCGGCGGACGCCGCCCTGCCGGGCCTGGGCAGTGTTGCCGGAACGGGAATGCCCGGCGCTGTCGTGACGCTCTCCGGTGACGTGGCCGGGACAGGGACGGTGGCTTTGGACGGTCAATGGACCGTTCCGGTGGAGCGGCCGGCCTTCGGGAAAGTGACGGCGACCGCCACTCTCTCGTCCCCGGGTATTGCGGACAGCCCTTCATCCAGCAAAACTTTCACTGTCATTCCCCCCGCGCCTGCGGAAACCACTGTCCCGGACGGCTGGCACTTCCGCCAGGACGCGCTTCCCTCCTCGATTTCCGGAACGGGCGTTGACGGCGCCGACGTCATCGTCTCGATCGACGGGGCACCCGTGGGCGCTGCACACGCCGGTGCCGGCGGCGCCGGGACCGGGGCCCGGGCAGTGGTCCGGTCCTTCGTTCCGCAGGTCCTCGTGGCAGGCGGGCGCTGGAGCGTCCCGTTCCCTTCAGGCCTCGCCGTGGGGGCGCACACGCTGTCCGTCACCCAATCGGTCGACGGCGTGGCCTCGGACCCGCTGCTCGTAGCGTTCACCATTGATGCCCGGGCTGCAGTACCGCCGGCCCAGCCCGCCGTAAATCCGCCGGCCCAGCCTGCCGTAAATCCGCCGGCCCAGCCTGCCGTAAATCCACCAGCGCGGCCCATTGTGGTTTCGGCCGGCTCAGGACGGTTGCCGGATACCGGTGCGGGGGTGCTGCTGCCGATGGCGGGCCTTGCCGGCGGCACAGTTTTGCTCGGCGTCGCCTTGTTGGCCATTGCCCGGCGTCGGACGGTGCGGTAGTCCGGCCGGAATCCCGGCCCCGGCGCCCGGGGTGGCCCGCTTAGCCCCTGCGGTCCAGCAGCAGGTTGGTGATCCGCAGGGTACAAAGCCGCTCGCCGGCCGCGTTGGTGATCAGCACCTCGTGGGTGGTGACGGTGCCGCCCAGGTGGATGGGGGTGGCGGTGATGGTGATGATTCCCTCGCGGGCAGACTTGTGGTGCGTTGCCGAGACGTCCACGCCAACGGCGGTCTTGCCGAGCGTGCTTGCGTGGATGACGGCAGCCCAGGAGCCCACCGCTTCGCCCACAGCCAGCGAAGCGCCGCCGTGCAGCAGCCCGAAGGACTGCCGGTTGCCCTCCACCGGCATGGTGGCCACCACCCGCTGGACGGATTCCTCGACGATCTTCACACCCATTTTTTCGTCGAGTTCCCCGAGGGTGATCTTCCATAGCTCGGTATTCCGGGGCTCGGGGGTCATAACGTCTCCTCTTTGGCCGGAAAGCCCAGGGCTCAGGCCGGTATGTGCCGCCGCAGCTAGTGTGCGGCAGGCCTCATTCATGTACTGTGGACATATTACCGAACGGACGGTCAGTAATGCTGGCCGTGTTGATCTTGCCCCTGTTGGAAGGACCCGTCAACGATGACCACCACTGCAACTGCTCCGGAACCCACAGTAGACACTGTCGGGATCGTTCCCAGCTTCGTCCGGGATTCCTGGTGGACCCCCGACGCCGGCTCCGCGGCCGGCGCCGCGTCCGTCCTGGACGCCAGCACCGGTGAACTCCTCGCCAAGGTGAGCACCGATGGACTCGACCTCGCCGCCGTCGTGGACTACGGGCGCACCACCGGCCAGGCGGAACTCGGCAAACTGACCTTCCACCAGCGCGCGCTCAAGCTCAAGGAACTCGCGCAGTACCTGAACGGTCGCCGCGAGGAATTCTATGCGCTCTCGGCCCAGACCGGCGCCACCAAGACCGACTCGATGGTCGACATCGACGGCGGCATCGGCGTGCTGTTCACCTTCGGTTCCAAGGGCCGGCGCGAACTTCCCAACTCCCAAGTGATCGTGGACGGGCCCATGGAGGTGCTGTCCAGGGACGGTTCCTTCGCCGGCGAGCACATCTACACCCGCATTCCCGGCGTCGCCGTGCAGATCAACGCCTTCAACTTTCCGGTGTGGGGGATGCTCGAGAAACTTGCCCCGGCCTTCATCGCCGGCGTGCCCACGATCGTTAAGCCCGCCACCCCGACCGGTTACGTCACCGCCGCGGTGGTCAAGGCCATCATCGATTCCGGCATCCTGCCCAAGGGCTCGCTGCAGCTGGTTTCCGGCTCGGTCCGCACCATTCTGGACCACCTCGACTACCGCGACATTGTGGCCTTCACCGGCTCCGCCTCCACCGCAAACACGCTTAAGTCCCACACCAACGTGGTCAAGGGCGGAGTCCGCTTCACCTCGGAAACCGATTCCCTGAACGCAGCCATCCTGGGCCCGGATGCCGTCAAGGGCACGCCGGAATTCGATGCCTACATCAAGTCGCTTGTTACCGAGATGACGGCCAAGGCCGGCCAGAAGTGCACATCGATCCGCCGGGCCATCGTGCCGCAGGCGCTGGTCCAGGACGTCGTTGCCGCCGTCGGGCAGCGGATCACCGAACGTGTGATCCTCGGCGACCCGCGCGCGGACGGCGTGACCATGGGCGCCCTGGCGTCCCTGGAGCAGCTCGACGATGTGCGGGCAGCGGTCCAGTCAATGCTCGATGCCGGCGGCGAACTCGCCTACGGCACGCTCGATTCGCCGAAGGTCACCAGCGCTGACGGCACAGTCGGCGTCGTCGCCGATGGCGCCTTTATGTCCCCCGTGCTGCTGAGCTGGGCGGACCCGGAAGCCGAAGCGGTCCACTCGCTGGAAGCCTTCGGCCCGGTATCGTCCGTGATTGGCTACACGGACCTGGCCGACGCCGTCCGCCTAGCCGCCCGCGGCGGCGGCTCGCTCGTAGCCTCCGTTTGCACCAACGACCCCGGGGTTGCCCGCGAACTCGTCACCGGCATCGCCGCCCACCACGGCCGGGTGCACATGCTCAACCGTGAGGACGCCCGCAGTTCCACCGGCCACGGTTCGCCGGTCCCGCACCTGGTCCACGGCGGCCCGGGCCGGGCCGGCGGCGGCGAGGAGCTCGGCGGCATCCGCTCGGTCCTTCACCACATGCAGCGCACCGCCATCCAGGGTTCACCGAACATGCTGACCGCCGTCACGGGCGTCTGGCACACCGGCGCGGACCGGAACTTCACGCTCGAGACCGAAGGCCAGCACCCGTTCCGCAAGCACCTGAGCACCCTGCACATCGGTGACGCGATCCGCTCCGGGCTGCGCGAAGTGACTCTGGATGAAATCACCAAGTTCGCCAACTCCACCGGGGACACCTTCTACGCCCACACCAACGAGGAAGCAGCGGCGGCCAACCCGTTCTTCCCGGGCATCGTGGCGCACGGCTACCTGCTGCTGGCATGGGGCGCCGGGCTGTTCGTGGAGCCCGCGCCGGGACCCGTGCTGGCCAACTATGGCCTGGAAAGCCTGCGCTTTATCACCCCGGTGGCGGCGGGCGATTCGATCCGGGTCACCCTGACCGCCAAGAAGATCACGCCGCGCGAGACCGACGGCTACGGCGAGGTGGCCTGGGACGCCGTCCTGACCAACCAGAACGACGAAATCGTGGCCACCTACGACGTCCTCACCCTCGTGGAGAAGTAGCCCTTCCGACGCTCCCTCACGTCCTGCGGTGCCGGCTCCGACGCTCCCTCACTTCCTGCGGTGCAGGCCCCGACGCTCCCTCACGTCCTGCGGTGCCGGCTCCGACGCTCCCTCACTTCGCTGAGGGAGCATCGGGTGTATTGCGGCCATAGCTGAGGGAGCGTCTGGGGGTTGGGGCGCGATTGACAGGCTCTTTCCGCCCGGCGCCGGCGTAAAATATTCCGTGTAGGAGGTGGCGAAATGACTTTAATTCTCAACAAAGCCACAACAATCCTGCCAGTCGATGATGCACAGCGCGCCCACCGCTTTTATGCGGACACCCTGGGCCTGCCGCACCGTGGAGTGACAGGCGACGGAAGCGATCTCTTTGGCAGCGACGGCGGCCCCCTGCTGCAGTTGATGGCCGTCGGGGACGGAAAACATTCCGAGCACACGACCCTGAGTTTTGAAGTCTCCGGGATCGAGCGGACCGTCCAGGAGATGGAAGCCAAGGGCGTCCAATTCCAGGACTACGACCTGCCGGAGCTCAAGACCGACAATCACATCTGTACAACCGATTCGGAAAGGTGCGCCTGGTTCCTGGATACGGAGCACAATATCCTTTGCGTCCACGAGAACATCACGACGGCGGCTGACTACCAGCTTTGACGTGCAGGATCCCACAAAATAGCGTCCCGGCCCGCCGGGACGCTATTTTGTGCCCCGTCCGTCAACGGGCGTCCGGACCGTCCGGGCGG
The DNA here is from genome assembly GCF_029964055.1 of Arthrobacter sp. EM1. Classification (NCBI taxonomy): domain Bacteria; kingdom Bacillati; phylum Actinomycetota; class Actinomycetes; order Micrococcales; family Micrococcaceae; genus Arthrobacter; species Arthrobacter sp. EM1. The sequence goes on along the minus strand of NZ_CP124836.1, from coordinate 2,928,280 downwards.
GACCACGGCGACACCGGGCGGGGCTGGAGCACACCGTTGACCCTCAGATCGATCCGTTCGTTAAAGAAGCAGATGAGGCCGTGGATCTGGGCGGCATCCCGGAACCGCCCGTCATAGCTCCATGCAATATCCCGGCCGTGCGCGGAGTCCGGGTAGCTCCAGTAGCTGGCCTGGCCCTTGTAAGGGCAGACGCTCCGCTTGGTGCTCTCCCGCAGCAGCTCCAGCCGTACGTCCGCCGGCGGAATGTAATACCGCACTGGGAGCATTGTTTCGTAGAGCAGTTGCGCGCCATTCGTTTCGGCCAAGGTCGCGCCGTCGAGCGCCACCTGCACCTCCGCGGATGAGGCGCGGATGTCAACGCGGTGGAACGGATCGCGCGGGTGGCCAATGATCTCCTCGTCGTCCTCGAGCCAGTCGAAGGCCGCGAAATCGAGTAGCACGTAACCGGCCAGGTCCGGGTCCGCGGGCCGGAAAGCGGCCCTGGGCAAGGTAGCAGCGGCCGTCATAACGTCGAGTTCCTCGCCGGCGCAGCTGTGATTGCCAAACGCTGTACCGGGGTCAAGGGAAGTCGGGGCTTCGCCCTGCCGCACGGCGAAAGGGTGCTCCTCTGCAACGGCCGCGGGCAGCGCCGGCGCGGCGAGTCCGCACAGCAGGTCCTGCTCCGGCACGGCATAGATCGGGGTGATCCGCCGCGGTTCCCAGATCAGCCAGGCCTGCCGCGTGTCGACGACGGCAGCCTGGTCGATGATCGCGCGGATCCTCTTGGCAGTGGGTTCGTAGCGCAGTTGGGGGAAAGTTCCCATCAGCACGCGGGATAGTTTGGTGGCCATCCTCCCAGCGTGGCCCCGGCGCCGGGCCCGGTCAATAGCTTCCGCCGGCGTCCGTGGAACCCGGGCTAGCGGGGAGCCTGGAGGCCGTTGAAGGCCATCGTGATGACGTCGTCAGCCAGTTTTTCCGGTGAGAGGGAACCGCCGGGTTTGTACCACTCGACAATGGAGTTGATCGTGCCGAAGAGCAGCCGGGTGACGGTGCGGGGGTCGATGTCCTGGCGCAGCGATCCCTCGTCTCGGGCCGCGGAGATCAGGGCCGCCACCTTGTGGTCGAACGTGCGCCGGCGTTCCATCGCGTTGCGCTCAATCTCGGTGTTGCCGCGCAGGCGCAGCAGCAGGGTGACGAACGGAAGCCGCTCCACTAGCACCGAAATGGTTTCGCGCAGGACGAATTCCAGCCGGGCTTCGGCGGTGCCGGACTGCGCTTTCGGCTGGTCCAGGATGGCTTCCAGGCCGCCCAGGGCGTGATCCAGCGCCAGCTTCAAAAGCTCGCCTTTGGACGGCACGTGGTGGTAAATCGCGGACTTGGAGATGCCCAGGTTTTCAGCAAGGATGCCCATTGAGGTGGCATCGTAGCCATGGCGGTTAAAGACATCGACGGCGATCATCAGCACTGACTGCTGGTCATAGCCGGGACGGCCGCGTTTGGTGCTGGTTGCTGTTGTGGGCATAGTCGCTAGTTTCTCACGATCGGAAGATCAGCCTGCCCGCCGGTCAGCCTTTAACGGGCGGGCCGGCGGGCTGGGCGTGCTGTGGTCAGGCCTTGGGCCGCAGGTCGTAGATCCGGCGGAGCTTGCCGTTGGACCGTTCCAGGGAGCCGGGCTCGACGACGTCGACGGCGCAGGAAGACCCGACGTGGATCTTGATCTGTTGCTGCAGGGCCTTGGACGCCGAGGCAACACCCTCGATCGTGACGGACTCGCGCCGTTCGATCCGGACGGTCAGCTGGTCCATCCGCTGGCCCTCGGGCCGGGTGAGTTCGAGCTGGAAATGCGGGCTCAACTCCGGGATCCGCAGCGCGATCTCCTCGATTTGGGAGGGGAACAGATTCACGCCGCGCAGGATGATCATGTCATCGCTGCGGCCGGTGATGCGGCCCATCCGGCGGTGCGCAGGTCGGGCGGTGCCCGGCAGCAGGCGGGTGAGGTCCTTGGTGCGGTACCGGATGATCGGCAACGCTTCCTTGGTGAGCGAGGTGAAGACCAGCTCGCCGTGTTCCCCGTCGCCCAGGACCACAGTGGGATCGAAGGCGTCGACGATTTCGGGGCGGAAGTGGTCCTCCCAGATGTGGCTGCCGTCCTGGGTTTCCACGGCCTCGCCGGCAACACCGGGCCCCATGACCTCGGAGAGCCCGTAGATGTCGCAGGCCTTGATGTTCATGGTGACTTCGAGCTCGTGGCGCATTTCCTCGGTCCACGGCTCGGCCCCCAGCACGGCGAATTTGAGCGAGGTGGAGGCCGGGTCGATGCCCTGTTTCATCATGGCGTCGGCGATGGTCAACAGGTACGTCGGAGTGGCGAGGATGGCGTCGGGCTTGAAGTCCTGGATGAGGGTGATCTGGCGTTCGGTCTGGCCCCCCGAGATCGGGATCACCGTGCAGCCGAGGGCCTCGGCGCCGGCGTGGGCCCCCATGCCGCCGGTAAAAAGGCCGTAGCCGTAGGCGTTGTGGACCTTCATGCCGGGGCGGACGCCGGAGGCTCGGAGCGAGCGGGCCACGAGCTTTGCCCAGTCGGCGAGGTCCTTCTTGGTGTAGCCGACGACTGTGGCGCGGCCGGTGGTGCCGGAACTGGCGTGGATCCGGGCCACCTCGTGCTGGGGCACGGCGAACATGCCGAAGGGGTACTCCAGGCGGAGGTCCTCCTTTGTGGTGAACGGGAACTTGCCCAGGTCGGAGAGCTCGCGGAGATCCGAGGGGTGGACGCCGGCCTCGTCGAACTTGCGCTTGTACAGGGGGACGCGGTCGTAGGCGTAGGCCACCGTGTGCTGCAGGCGGCTGAGCTGCAATGCCTCAAGCTCGTCCCGGGAAATGGTTTCTTCGCGGTCCAGGACGGCATCACTGGTGGGGGCGACGGTTTCTTGGGTCATCTTGGGGTTCCCTGTTTCTATTTCTTGGAGATGGTGCGGCTGCGGCCGCGGAACTCAGCGACGAGTTCGCCCGGGGGGATGTCGGCGGGGAGCCTGCCCGGGACCGTGGCGGCGGGTGCCGGGCCGGCGGGTGCCGGCTGCGGGGCCGAAGGCGCGCCCGCGCCCGGATCGACGGCGTAGATCTGGATGTCATAGAGGCCGCTGCGTCCGGTGCTGGCGCGGCGGTTGGCGACGGCGGTCAGCACCTGGCCGCGGAAGGCTGGCTTGAGGAAGTTGATATCGACGCCGGAGGCCACGGTGATGGTGCCGGTGTCGATTCCGGCTTCACCTGGTTCCGGGCTGGCCGGGTTGCAGGCCAGCGCGAAGGCCGTGTCACCGAAGGCGAAGATCATTCCGCCGTGGGCCATGCCGAATCCATTCAGCATTTCCTGCCGGAGCGTCATGCGGATCGTGGCGTGTCCGTCGTCCAGTGCCACAACTTCTATGCCCATCCACTCTGAGGCGTAGTCGTCTTTAAGGATGGGGTGGGTGTCGCCGGAAATCGTCAGTTCAGCCATGCGTCATTGCCTCCAGCTTTATTTACCGAATGTTCATTAGGTAATCCCATCCGGGTGCCTCCTGTCAAGAGCGGGCGGGCGTGTGAAGCGGTTGGCAGCGGCCGCAGAACAGTCAAACTCCGGCAAAATCCGCCGGGAGCCCGCGCCTGGAACCCGCGGCCCGAAAACGGGTACCGCGCCGGAAGAAAGTAGGCTGGGAGGGATGCAGCACCACTTCACAGCAAAGGGCGGATCATGGCCAAGGGGATATACGTCAGCGCGACCACGCCGGGTTCCGGGAAGTCGCTCGTAGCGCTGGGACTGGCGGACACGCTGCACCGCCATGCTGACCGCATCGGCTTCTTCAAGCCGGTGGTTCACGGCAACGACGCCGCGTCGGACCCGATGGTGGCGCTGATGAAGGCCCGGTTCGATCTGGACGACCAGCGCTGCCGCGGCGGCCTGACGTACGCCGAAGTCCGCGCGCTGCTGGCCGAGGGCAACCGTGCGGAGATCGACGCCCGCTGCGTTGAGATTTTCGCCGACATCTCGCGGAACTGCGACGTTGTGATCGTGGAGGGGACGGATCTCACCGGCCAGGACGCCGCCGTCGAATTCGACCTCAACGCCCGCCTCGCCAACAACCTCGCCGCCGCCGTCGTCGCCGTGGTGGGGGCTAAAGGCAGGACCATTGCGGAGGCGGCCGACGCCGTCGAGGTTGCCCGGAAGGAACTCCTTGCCGAACGCTGCTCGCTCCTGGCGATCATGGTGAACCGGGCCGACCCGGAGGACCTGGACGGCATTGCGGCCGCCGTCCGCCCCGGCGCCTCGGGCCGGCCCGTGTACGTCCTGCCCGAGCTGGAATCAATCGCCAGGCCCACAACCGGCGAGGTTGCCGCAGCCCTTGGCCTGGGCCAGGTAGCCGGACGGCCGGACCTGGAACGCGACGTGCACTCGGTCAAGGTGGCGGCCATGAACGTCGCCAACTTCCTGCACGTGCTCGACGACGGCGCCCTGGTGATCGTTCCCGGTGACCGCGCCGACGTGCTGGTCGCGTGCCTCGCTTCGTCGTTCTCCCCGGAGTTCCCGGTTCCGTCCGCGCTGATCCTGACCGGCGGGCTGTCTCCCGAGCCCACCATCTACTCGTTGCTGGCGCAGGCACCGTTCCCGATCTTTGCGGCCCCGGACGACACCTACGTCACCGCAAAGCGGGTGTCCGAGGTGCGCAGCGAGATCTGGTCGGGCCACCGCCGCAAGGTAGCCTCCGCCCTGGGCCTGTGGTCCAAACGGGTGGATGAGGCTGAATTGCTGGAACGGCTGCACCTGCCCCGGCCGGAGCGAATGACGCCGCTGCGGTTCCTGCACGACCTCATCGAACGGGCCCGGCTGCAGCGCCGGCACATTGTCCTGCCGGAGGGGAACGATGTGCGGATCCTGCGTGCGGCCGAGATCCTGCACCGGCGCGATGTCTGCGACCTCACGATTTTGGGCAACGAGTCGGACGTGCGGGAGTTGGCGTCCACCCAGGGGATCGACCTCTCCGGCATAAGCATCGTGGACCCCGCGACCTCGGCGTTGCGCCAGCAGTTTGCCCAGGAGTACGCGCAGTTGCGTGCCCACAAGGGTGTGGACCTCGCCCGTGCCCTGGAGGCGATGCTGGACGGCAGCTACTTCGGGACCATGATGGTGCAGCTGGGTGTGGTCGACGGCATGGTGTCCGGTGCCGCGCACACCACAGCCCACACCATCCGTCCCGCCCTGGAGTTCGTCAAGACCCGCGAGGGCGTCAAAATCGTTTCCTCGGTGTTCCTGATGCTGATGCCGGACCGGGTCCTGGTCTACGGCGACTGTGCAGTCAATCCGGACCCGAACGCGGAGCAGTTGGCGGACATCGCACTGGCCTCAGCCGAGACCGCAGCCCAGTTTGGGGTGGAGCCGCGGGTGGCCATGCTCTCCTACTCCACCGGTGGCTCCGGCACCGGCGAGGCGGTGGACAAAGTCCGGCAGGCCACCGAACTTGTGAAGTCCCGCCGCCCGGACCTCGCCGTGGAAGGTCCCATCCAGTACGACGCGGCCGTGGACGCCGCGATCGCGCACTCCAAAATGCCCGGTTCGTCCGTCGCGGGGCAGGCCACCGTGTTCATCTTCCCGGACCTGAACACCGGTAACAACACCTACAAGGCGGTGCAGCAGTCTTCCGGGGCGGTCGCCGTCGGGCCAGTGCTGCAGGGACTCCGGAAGCCGGTGAACGACCTGTCCCGCGGCTGCACCGTGGAGGACATCGTAAACACGGTGGCCATCACGGCCATCCAGGCGCAGTCCGTGGAGCCCGCCGCGCAGCCGATCCCCGCGGCTGCCCATGCGTAGTCAGCTGTTTTCCGGATTTGCCGGGCTGTCAGGATCTTCCTGCTCGGCAGGTGCGTCGGCCAGGCCCGTAGGCGTGAGATCCAGGTCCGCCAGGTTTTCGGGGGCCTCGGCGGCTTTCCCGACTTCGGCGGCCTTAAGCTTCCCGGTGTCGTCGAGGGCCGGGTTCGCGCCCTCCACCCCGGTGGGATCCGGCGTGCCGGACCCGCTGTCCGGTTCGGCGCTGTCGTTAGGGGTTGCGTTCTCAGTCATGGAAATCCCTTCAGGAGTCGTCCAGGTGGTCCGCCGACTCTAAACCGCCGCCGCGGCTCTTCGCAACGGATGGCCGGCCGGGCAATTTATAGTGGTTTCCAGGAGCGCTCCGACAGGCTCCGGCGTGATGCCCGTCCCGGCGCGCCCTTCGGGGTCAGCCCAGCAGCCAAGGCGTAGGAGGCCCCATGCTCGTGCTCGTTATCAACTCCGGCTCGTCGTCGCTGAAGTACCAGGTGCGCGACGTCGATGCCGGCAGTGTGCTTGCCGAAGGACTCGTCGAGGAGATCGGGATGGGCAACGGCGGCGGGGGCGACGGCCGGATCGAAGGCCCCCGGGACCACGCGGAGGCACTGGAGCGTGTGGATGCGAAGATCCACGCGGCCCTCGGCGGCCGGGCGCTCGACGCCGTCGGGCACCGGGTGGTGCACGGCGGGGAACGCTTCGCCGAGCCGGTCCTGGTTACCAACGAAATCATCCGCGCCATCGAGCGGCTTAATCCGCTGGCTCCGCTGCACAACCCGGCGAACGTGCTCGGCATCCGCGCGATCGCGAAGAAATGGCCGGACATACCGCAGGTGGCAGTGTTCGACACCGCGTTCCACCGCACCCTTCCGGAGTACGCTTGGCGCTACGCGGTGCCGGACGAGCTCTACAGCAACCATGGAATCCGCCGCTACGGCTTCCACGGCACCTCGCACGAATACGTAGCGCACCGGGCCGCGGCGCTGCTGGACATCCCGTCCGAGGAGTTCGACGCCGTCATTGCGCATCTGGGCAACGGCGCCTCGGTCGCGGCGATCCGCGGCGGACAGTCCATTGACACCTCCATGGGCTTCACGCCGCTGGAGGGGCTGGTGATGGGTACCCGCTCCGGTGACCTGGACCCCTCCATCCTGGTCTTCCTGGGCCGGGCCGGGTGGTCCCCGGAGGATCTGGACGCCATGCTCAACCGGCAGTCCGGGCTCAAGGGCCTGGCCGGCAACAACGACATGCGTTCCGTGGTGGAGGCCGCCGGGGCCGGGGACGCCAAAGCCGCCATGGCCCTCGCCGTCGCCTCCTACCGGCTTGCCAAGTACATCGGCGGCTACCACGTGGCCGTCGGCGGGGCGAAGGCTCTGGTGTTCACGGCCGGGATTGGGGAAAACTCGCATCAGTTCCGCGCCCTGGTGGCGGAGCGGCTGGGCGCCCTGGGCGTTCAGCTCGACGCCGGCGTGAACGGCGAACGCTCCCGGGAGCCCCGGGTCATCTCCTCGACGTCCTCGGCCATTCCCGTACTGGTAGTTCCCACCGATGAGGAGCGTGCCATCGCGGAGGCTACGGCCGCCGTCGTCTCCTCCTCGTCGCCTGCTCGGTGACCTCCCAACTGACTCGCAGCAGGGGCCGTTTTGGGCGCCCATAACGGCCGTAACTGCGAGTCAGTTGGGCGGGTAGCCTTGGGGCCATGACGGAACTGAATCTGCCCCTGCGCACCGAACGGCTGGTCCTGCGCCGCTTCCGGGCCGGGGACCTGGCTGCGTACCACGCCTACCATTCGCTGCCCGAAACCGCCAGGTTCCTGCCGGGGGAGGCGAAGAGCTACACCAAGTCCATGGAGTCCGTGGGCAAATACGCCAATTTCGTCTTCGAGCAGGAGGGCGACTGGATCTGCCTGGCCATCGAGGCTGCGGACTCGCCCGGTTTGCTCGGCGAGGTGGTGCTGAAGTGGTTGCCGGGCCGCGGTCAGGCGGAGATCGGCTGGAGCCTCGCCCCGGCGGCACGGGGCAAAGGCATCGCAACCGAAGCGGCACAGGCGCTGCTGAGGCTTGGTTTCGAGGAGCTCGGCTTCCACCGGATCAATGCCAAGCTTGATGCCCTCAACGCGGCCTCCGCTGCGCTGTGCGAACGGCTCGGCATGCGGCTGGAAGCTACGCAGCTGGACAAGTGGCACTACAAGGGGCAGTGGGCCACGGAAGTCGTCTTCGCCATCCTCGCGGACGAGTGGATGTCCCTGCGGCCGGCTTAGGACTCAACGAATAAGGCGGGGGTGGCCGCTACGGATGTTACCGTAGCGGCCATCTCCGGCGGCGTGCTTACGCGACCGACGATTTAGCCCACGACCCCACGAGTCCACATGCCCACCTGCGCCCCGGCCCGGGCGGCCTACGGGGCGGGCGGGTCCGTGGTCGCCGCAGGGGCCGGGGCCGTCTCCCCGCCGGGACTCGGCGCGGGGACCGGGGCCGTAGGGGCAGCAGACTGGCTGGGGTCGGGGTCGGGGTCGGACGTGGGAGCGGGCGCCAGCGTGGGATTAGGCGTGGGAGCGACCGTTACACCCGGCGACGACGGCACCGTGGCCTCGGGCGACGGGGACTGCGTGGCTCCCGGTGAGGCAGCCGGCGACGTGGTCGGGATGCCTGCGCCGCCTGGGGCCGCACTGGGGTCGGTCCGGACGAGCTCAATGATCTGTTCCTTGAACCCCTCCAGCTTCCCCTGGATCTCGGAGAGCGGGACGTTCTGCAGGTTCCGGCCGTACTCCGCGATCTGCTGCCACAGCGCCTGCAGCCTGGACATGCTGTCCGAGCTCAGCGGACCGTCCAGGGTGAGGACCAGCTGGCTGGCCAGGGCGTAGGTGAGGCACCTGAGGCAGTCGTAGTTGGCAGCGGCCGAAAGGTTTTCGGGGACGATCACATCGGCCTGCCCCACGATCAGTATCACTTGGAACCCGACCGCGACGGCGGCGCAGTCCGTGCAGCTCGCGAAGGCGTAAGCCTCGTTTCGGTTCCGGACGTCATCCCCGCCCTCAGCCCAGACGAGAGCGAAAGCCACGTCGTAGGTGACGGAGCCGTCGGTAGTGTTGACCGCGAGCGACTGGTTGCCGCCCTCCGCGGGCGTCTCCGGCTGGGCGAAGGGGAACACCCAGGGCGGGGCCGACGTCGGTGTGCCGGTTCCGGCGGTCGGGGCAGGGGTGTACCGGGGCAGCAGCACCATGCTCAGCTGCGGTTCCTCGCGGGTGGGCTTGCGGGCCCCCTGGGGCCAGAGCGCCACCGTCCGGCCGGCCTGCCCCTGCTTCATCCCCCTGTCCGAGTCTGCAGGGAAGATTGCGGTGGTGGCGTCGGCCAGGGTGCCGCGTTCGTAGGGCTGGACCGGGCGGTAGCTCTCGGCGCCGGGCCACCAGGCCCACGCCAGGCCGGCAGTGAGGGCCGCAATCGCGGCGATCGCCGTTCCGCGTTGCAAAGCCTTGCCGCGGGTCCGCTGCCAGAGGCCGGTGACGACTTGCCGGACCAGGCGCAGCAGGATGTAGAAGATGGCCAAGACGGGCAGGGCAATGCAGATGATCGCCAGCACGCGCACGGCAGCGTCGGCAAAGTCCCCGGCAGCGGCGCTCTGGGAGAGCATGGCCTGCTGCTTCCAGCCGTTGTCCCAGGCGGTGCCGAGGATCCGCGGCAGGGTGACGACCATGGTGACCAGGCTGAAGGCCAGCAGGGGAACAGTGACGAGCACCCACACGGTGACGACGGCCCGTGCCCAGGGCTTGAGGAGCTGCGCTTCGGGATCTGTTTTGCGCCAGGGAATCAAGGCCAACAGGGTCGGCTTGATCCGCTGGAACAGGTCCGGCACCCCGGTGGCGTCGGCGAGGATGTGGTACCCGTCGAAGCGGACCATGGGCAGCAACTGCCGGACCATCTGCAGGATCTGAGTGGCCACCACCAGCAGCAGCGCGTCGAAGCCGGTGGCCCACCAGACAGCCATGATGGCCACGGCCACGATCGCGTTGAAGTACAGGCCGCCCAGGTCCGTGCGGATCCGGCCGGCGCGGCCCAGCCGGTAGGAATCGGTGACGTCGGTGTAGAACGCCGGCCACAGCAGGTACAAGCCGGTGCCCATGGCCCCCGGCGTGGCGCCGCCGCGCCGGGCGGCGGCAGCGTGGCCGAATTCGTGGAAGCCGGCTGAGAGCACCGTGACCAGCAGGATCAGCAGCACTAGGCCAGGATTGGCGAAGGCCTCGTGGGTTGCCGAGGCGAGCCCCTTGACCATCAGTACCCACCAGCAGGTGGCGAGGAAGGCGGCGGTCACGGCCACCACGATCAGCGGGTTGAACAGCGCGGCAAACGGCGAGGTGAGTTTCCGCGTGCGCTCCGGATCCGTGACGGAGTACCGGAACCGCATGCCAAGGAGCGGGGTGGACTTCTTGACTTCGGGCTGTGAACCGTCGGCCAGCCGCAGGAGGCCCAGCGGGAGGAGCTGGGTATCGATCAGGGTCCGGATGTTGCCGGCACTGACCGGCTTCCCGGAGGCTTTGCCGGCATGCTGAGCTATCTCTTCAAGGCTGCGCCGCCCGTCCACGGCCTCCAGCACCAGGTAGAGCAGGCGCGTCAGCTGGATCGTTTGTCCGTCGGATCGTCGGACAAGGGACGGGGCCTTCTTGTAGCCGGAGCCCTTCGTCTCGCCGATCAGCTGGACGCCGTCGGCAAGAGCGGGCGGCGGTACGGTGCCGGCCGTAGCGGGGGCCGGCGGGCCGCCCTGTGCGGACGGCCCGCCATGCAAGATAGTCATATGGCTGTTACTGCTGGATGTTCGACTGCTGATCGGCCGACGCCGTCGCCTCGCCCTCGATGTTCTGGGTGATGATCGCGTCCTGCTGCGATACAGCGTACGCGTTGCTGTCGATCGAACCGATGTTGGCGGCCACGGCGGCGTCAATCGGAGCGGCAACGTTGGCGTTCGCAGCAACCGCGCCGTTGATCGGCGCGGTGATTCCGGCGTTGGCGTCAAGGTTGACGTTGACGTTGAGGAGGTTGCCGTTGAGGGCGCCGGCGGCGTCAGTCGGCAGCGCCCCAACATCGGGAAGAGCGCCGTCCGGAACGGTGCCGTCCGGAAGCACGCCCGTGGCGCCGTCCACGACGCCGTCCACAGCACCGCTGACCGGCGCGGTGCTTCCGTCGGAGAGCAAGCCCCCGGCGTCGGCCGCCGCGGCCGTTCCGTCGGCGGGCGCATCGGCGGCAGGTGCACCGGAATCGGTGGCCTGGTCGATGCCGCTGTCCTGGACGGACGTGGCGTTTGCGTCTGCGACGATGCCTTGGTTGATGATGACGCCCTGGTCGGAAAGGGCCTGCGACTCCGAACCAAAGGAGAGGATGTTCGCCGAGGCGGCGGCATCGATCGGTGCCGCCACGTTGGCATTGGCCGCAACGGCGAGGTCGATCGGCGCGGCTGCTTCAATACCCAGGTTCAGGTCGGCATTCAGGTCCAGGACGGACGCCACTTCCTTGTCGGGCAGGGCGGTGGCGCCCTCGGCCATCAGTTCCTCTTCGGACAGGCCGCTCATTGCTCGGTCAGTACTCACGATTGACTCCCTAGTTCCGGCACCGTTTCCGCTGCCCCCAGTGAGCAGTGTCTCCACCAACGTGCCTTGTGCAGGTCAATAGTAAGCATGATGATGAAATTTTGGGACCAGGAGCGCCGGTCGGGCTATTTCAGTCCGGCGCCCGGGAGGAGCTTCGTGGCGGCCAGGGAGTCGGCAACGAAGGCGTAGTCCCAGGCGCGTTCCTTCCACTGCACGTAGCGGCCCGACGCTCCGCCGTGGCCGCCCTCCATCTCGATCTTCATCACGATCGGCTCGCTGCCGGTGTTCAGTTCGCGCAGCCGCTGCACCCATTTCGCGGGTTCCACGTAGAGCACCCGCGTGTCATTAAACGAGGTGACCGCCGCGATCTTGGGATAGTCCACCGCACGGACATTTTCGTAGGGGGTGTAGGACTTCATGTACGCGTAGACTTCGGGGTCCGTGATCGGGTTGCCCCATTCCTCCCATTCCAGTGCGGAGAGCGGCAGCTCCGGGTCCAGGATGGTAGTCAAGGCGTCCACGAACGGAACGGCCGCGACGATCGCAGCGTACTTCTCCGGCGCCAGGTTGGCGATGGCGCCCATCAGCAGGCCGCCGGCGGAGCCCCCCATCGCCGCGATCCGTGCCGGGTCCACCCAGCCGGACGCTGCCAGCCAGTCAGTGGCCGCGATGAAGTCCGTGAAGGTGTTCTTTTTCTGCAGCTTCTTGCCGTCGTCATACCAGTGCCGGCCCAGTTCCCCGCCGCCGCGGACGTGCGCGATTACAAAGACGATGCCCCGGTCCAACAGGGAGAGCCGGGGGATGCCGAAGCCGGGGTCCATGCTCATCTCGTAGGAGCCGTAGCCGTAGACCAGGCCTGCCGCCGTCGAATCCTGCTGCACGGCGGCATGGCGCAGCACTGACAGCGGGATCCTGGTCCCGTCCGCAGCCACCGCCCATTCGCGGGTGGCAACGTAGTCCGCGGCGTTGTAGCCGCCCAGGACCGGGCTTTCCTTGCGCAGCAGGAGTACGCCTGCGGGCTGTTCCGCGGTGGGCAGGACAAAGTCGTAGACCCGGGACGGCGTGAAATAGGAGGTGTAGCCCATCCGGATGACGGGGGCCTCGTAGTCCGAACCGGCAACCCCCGCGGTGTAGAGCTCTTCCTCGAAGCCGGGTTCCACCGCCGCGCCCTGCTCCGGCGTTCCGAGCCCGGCCAGCGGCAGTACCTGCACCCGCTCGATCGTGTCCTTGCGGACGGAGACCACCAGGTGCGTGGACGTGACGCCGGCACCGTTGACCCGCACCTCGTCGGAGTGCTCGACGACGGTGGTCCAGGCCTGCTCGGCGAGCGGCTTGGCAAGTTCGGCCGGATCCACCAGCGAGACCATGGAATTGATGGCGTCCCGGTTGTGGGTGAGCAGGATGGTTTCGGCACCGGCCAGCAGGAAGGGTTCGGCCTCGTAGAGGATGCGTTCGTCCCGGGAGATTACCGTGCTGAGCCCGGCCTCGGGTGCGTCGAAGCGCAGCAGCCGGGTTTCGCTGAACTCTGAGCAGCCGATACCCAGCACCAGATGGCGCCGGTCGGCGGAGAGCTCGAAGCCCAGCCACATGGCGACGTCGTCCTCCTGGTAGATGACTTTGTCCGATGTGACGGGCGTGCCGAGCACATGCGACTTCACCTGGTACGGCCGCCAGGAATCATCTGTCACGGTGTAGAAGATCCGGGTACCGTCGGGGGAGAAGGAAATGCCGTAGAAGATGTTCTCGATCAGATCGGGGAGCAGCTCCCCGGTTTGCAGGTCCTTGATGCGCAGCGTGAACCGCTCGTCCCCGGCGTTGTCCACCGCGTAGGCGTAGAGATTCCCGTCAAGGGTCACTGCGGCCCCGCCGACGGCGAAGAACGGCTGGCCCGCTGCTTCGGCGTTGCCGTCCAGCAGGACTTCCTCGCCCGGAATGTCGACGCCGACCTCGACGGCGGGGGGAGTCCAGTCAGCGACGCGGTCCCCGGTGTCCTGGGCCCGTACCCGGCACTGGATGCCGTATTCCTGGCCCTCCACCGAACGGGTGTAATACCACCAGCCGTCCTTGCGGTTGGGGACGGAGAGGTCCGTCTCCTGGGTGCGGCCCTTGATCTCGGCGAAGATGGCCGCGCGCAGCGGTTCCTGGTGGGCAGTCATGGCCTCCTGGTAATCGTTCTCAGCCTGGAGCAGTTCCACGACCTCGGTGGATTCCTTGTTTCGCAGCCACTCGTAGTTGTCCTCGAAGGCATCGCCGTGGCGGGTGCGGACGGCGGGGACTTTTTTGGCAACGGGGGCTTGCGGGGACGGCTGCGCCGGAGTCGTGGTCATGGCTCCAATCTACCGTCCGGCAGCACTGTCACTGCTGCGGGTGCCTCAGTTCCCGTTCTGAAGATTGTTGGCGGCAATGTACCCGGGCAGGGTCCCGGAGGTCAGTGCTGCCGAGACGGCGGCCGTGGCAGCGGGGTCCTGCAGGACGATGGATTGGCCGTCACTGCTGGTTCCAACGCCGGCGGTGGGCAGGGTAAAGAACACACCGTTGCCTGGTGCCGTGCTTCGCAGGCTGGAGGCGAGCCGCTCCAGCGTTTCCAGCGTGAGTCCCGGGTCGACGGTGATGTGCGGGAGGACCGTCGCCACGAGTTGCTTCACGGTGTTGGCGTCCGAGAGCCCGCCTTCGGCCGCCATTTTGTCCAGCACGGCCTTCAGGAACGTCTGCTGGTTCCGGACCCTCTGGTAGTCGCCGTCGGCGAAGGCATGGCGCTCGCGGACAAAGGCCAGGGCCTGCGGTCCGTTCAGTCTGTTCACACCCGCCGGAAAGTCCACGAAGTCGTCGATGGTGCCGGTGAAGGGCTGCTTGATGTCGACGTCGACGCCGCCGAGGGCGTCCGTCAGGGCCGCGAAACCCTGGAAATCCAGCATAAGGCTGTGGTCCACGCGCTGGCCCAGCAGGGATTCCACCGTCTGTGTCATCAGCGGCACCCCGCCCAGTTCGAGTCCGGCGTTGATCTTTGCTGCCCCGTAGCCCGGGATATCGACCCAGAGGTCGCGCATGATGGAGATGCCGTAGACACTTTGCCGGTCGGCCGGGAGATGGATAAAGACCAGCGCGTCACCGCGCTGGTCCGAGGCGGCGCCGGAGGCCGCGATGGCCCGCTCGTTCACCCGGCTGTCGCTGCCGATCAGCAGGATGTTCAGCGCGGCGGGCGGCGGATCCGGCGTCGGGGTTGGGCTGGCGGCGGGCGATTGCTGCGCTGCCGGGGACGTTTGCACCGGGGCTGCGGTTTCGGTGCGGGGCATGTTCAGGAGCAGCGCCGCGACGGCGAGGACCGCCAGGCCGGCAATGAGGGCGATGATAACTGTCCGGCGCCGATGCGCCACGCCCGGTGCCGTGGCTTTGGCTGCTTCTGCCGGTTCCGGCTCCGTTCCCATGGCCGGACACTACCACCGTAAGCGATCGACCGGGAGCAACCGACGGCACCGGGTTCAGCCGTGGGCTGCCGGGTTCAGCCGTGCTGCCGGGCGAACCGCAGGATGGTGCGGATGGCCGGGGAAAGTTCATCCTCCATTTGGCGGTAGATTTCCGGCCCGCGCCGGTAGGGGTCCACCACGTCATTGTCGGCCGGTTCCGGGGCCTGCGCGAGATGCCGGACAGCGGCCGCGCGGGCCGGGAGATCACGCCAGAACGCGGCTGTGTCGCCTGCCGGGACAGGGATGCCACGGTCCTCAAGCGCTTCGAGCATCCGGGCAAATTCGCGGATGGTGAAGGTGCGCTTTAGCAGGGCGGCGTCCAGATGGATGACTTCGCCGCGGTGCTGTGCCGACATCGCCAGCACCAGATCTGCTTGCCGCAGGATCTCCGGTGTCAGCTGACGGGCCGCGAACCCGTCCGGCGTGCCGCCGTAGCTTGTGATGATGTCTTGGGACAGCGGCTGGATCGGATCGCCCGCCATGGCCCGAGTTCCAGCGCTCCGCACCTCAAAAGCCCCGGGCTGCACCTGGTTCAGTCCGGTTTGGAGCAGGCGTTCGGCAACGGGGGACCGGCAGATGTTGCCGGTGCACACGGTAAGGATCCGAATGGGTAACGACGGCGAACCATCGCTAGTTTCCGGCTCCGAGGCCTTGGGCAGCAACATAGTCTCCGAGTCTATCGTTGCTGAGGGCGGCCTTGATCTCCTCGATGGCGGACGGATCAGGCAGGACAATGGACTGCCCGTCTGCCGACGTGCCGGTCCCGGCCGTGGGCAGGGTAAACATGGCGATGTCCTGGCGGTGGACGTCCCGGAGGCTGACGGCCAGGCGGCCGGCTTCGACCAGGTCCAGGGCAGGCGCCACGCTCACGAAGGGGGCGACGGCGCTAAGCGCGTGTTCGAGGGTGAGCGGGCGTTGGACGGTGCCGGCGTCCAGGGTTTTGCCGATGACGGCGGCCAGGAGCAACTGCTGGTTGCGGACCCGCTGGTAGTCGCCGTCGGCGAAGGCATAACGCTCGCGGACAAAAGCCAGGGCTCGGGCGCCATCGAGGGTGTTCGCGCCCGCATTAAAGACATATTCGCTCTTGGCCCTCGTCCCGGTGAACGGCACCTTGACGTCCACGGTGACCCCGCCAATGGCGTCGACGAGTCCCTGGAATCCTTCAAAGTCAATCCGTACCACTTGATCGATCCGCTGCTGCAGCAAGGATTCCACTGTCTGCACCACCAGGGGGACGCCGCCGAAGGCCAGGGCGGCATTGATCTTGGCTTCGCCGTGCCCGGGGATAGTCGTCCAGAGGTCGCGCATGATCGAAATGCTGTAGATATGGGCGCGGTCAGCCGGGATATGAACCAGCATCAGCGTGTCGGAGCGTTGGTTCGAGGGTGCTCCGGCCACCGCCTCGGCAGCCGCGCCGCCGGAAGCATCGCGGCTGTCGCTGCCCATCACCAGGATATTTATGGGTTTCGCGGAGCCGGCCGGCACCGCCTGGGCCCGGACCCGGACGGCCTCCGCCGGGAACGCGTTTTTGATCTCCCGGGTCTGGGATGCGAAAATCTGGGCCATCGAAAAGACGTAGGCTCCCATCGAACCGGGGACCGCGAGCACAAGGGCCAGCAGCACGCCCAGCAGGATCCGGCGGCCGCGTTTGCCGTGAACTGTCCTGGCCGCCCGGTCGCGGCGCGCCGCCCCCGGCGGCGTTCCGTTTCCTGACGATTCCTTCCGATCCACTTCCCCGTGATTCGACATTAGAGTCTCCTGAGTTCGGTGCAGCGTCCGGCGGAGAGCGCCGGGAGACCTCGCTGCAGTCGATGGTGCAGACGGTACGCTCCGGAACTTGGGTTTTCCTGCAGTCGTGGTGGAGCTCCAGTGCTTGACGCATCTCCGGCCTTCCGCATATCCTGAACGAACGGTCGGTAATTATTTATCGGAAAATGCATAGGAGCAACCATGGCAGCGCAGACCCTGCAGTCAGTGCCCGGAGAGCCAACAGCGGCACGGCACGAACAGAGCCTCGAAGATGTGGCCCGGCGTGACGCTGAAGGCCAGGCATACTTCGACAAAGTCATGGCTGACGATTCGCGGATCGAGCCCCGCGACTGGATGCCCCCGGCATACCGCAAGACCCTGCTTCGCCAGATTTCTCAGCACGCGCACTCGGAGATCATCGGCATGCAGCCGGAAGCCAACTGGATCTCCCGCGCCCCCAGCCTCAAGCGCAAGGCCATCCTGATGGCCAAGGTCCAGGACGAGGCCGGCCACGGACTGTACCTGTACTCCGCCGCCGAGACCCTCGGCCAGCCGCGCGATGAGATGAACCAGGCGCTGATGGACGGCAAAGCCAAGTACTCCTCCATCTTCAACTACCCCGCCCGCACCTGGGCGGACATGGGCGCCATCGGCTGGATGGTCGACGGCGCCGCTATCGCCAACCAGGTGCCGCTCTGCCGCGCCTCCTTCGGCCCCTACGGCCGCGCCATGGTCCGCGTCTGCAAGGAAGAATCCTTCCACCAGCGCCAGGGCTTCGAGATCCTGCTGGAACTTTCCCACGGCACGCCGGCGCAGAAGCAGATGGCCCAGGACGCGGTCAACCGCTGGTACGCCCCGGCCCTGATGATGTTCGGCCCGCCGGATGACGACTCGCCCAACTCCAAGCAGTCCATGGCCTGGAACATCAAGCGCTTCAGCAACGACGAACTGCGCAACCGTTTCGTCGGAATGATGATGGAGCAGGTCAAGGTCCTGGAGCTCACCCTCCCGGACAAGGACATCCGTTTCAACGAAGAAACCAAGAAATGGGAGCACGGTCCGCTGGACTGGGATGAATTCCACGAGATCCTCGCCGGCCGCGGCCCCTGCAACGCCCAGCGCCTGGAACGGCGCCGGGAAGCACACAACAACGGCACCTGGGTGCGCGAAGCCGCCGCGGCCTACGCTGAAAAGCAGAGCCGCAAGCAAGCAGAGAAGGAATCCGCAGCATGACAACTCCCGAACCGCACGCAGGCAACGTCTGGCCCATCTGGGAGGTTTTTGTCCGCTCCAGCCGCGGCCTCTCCCACGTCCACGCCGGCTCCCTGCACGCGCCGGACGCCGCCATGGCGCTGCGCAATGCCCGAGACCTCTACACCCGCCGCAATGAGGGGGTGTCCATCTGGGTTGTCCCGGCGGACGCGATCGCCTCGTCCGATCCTGACGCCAAGGGCTCCTTTTTCGAGTCTCCCCAGGGCAAGGACTACCGGCACGCGACGTACTACACCAAGAGCGAGGGCGTGAAGCACCTGTGAGCACCTCACCTGAAACTGCCGCAGCGGCAGCACCCGCAGCAGCGGAAACGGCCGGTCACGGGGACATCTCCGTCGGCGTCAACGGCTCCGGCAACAGTGGCGAGGCCACGGCCAGCGCCACCCGGATCACCCCCGGCAATGCCCTCCGTCCGGAGGACATCGCCCTTGCCGTAAGCCAGGGAACCGCGAAGCCGAGCGCTGACGCCGCCGAGTTCGCCCTGCGGCTGGGCGATGACGCCCTGGTCCTCGCGCAGCGGCTGGGCCACTGGATCTCCCGCGCCCCGGAGCTTGAGGAAGACATCGCCCTGGGCAACATCGCCCTGGACCAGCTGGGGCACGCCCGGTCCTTCCTCAGCTATGCCGGCGGATTAGACGGTCGAAGCGAAGATGACCTCGCCTACTTTCGCCGCGAGCCGGAGTTCCGGTCCGTCGAAATCTTTGAACTTCCGAATGGCGACTTTGCCGTCACCATCGCCCGCCAGCTCGTGGTCAGCTACTACCAGTTCGAGCTTTACCGCCGGCTGGCCGCCTCCACCGACACCACCCTGGCCGGGATCGCCGCCAAAGCGGTCAAGGAAGTGGATTATCACCGCGACCACAGCGCCCAGTGGGTGCTGCGCCTGGCCCAGGGCACTGACGAGTCCCGCGCGAAGATGATCCACGCCTTCAAGGTCATCTGGCCCTACGTCGACGAGCTCTTCCGCGACGACGAACTCACCGCCCGCCTGGCCGGGTGCGGTGCCGCCGTCGAGCCCTCCAGCCTGCGCGCCGATTTCGACCGCCTTACCGGCGAGGTCCTGGCCGCAGCCGAACTGGACGTTCCCGCGGTTCAGCCGGCCCCCGGCGGCGGACGCCGGGGACTGCACTCCGAACATCTCGGCTACCTCTTAGCCGAGATGCAGGTACTCGCCCGCGAGTACCCCGGGGCAAGCTGGTAACCACGATGGACATGTACGTCAGCCACCCCACGGCAGCCGACGGCCGCCCTGCGGCCCCGCGGACGCCCGAGCAGAAGGCCTGGGAACTCGCGGCCACGGTCTGCGACCCGGAAATCCCGGTCCTGACGATCGAGGACCTGGGGATCCTGCGCAAGGTCAGGATCTACGACGACGGCGGGATGGTCCCCGCCGTGCAGGTCACGATCACGCCGACCTACTCGGGCTGCCCCGCCATGGACGCCATCCGCGATGACCTCACGGCGGCCTTCAAACGGGAAGGCTACCCCAGCGTCAACGTCGACATGGTCCTCTCCCCGGCATGGAGTACTGACTGGATGAGCGAGGCCGGCAAAGCCAAGCTGCAGGAGTACGGCATCGCGCCGCCGTCGGGCCGCTCTGCCGCCCTCCGGCACGCCGGCCCGGTCCGGTTGTCCCTCGCCGTCAAGTGCCCGCAGTGTTCGTCGCTGAACACCAAGGAACTCACCCGCTTCGGTTCCACCTCCTGCAAGGCGCTGTACGTCTGCCAGGACTGCAAGGAACCCTTCGACTACTTCAAAGTCATCTAAGGAAACGCCATGATTGTTCTCCGACAGACCGCCGCTGAAACGGCCGCAGCCACCGGCCGCCGTCGTGCGTCCTTCCACCCGCTGGCCGTGGATGAGGTCCGCCGGCTCACCGATGATGCGATCGAGGTGACCTTCGGCGTTCCGGCCGAACTCGCGGGCCAGTTCGATTACCTCCCGGGCCAGTACGTTGCCCTGCGCACTACCCTCCCGGATGAGTCCGGCGAGCCGAAGGAAGTCCGGCGCAGCTACTCGATTTGCGCCGAGCCGAGGAGCTTTGCGGACGGCAGCAGCGAGATCCGGGTCGCGATCAAGAAGGACCTGGGCGGGCAGTTCTCCACCTGGGCGAACGCCGAGCTCACGGCCGGGGACGTGCTGGACGTGATGAGCCCGATGGGTGCGTTTGTGTCCCGGCACGGCCGGGACGGCAAAGAGCAGAACCTGATGAACTCGATGAACCATCCGGAGGACATGGCCAGCGAGCTCGCGGGGGAGCCCGGCTCTTTCGTCGCGATCGCCGCCGGTTCCGGGATTACCCCGGTGATCGCGATTGCCCGCACGCTGCTCGCCGCACATGCCGAAACCCGCTTTGACCTGGTCTACGCCAACAAGGCCGCGATGGATGTGATGTTCCTGGAGGAACTCGCCGACCTGAAGGACAAGTACCCGGCCCGGCTCGCGTTGCACCACGTGCTCTCCCGGGAACAGCGGATCGCCCCGCTGCTCAGCGGCCGGATCGACGCGGAAAAGCTGCAGGCCCTGCTGGGGACCGCCATCCACGCCGAGGACGTCGACGAGTGGTTCCTGTGCGGCCCGTTCGAACTCGTGCAACTGTGCCGGGATACCCTGGCCGAGCGCGGCGTCGACCCGGAACAGGTCCGCTTCGAACTGTTCAGCACCGGTAAGCCGGACCGTCCCGAAGGCAATGCCGGCCGCCCGGTGATTGTGGACGAATCCCAGTCCACGTTCAAGATCACCTTCAAGCTGGACGGCCTCCAGGGCGAGGTGGCCAGCCCGACCCACGCCCGTGAATCCATCCTGAACGCGGCGCTCCGCGTCCGCCCGGACGTACCGTTCGCGTGTGCCGGCGGCGTCTGTGGAACCTGCCGTGCCAAGGTAGTCACCGGTGCCGTCACAATGGATGAGAATTACGCGCTGGAGCAGGACGAACTGGACAAGGGCTACGTGCTCACCTGCCAATCCCACCCCACGACGCCGGAAGTCACCGTCGACTTCGACGTCTAACGGACCAACCCCGACTCCCGCCCCGACCCCAGGAGCCCCATGATTTCCCTCTCCATCGCCGACGGCATCGCCGAGATCGTCCTGAACGCCCCCTACAAGCTCAACGCGCTGGACGAGCAGGCGCTGCGGGATCTGTCTCAGGCGTACGACGACGCCGCTGCCGCAGCCGCCCGCGGAGAGGTGCGTGCGCTGCTCCTGAGGGGAGAGGGACGGGCCTTCTGCGCGGGCCGGGACATCGCCGGCGTGACGCCGGAAACGGATGACGTCCAGGGCTATCTCGGCGGGTTGCTGCAGCCGCTTCTGAAGAAGATGTCCGCCTTTCCGGCGCCCACCTTCGCGGCAGCCCAAGGAGCCTGCCTGGGGGTAGGGCTGGGCCTGCTGCTGGCCACTGACGTGGTGTACGTGGCGGAGAACGCCAAATTCGGCTCCCCGTTCGCGAACCTCGGTGCCACCCTCGATTCGGGTGGCCACTGGTACTTCACCGAACGCCTCGGTATGCACCGGACGCTGGACCTGATTTATACGGCGGAGCTGATGAGCGGTGCTGACGCCGTGGCGCAGGGAATGTTCTCCCGGGCCATGCCCGCAGCTGACCTCCTGGCGGACACCCGCGCCATCGTGGCGAAGGCCGCCACCGGCGCCACCAGTGCCTTCACCGCCAGCAAGGACCTCGTGGCGCACATCCGGGACCAGCGGCTGGGCCTGTGGGAGTCCATGGCAGAGGAAAACGCCGAGCAGGCACGGCTCTGCAACACCGCGGACTACGCTGAGGGGTTCCTGGCGTTCCAGGAGAAGCGGACGCCGGTTTTCAAGGGGTAAAAACGACTGTCGCCGGGCGACCGGCCCGGCTGCTTCTCTTTATCGAAGCCATTCTCATTTCGAAGGTGTCCTTGTAGGGTTCGGTTATGACTTTGGGGAAACCGGTAACTAAGGCTGTCATTCCTGCCGCCGGACTGGGAACACGCTTTCTGCCCGCCACCAAAGCCATGCCGAAGGAAATGCTCCCGGTAGTCGACCAGCCGGCCATCCAGTATGTCGTGGAGGAAGCCGTCCGCGCCGGGCTGACGGACCTGCTGATGATTACCGGCCGGCAGAAGCGCGCCCTCGAGGACCACTTTGACCGGGAGCCCAGCCTGGAACGTGCCCTGGAACTAAAGGGTGACCGGGAGAAACTGGCGGCCGTTCAGCACGCATCCGCCCTGGGGCCGCTTTACTATGTGCGCCAGGGAGACCCTCGGGGACTCGGCCACGCCGTCCTGTGTGCCCGTCAGCATATCGGCGCGGAGCCCTTCGCCGTGCTGCTGGGCGATGATTTGATTGACGAGCGCGATGAGTTGCTGAGCACCATGATCGAGGTGCAGGCCCGGACGGGCGGCTCGGTGGTTGCCCTGATCGAGGTGGATCCCGCCGAAATCAGCGCTTACGGCTGCGCAGACGTCTCGGTCATCGACGGCGAAGACCATGTGCGGGTTAACCGGCTGGTGGAAAAACCCTCGATCGCCGATGCGCCCTCCAACCTTGCCGTGATCGGCCGCTACGTCCTGCACCCGGCGGTGTTTGACGTGCTGGAGGAAACAGGACCCGGCCGCGGCGGAGAAATCCAGCTCACGGACGCGCTGCAGACGTTGGCCACCTCAAACTGCGAGGGCGGCGGGGTCAGCGGAGTGGTCTTCAAGGGCCGCCGCTATGACACCGGCGACAAGCTCAGCTACCTGAAGGCGGTCATCTCGATTGCCTCGGAACGGGTCGAATTCGGCGAGGAGCTCAAAGCCTGGATGAAGGCCTTCGTTAACTGAAACCGCGTCAACTGAAACCGCAACGCCTGGCTACCGCGTATCGACATCCTCAAACACCAAAAACGTCTGTGTGTCCAGCACCCCTGGCATGGACTGCAGCTGGTCGAAGATCACCCGGCGCAGATCGATATTGTCCACGGCGCGCACCAGCAGGATGACATCGAAGTCGCCACCCACCAAGGCGATGTGGTGCACCTCTGGAATGGCGCGCAGCAGTTCCCGCAGTTCCCGCCAGGAATGCTGGCGGACCTTCAGGGTGACGTAGGCCGAGGACTTCAGGCCGGCCTTAATCGGGTCGACCAGTGCCGTGAACTTGGTCAGCACACCCTCGCCGGTCAGCCGGGCAATCCGTGTGTAGGCGTGGGCCCGGGAGATGTGGACATTCTCCGCGACCTGCGTGACGGACATCCGCCCGTCCCTGGTCAGTTCCGCGATGATGTTCCGGTCCACATCATCCAAGGGCACCGCGGCCTGGTCCGCCCCGTCCTCTGCCATTTGTCCACAACCCCCGCCGGTAATCCAGCTCACATCTACGATTTGTCTTCTAGAGTAAGGCAATTCTCTGGACTTCTCCACGATTTCCGCGAGAGCTGGATACGAAACATCGCCCAGCCCCATACTTGGAGTGAATAGTGGCTACAGAAGGACGGACCAATGACGATCTCCGCAGACCACCCTGCGCAGCCCGCAGCGCAGGACCAGATGGCAGGCGCGGCCAATGAGGCCGTGCGCAAATTCGGCATCACGGTCGAGGACTACATGCTGCCCGCCCGGCACCAGATCCAAATGGTGGGTCCGGACGGCACACTGAACCCCCACACCGAGCAAGGCACCCAGCCCGGCCACGAGTACAGCCTGCCGGGCGGGGCGGAACTGCTGGCCGCCTACGAGCAGCTCGTCGTCGGGCGCCGCGTCAACGATCAGAACTCAGCCCTCGTCCGGCAGGGCAGGATGGCCGTCTACCCCTCCAGTCACGGCCAGGAGGCCTGCCAGGTCGCAGCGGCACTCTGCCTGTCCGACGGCGACTGGATGTTCCCCACCTATCGTGACTCCGTGGCCGTGATGGCACGCGGTGTGGATCCCGTCCAGACCATGACGCTGTTCCGCGGCGACTGGCACGGCGGCTACAACCCCGCCGAGCACAAGGTCGGTATCCAGTGCACCCCGCTGACCACCCAGCTCCTGCACGGCGTCGGCGTCGCCCACGCCGCCAAACTCCGCGGCGAGGACACCGTTGTCCTGGCCATGTGCGGGGACGGCGCCACCAGCGAAGGCGACTTCCACGAGGCACTGAACTTCGCGGCCGTCTTCCACCTGCCGGTTGTGTTCTTCGTCCAGAACAACCAGTACGCGATCTCCGTGCCGCTCGCGCACCAGTCGGTTGCACCGTCGCTCGCCCACAAGGCCGTGGGTTACGGGATGGCCGGCGAACGGGTGGACGGCAACGACGTCGTGGCCCTCCTCGCGGTGCTGGGCCGGGCGGTCAAGCTGGCCCGGGAAGGCTCCGGACCGCTGCTTGTCGAGGCCCACACGTACCGGATGCAGGCCCACACCAACGCCGACGACGCCACCCGCTACCGGCAGGACAGCGAGGTCGCCGAATGGGTGGCGAAAGACCCGCTGAGCCGGATGAAGACCTACCTGACGGACCGGGGACTGCTCGATGACGGCCGCACCGCCGCTATTGCAGAGAAGGCCGAAGCCGTTGCCACGCAGCTGCGCGAAGGACTCAGCGAGGAGGTCCCCGTCGATCCGCAGGACCTGTTCAAATACGTCTTCTCTACTCCCACTCCCCAGTTGAAGGAGCAGTCCGCAATGCTCGCCGACGAACTCGCCCGGGACGCCGCATCAGCGACGGAGGCCGCGAAATGAGCCCCACCATCACCACCTCGTCCGAGGCGAACGGCAACGTCAGCGCCGCGACCGCTCAGGCCGCGGAAACGGCAGCGGTCAAGGCCGAGCAGACCGGCCCGCAGACCATTACCCTGGCCAAGGCACTGAATGCCGCCATGGCCGACGCCATGCATGCCGACGCCTCGGTCCTGGTCTTCGGCGAGGACGTTGGTATGCTCGGCGGCGTCTTCCGCATCACCGACGGTCTGACCAAAACCTTCGGCAGGAGCCGCTGCTTCGACACCCCGCTGGCCGAGTCCGGCATTGTCGGCATGGCCGTGGGCATGGCGATGAACGGCATGCGCCCGGTCATCGAGATGCAGTTCGACGCCTTCGCCTACCCGGCGTTCGAACAGATCGTCAGCCACGTTGCCAAGATGCACAACCGCACCAAGGGCGGCGTGAAGCTGCCCATGGTCATCCGGGTTCCCTACGCCGGCGGCATCGGGGGAGTGGAGCACCACTGTGATTCCTCCGAGGCCTACTACGCCCACACCGCCGGGCTTAAGGTCTTCACCCCGGCCACTGTGGCGGACGGCTACCGGATGCTCCGCGAGGCCATCGATTCCGATGATCCGGTGATGTTTATGGAGCCGAAGAAGCTCTACTGGTCCAAGGACCAGGTGGACCTGGACGCGCTCCGGGCCGAACATGCCGCGAACACCGAACGCGGCACGTCCTCGGAAGGCCGCGCCGCCGTCGCCCGCCCCGGCACCGACGCGACGCTGATCGCGTATGGACCGTCCGTCCCGACGGCGCTGGCTGCTGCTGCCGCCGCCGCCGAGGAAGGCCGCTCGCTGGAAGTGATCGACGTCCGCTCGATTGTGCCCTTCGACGACGAGACGGTCTGCGCCTCGGTCCGCAAGACCGGCCGCGCGGTGGTTATCGCCGAAGCGCACGGCTTCGCCTCGGTGGCCTCCGAGATCGTGGCCCGGGTCCAGGAACGCTGTTTCCACCACCTCGCCGCGCCGATCCGCCGGGTCACGGGCTTTGATGTGCCGTACCCGGCGCCCAAGCTTGAGCACTACTACCTGCCCGGCGTGGACCGTATCCTCGACGCCGTTGACGACCTCCAGTGGGAGAACTGACCATGAGCGAACCGAAAGTATTCCTCCTCCCGGACCTTGGTGAGGGCCTCACCGAAGCCGAACTGGTCAGCTGGCTCGTGAAGGTGGGCGACGATATCCGCGTCGACCAGCCGATCGCCGAAGTGGAGACGGCCAAGTCCATGGTCGAGGTGCCCTCCCCTTACGCCGGCACCGTCGCCGTGCTGCACGGCGAGCCGGGCCAGACGCTCGACGTCGGGAAGCCGCTGATCTCGGTGATGCCGGTTGGTGCGGCTCCCGCGGTTGAGTCTGCCGCAGCCACGGTGGCTGAGCCGGCCGCAACCCAAGATGCCGCGGCAGAGACCTACCGCGAGGAGGAGAAGGCCGGGTCCGGGAATGTCCTCATTGGCTACGGGACTCCGGGTGGGCATGGGGTTGCCCGGCGGACCCGGGCATCCAAGCGGGCTGTGGCGCAGGTGCCTGAGGCCGAGAAGGCTGCCGATGATCTGTTGCTTATGCGGACCCGGGTTCCCGGGAAGCTGGGGGCTGTGATTTCTCCGCTGGTCCGGCGGATGGCTCGGGACCATGGGGTTGATTTGGGGGATCTCCAAGGCTCGGGAGCCAGCGGGCTTATTATGCGCCGCGACGTTGAGGCGTTCATCAAGCCGGCGCCTGCGGTTGAGCCTGCCGGAACCAGCCCGGTCGAAACGCCGGCGGTAGCAACGGATGTGGCTACCGCGATCACGGACACGGATGCCCGCACGGGGCTTGGGATCTCCGGCCGCACGGCTGTCCGCGGCGTGCGCAAGGCCGTCGCGGCGAACATGGCGCGCAGCCGGTCCGAGATCCCGGAGGCCACGGTCTGGGTCGATGTCGACGCCACGGCGCTGGTGGAGCTGCGCGCCGCGCTGAAGAACGCCGACCCGGACCACACCCCGGGCTTGCTGGCGTTCATTGCCCGCTTTGTTACTGCCGGCCTCAAGAAGTTTCCGGAGTTGAACTCCCGGATCGTCAGCGCCGGGGACACCGCCGGTGGGGCCGGCCAGGAGATCGTGGCCTTCGACGGCGTCAACCTCGGTTTCGCGGCCCAGACCGACCGCGGCCTGATGGTGCCGTCCGTGCGCAACGCAGACAAACTCAGCGCCCGCGAACTGGACGCCGAAATCCGGCGGCTCACCGGCGTCGTCCGCGAGGGCAAGGCAACCCCCGCGGAACTGGGCAGCGGCACGTTCACGCTGAACAACTACGGCGTCTTTGGGGTCGACGGCTCGGCCGCGATCATCAACCACCCCGAGGTAGGCATCCTCGGCGTCGGGCGGATCATCGACAAGCCCTGGGTAGTTAACGGCGAACTCGCCGTGCGCAAGGTCACCGAGCTGACGCTCACCTTCGACCACCGCGTCTGCGACGGCGGAACCGCCGGCGGCTTCCTGCGTTTTGTGGCCGACGCGATCGAGAACCCGGGGTCGGTACTGGCCGATTTGTGAGGAACGGGGGACCCGGACCAGCGCCTGCCGGAGGCGCTGGTCCGGGGGCAAGCGGCCGCTGGCGGCCGGACTAGCGCACAGTTGCCCGCCTGATGTCCTGGCCCGGCGGCACTTTGGACAGCAAGGTCCGGGCTGCCATTTGCGCCATCTTCCGTGTTGCCGGGGAAAGATAGGCGCCCTCCCGTTGGACAAGGGCAATTGTGTCGAACAATGGTTCTGCAAAAGGGACAGCGTGAACGTTTTTCGGAAAACCCGGCGCGCTAACCAATGCGTGGGGGACAAAACTGTCGGCCGCGCCGGCGGCAACCAGGCCCAGGGCGGTATCGACATGTTCCACCTCGATTGCCGCATCGATTTTCAGCCCCTTGAGCCGGGCACGCTCCAAAATCTGCCGCCGGGTGGGATCGCGCCAGCCGGCAAAGGCGTCATAGAGCACCAGCTTCGACTCGGCGAATTCCTCAATGGTCACGGGGCCGCGCGATGGATTACGGGTAGCCGACACGTAAAAAACTTCGTCACGAAAAAGCGGCCTGACCTGAAGGCCGGCCTCTGCAACCGGCAGGACGATCAGCCCGGCCTCAATTTCGCCGGAGGCCACCGACTCGGCCACTGCCAAGGAGTTCAGTCCGATGAGGCGCACCTTCACCTTGGGGTAGCGCCGGTGAAACCGCTGCACCAGGTCGGCCAGGTCGTAGTACGCGCCGTAACGCAGAACGCCGAACGTGCAGACGCCCCCTTCCAGTGAAGACATGGATTTCAGTGCCTCCACGCCGTTGTCGAAAGAGGTGACGGACTGCAACGCATGCACCTGCAGTTCAACGGCAGCCGTCGTGGGAAGAAGGCGCCGCCCGCCCCGAATGAAGAGGCTGTGCTCAAGCTCGTGTTCCAGCCTGCTGATGAGCTCGGAGACGGAAGCCTGGCTTGTTTCCAGCTTTCGTGCCGCGGCGGTGAAAGAACCGAGCTCATAGGCGGCGAGGAAGGCCCGTAGTTGCGCAAGGGTCATGGGCCCACTCTAGTCAGCGAGCGGAATGCGGGGGTTTTGTGGCGCCGGGAGATACCACCGCGGGTCTGTTACCTGCGCGAAACACAAGCCGCCAGCCATCGGGTCACCCTATGGCTGGCACTCGTTAGCGTCCCGTTGTGCGATAGGAACGGACTGAGTAGCTTGGACCTATGCAGATATCCAGCCGTGATGCGGCTCACATACAGGGCAGTTTCCTGGTCCTGAAGAGCCCGGCCATTGGCGGCGTTCCCGCCCAGCGGCTTCCCGACGTCGTGGAGACGGTGTCCGCGATGCTCGCTGACATTGAGGCCAACGGAATGGACGCCGTGCTTAAGTACGCTCGGCACCTCGACGGATGGCAGGGCTCCAACCTTGAACTTAGCCAGGCCGCTCTGGCTAAAACCGGCGACGGGCTCTCTACGGAACTGCGGGAGGCCCTGGTGGCCAGCGCAGAGCGGACCCGGCTATTTGCGGTGGAGCAGCGCGAACACCTCAGTGATTTTGAAACCGAGCTGCTCCCCGGCGTTTTTGTCGGCCAGAAGTACGTCCCCGTGGGGCGCGTTGGAGCGTATCTCCCCGCGGGAAGGTTCCCCATCCTGGCCAGTGCCTTTATGACGGTTGGGGTCGCCAAGGCGGCCGGCGTTCGCAACGTCGTGGCCTGCACCCCGCCTGCCGGGCCCGACGGCGGGAACCCCGCCGTCCTCTATGCCGCCTATCTGGCCGGCGTGGACCGGGCCTTCGCCCTCGGGGGTGTGCAAGCCATGGCCGCCATGGCCTTCGGGCTCCTGGACGAACAGCCAGCGGACATACTTGTCGGTGCCGGCAACGCCTACGTCACCGAGGCCAAGCGGCAACTCTTCGGTCGAGTCGGTATTGACCTGCTGGCGGGCCCGTCGGAAGTCGCCGTGATCGCCGACGAAACCGCCGACGCAGAGCTGGTTGCCGCCGATCTCCTCGGCCAGGCCGAACATGGCCCGCAGTCACCGGCGTCCCTGGTCACCACCTCACGCGAGCTGGGCGAAGAGGTGATCCGGCAGATCGACAAACAACTGCGGACGCTGGCCACCCGCGACATCGCCGGGCCGGCCTGGCGGGACTACGGCACCGTCTACGTGGCTGAAGACCGGGCAACGGCGGTGGAGATTATGGACCTCCTGGCGCCGGAGCACCTGGAAATCCAGACCGCCGACGACGCGTACTATCACGGGAACCTGCGCAACTACGGCTCCATCTTCCTGGGGCCATGGTCCACCGTGGCCTACTCGGACAAGGGCTCGTCCGGCACAAACCACGTACTTCCCACCGGCGGCGGTGCCCGGTCATCCGCCGGGCTCTCCGTGGCGCGCTTCCTCAAACCGCTCACTTTCCAGCGGGTCGAAAAAGACGCAACCCCGCGTCTGGCCAACTACGTCACAACGATTTCGGACGCCGAAGGCATGGCAGCCCACAAGGCCACCGCCACACTCCGCCTCGACCGCTTCATCCGATAGACAACAATCTCTAACAAAGGCCCGTCATGACTAAGACAAAAACGCTCCGCACCCGATTCGCCGCCCTCGTGCCGATGGGTGTTGCAGTCGCCCTGGCCATGACCGCCTGCGGCTCAACAGGCGGCGCAAGCAGCGGGGGTGGCGCCGACCAAAAGACCATCACCATCGCGACGTCCAACGATGCGCCATTCTCTTTTACCGACCAGGCCAGCGGAGAGCTCAAAGGCATCGATGGGGACATGATCAATGCCATCGCCGAAGCCAAAGGCTGGAAGGTCAAGGTCTTCACCTCCGAGTTCGCTACGCTGATCGCGGCGCTTAATGCCAAGAAGGCGGACGTGATCGTCGACGCCATGTACATCACCGATGACCGCAAGAAACAAATCAACTTCACCGATCCCTGGTACACCGAGGGTGAAGCCATGGTGGTCCCCTCCGATTCAACCCTGACCTCACGCGACGATGTAAAGGGAAAGGTCCTCGGCGCCCAGACCGGCACCGTATTCAAGGACCTGGTGGACAGCCTCGGTGGCAGCCAGGTTAAGCTTTTCGACTCGCAGGCAGCCCTGCTCGCCGCCGTGGAGAACAAGCAGGTTGATGCTGTTTTCACCGACAGTGCAGTGATCGGCTACAGCCTGGTCCAGAAGCCGAACCCGAAGCTGAAGCTCGTCTCCCCGTACAAGCCGTTCTACCCGGGCATCATCGGCGCCGGCGTCCGCAAGGATGATACCCAGTTGCTGGCGGACCTGAATTCCGGACTGGCAGATCTCAAGAAGACCCCCAAGTACCTTGAGATCCTCAAGAAGTACGGCCTGGACGACTCGAACATGAGCAAATAACTTTCAGAATCACGCAGGGGCGGCGGCATCCCCAACACTGCCCGCCGCCCCTGGCCGACCCTCATTTAGGGATTCCAAGTGGACTTTATTAACAACACCTTCGCCGTGTTCCCAGCCCTCCTTCAGGCGGTTCCCGTTGTCATTCAACTGGCCCTCGGCGCCATGGTCCTGGCCCTCGTGCTCGGCCTGCTGGTGGCCCTGGCACGCATTTCCTCGCTCAAGATCCTTCGCGCTATCGCCACCGTCTACCTCGAGGTCATCCGCGGCACTCCGCTGCTGGTCCAGCTGGTCTACATCTTCTTTGTGCTCCCCAGCATCGGCGTCAGCATTGAGCCCGTGCCGGCCGGCATCCTCGGACTTGGGCTGAACTACGCTGCCTACCTGTCCGAGGTTTTCCGGTCCGCGATCCTGTCCGTGGAGCACGGCCAGACCGAGGCTGCGCTGTCCCTTGGGTACACCCCCAGCAAAACGCTGTGGAAGGTGGTTATTCCCCAGTCTTTCGTGGTCTCCATGGGGCCGATCGGCAACTACTTCATCGCCATGATCAAGGACACGGCACTGACCTCGGTGATTGCAGTGACCGAGATCCTGAAGACGGCCAACATCCTCAACAGCCAGACCTTCCAGACCACGGCCATCTACACCGCCGCGGCCATACTTTATCTGATTATCAGCCTTCCACTCTCGCGCGTTGTGGTAGTGCTTGAACGAAAGGCACGGGCCAATGGCTGACGAGACCATTATTGATGTCCGGGACGTCCACAAGACCTTCGTCTCGGAGACCAAGCCGAACCTGTGGCAGCGGCTCAGGGGCAAGCCCCACGTGCAGAAAAGGGTCGAAGTGCTCAAGGGCGTGGATCTCGTGGTTCACCGCGGCGAGACGATCGCCATCCTGGGGTCAAGTGGATCCGGCAAAAGTACCTTGCTGCGCTGCATGAATAAGCTCGAGACGATTGATGCCGGCCGTATCTACGTCAACGGACACCTGATCGGCTACGACGAACGCAACGGGGAACTGGTCGCCGAGAAAGCATCCATCACGGCCCAAAAACGGACCGACATTGGCTTCGTATTCCAGCATTTCAACCTGTTCCTGAACAAGACGGCCTTGGGAAATGTCATGGCGCCCCTCCGGGACGTCAAGAAGCTCTCAGCGGTCGAGGCCCGGGCGATCGCTGTCCCCAACCTGGAAATGGTGGGTCTGGGCGAGAAGATGGACAACTATCCCAGCAAGCTTTCAGGCGGCCAGAAGCAGCGGGTTGCGATTGCCCGTGCCCTCGCCATGGATCCTGCCGTGATGCTCTTCGATGAGCCGACCTCGGCGCTGGATCCCGAGCTGGTGGGGGAGGTCCTCGCTGTCATCAAGAAGATCGCCCAGCAGGGAACCACCATGGTGATCGTGACCCACGAGATGCAATTCGCCCGGGACATTGCGGACCGAATTGTCGTGATGGACCAGGGCGTCATCGTGGAGGAGGGGCCGCCGGCCCGTATTTTCACTGACCCGCAACATCCGAAAACCCGGGCGCTCCTGAGCCGCTCGGGCATCCTGCCAGCCTAGGCACTGCCCGCAGCGGGGCAGGCGAACACCCGGGAGCGGGTACGTTTCCCGGGCATCCGCCTGCCTAGCTGCGGGACAAGGCCTTCATTCCCGGCCCCCGTTCAGGCTCCGTGGGTAGAATCGGGGGCAGAACATCGCACCAACGACGCCGGAACACCGCGGAATACGGAGATTTAATGTCACGATGGCTCGAGGCTGGCCCGGACAACTACGTCCTGACCACCCAAGGTTCCCTGCTCAACACAGGCCTGGTGGTCGGCTCTGAACGAGCCCTGGTGATCGACACCGGCAGCGGACCCCGGCAGGGACGCGAGATCCTTGACGCCGTGCGGGAAAAGACACAGTTGCCGCTTGTTGTTGTCAACACGCACGCCCATCATGATCACTTCTTCGGCAACGCCGTGTTCGCCGAAGCTGGCGCGACAGAGTTCTGGGCGCATGAGAACTGTGCTGCGGAAATCGCCGAGAACGGCGGCAGCCAGCGCCGCGCGGTTGTTGCCGGCGAGCCGGAAATGGCTGCCGGCGAGGGCGGCAACACCGAAATCGTCGTTCCCAACGCCATCGTTAAGGATCAGCCGGTCCTGCTGGACCTCGGCGGCCAAAGCGTTACGTTCTTCTACCTCGGGTGCGGTCATACGGACGGCGACCTGCTGGTGGGAACGGCCACCACACTTTACGCCGGTGACCTTGTGGAGCACGGCTCGCAGCCTTCTTTTGAGGATTCCTACCCGGAGGAGTGGGCCGACGCCCTCCGCCATCTCTCGGCGCTGCGCCACCGCTATGAGTTCCTGATCCCTGGCCACGGCGAGCCGTGCAGCGACCAGTTCGTCAAGACCATGGCCAACACCATGACCACGGCGGTGCGGCAGGCCACCCAGGCGACCCGGGAGACGCCGGACGACGCCACCAAGGCCATCCCCATCCTGCCCTACGGGCCGGTGCAGTCCCGCTGGTTCATCAGGCGCCTGCAGGAGACCCGGGCGCGCCGCTGAGCCTGCTGCCCGGGACCGCTATTGGCAGGGGCACCCGGGACAGCGCCTAGAATTGGGGTTGAACCAATTCAAACGAGCACCGCAGCGGTCTGCGCTGTGAGTCCCAGGGGGGACCAATATGCCCGATCCGGTGGACAACAACACAGCCAAGGCCGGCGCGCAGGTAGAACAACCCGAACTTCGTCGCCGGCGTGACCGCCGCCGCGGCGGGGACTCCGACGCCCGGACAGGAACCATGCCAATCACCACCTCTGACCCCGTCGAGAGCGAAGCGGCCCGTCCGCTGCGCCGTAATTCCTGGGCTGAGGCCGCGGAAGCGGCCGACGAACGACAAGCCGCCACGGTTGCCGTTCCCGTCATCCGGGAGGTCCCCTCCGCGCCCGAGCCGCCAGCAGTCCCGCCGGCGTCGGCCGCCTCCGATGCCAACCCGCCGGCAGATCCGGACGGCGAGGCGTTGGAAGACCCGGCGTCCGAGCCGCGCTCCTTCCCCGCGTCGCGCCGGTCGGCGTTTCCGGCGGCGCCGGAAGGTGCCCCTGCCGTGCCGGCCCTCCCCAGCCGGGCCACTCGCTCTGCCAGCCGGGCTGCCGCCCTGAGCGCGCCCGCCCCCGATTTCATTAGTTCCCCGGGGCTCTTTGTCCGCGAGCAGAAGCCACGCCCGGTCGGCGGACTCCGCGGTGCCCTCTACGCCCTGACCGGCGGCGGCGTGAACCTGGGTCCGAGCGCACGCCAGCGCGAAGAAGACGAGCTGGCGAGGCGCATCTCCCGGCAGCTCCAGGGCAGTTACAACACGGCCGTCCTGAGCCTGAAGGGCGGCATCGGCAAGACCTCCACGACCGTGGGCGTCGGGCTGACCCTGGCTGAGTTCCGCGGCGACCCGCCGTGTGCCATCGACGCCAACCCTGACTCCGGGGACCTCGTGGAGCGCGCCCTCGGCGAGGGCATCTATCAGCAGCAGAGCCCGCGAACCATCACAGACCTGCTGAAGAACATCGAATCAATTGATTCCCTCACGGCCCTGGCCCGGTACATGCATCATGCGGGCCGGTTGCACCTGATTGCCGGTGAACAGGACCCCGAGGTTTCCGACTCCCTGACCGCCGAGGAATACCTGCAGATCCGCAAACTCATCTCCGGGTACTACTCGGTGGCCCTGACCGACTGCGGAACCGGCGTCACGCACAACGCCATGAGCGGCATCCTGCAGTCGGCGGACAACCTGATCATCGCGGCAGGCTACGCCGTCAGCGGCGCCAAGCGCGCGCGCAGCACCCTGCACTGGCTCGCCGACCACGGCTACGAAGAACTGGCCCGCAACGCCATCGTGGTCATCACGGACAAGGACGAGGTCTCCTCCCGGGTAGACAAAGACGCGATCGAGGACCACCTGTCCGGCATTTGCCGCCAGCTGATCGCCGTGCCGCATGATCGCGGCGTGGCCGACGGCGACCTTGTCACCCTCGATGTGCTCCGCCCGGAAACCCGGCGCGCTTACCGTGAAATCGCTGCGGCAATCGTGGACGGCTACCTCTAGGCTTTGGACGGCGGGGCCAGCTAAGTTGTTTCGCCCCGGGGACCGGCTTAGATTGAGGCATGACTAACAACGTCGGGGACGAAGCCGCCCTGCAGCTGCAGGACCTTCTGATGGGAACGGAGAACGTCGAGGATTTCCTCGGCCGCCTCGCGGAATTCTCGGCGGCCACACTCAGCCACGCCGCAGGCGCCGGGATCGAATGCGGCGTGACACTGCAGCGCCGCAAGAAGACCATGACGGTGGCGGGGAGCAGCCCCCGGGCGGTGGTCCTGGACCGGATCGAACAAAGCATGGGCGACGGCCCGTGCATCGAAGCCCTGCGGACACGCTCCGTGACCCTGCTGGCCGACGTCGCCACCGATCCGCGGTGGCCCGGCTACCAGCTGGAGCTCGCGGCGCAAGGCTGCCGCAGTGTCCTGGGGGTGCCCCTGGAAATCGGCGAGGATGCGGCTGCCGCCCTGAACTTCTTCGGCTCAAGTACCGGGCTTTTCACGGCGGAAATTATTGCCGAAGCGTCCGGCTTCGCCGACCTCGCCGGCCGCTCCCTCCGCTTGGCTGTCCGGATCGGCACGGCGCAGTCCCGGGCCGAGGACCTCAAAGCCGCCATGGAGCACCGCACCTCCATCGATCTCGCCTGCGGCGTCGTGATGGCCCAGAACCGCTGTTCCCAGGAGGAAGCGATGGGCATCCTGACCAAGGTTTCCAGCAACCGGAACCAGAAGCTCCGCGACATCGCGGCCGGGGTGCTCCGGAACCTCACCGGCGGGGAAGTCCGAACCCACTTCGAGGCCTGAGCTGCCAGGACCGCAGCCAGTCCTAGGATGAAGGGGATGACCACGCATACCGCCCCCTTCAGTCTCCGCAGCATCGCCGTCCCGGCCTTCGGCCCGGCCCTGCTGTTCAGCATCGGCGAGGGAGCGATCCTGCCCGTTGTGGCGCTGTCGGCCCGCGACCTCGGTGCTTCGGTGGCCGTCGCCGCCTTGGTGGTCACCCTGATCGGCCTCGGCTCTTGGCTCTTCAACCTCCCCGCCTCGCTCATCACCCTGAAGTTCGGCGAACGCTGGGCCATTGTCGGCGCCGCGGCCGCGGCCGCCGTCGCCCTTGCCGCCGCGGCACTGGCTCCCCGGGTGCCCGAGGGGCTCTGGTTGCTCGCTGGTGCGATGCTCGTCGTTGGTATGGCGGCGAGCGTCTTCGCACTGGCCCGGCAGAAGTACCTGACCGAGGCGGTACCGGTGCTGCTCAGGGCGCGTGCCCTATCCACGCTCGGCGGCGTCAACCGGGTTGGCATCTTCATCGGACCCTTCATCGGCGCTGCAGTGATGCAGTTCGCCGGCATCACCGGCGCCTACTGGGTCGGAGTTGTGGCGATGGCCGCGGCCGCGGCCCTCTCGGTGACCATCCCGGACCTTGTGGCCACGCCGGCGGTGGACGGCGTCCCCGTCCGGCAGGCGACGCTGCGCAGTGTGGCCGTCTCCCACGCCGGGGTTTTCCTGACCGTCGGCATGGGCGTGCTGCTGCTCAGTGCGCTGCGGGCGTCCCG
Organism: Arthrobacter sp. EM1; assembly: GCF_029964055.1. Taxonomy (NCBI): domain Bacteria; kingdom Bacillati; phylum Actinomycetota; class Actinomycetes; order Micrococcales; family Micrococcaceae; genus Arthrobacter; species Arthrobacter sp. EM1. Next base: position 2,892,221 of record NZ_CP124836.1, on the reverse strand, counting down.
GCAGGTGGTGATCCCGCTCTGGGCCGAGCACCTCGGGATGGACGCGACCCAGGCGTCGCTGATCTACGGACTCTCCGGTGCCATCGACATGCTGGTCTTCTACCCGGCGGGCAAACTCATGGACCGCAAGGGACGGCAGTGGGTCGCTGTTCCCTCTACCCTCATCATGGGAGCCGCCATGCTGCTGATCCCGCTTAGCTCCGGCTTTGTGGGGCTGCTGCTCGCGGCTCTGCTGATCGGTTTCGGCAACGGGATCAGTTCGGGCCTGAACATGACGCTGGGGGCGGACTTCTCACCGGACAACGGCCGCGGACAGTTCCTGGGCATCTGGCGGTTTATGGCCGACGCCGGCGCCACCGGCGGCCCGGTGCTGCTCTCAGGCGTTACCGCGCTGGCCTCGCTCGGGGCCGGGGTAGCCGCCACCGGAGTGCTCGGCTTCGCGGCAGCTGCGGTCTTCGCCGTTACCATCCCCCGGCTCAAGCACCGGCGCAACTACTGAAGCTACTGTCACCCGCGGCGCCGGAGCCCAACTAGCTCGCAGTAAACGTCGTTTTCAGCGCTCAAAACGACCTTTGCTGCGAGCTAGTTGGGGTGCACATGTCGCGGGGCCTCAGCGCAACGGTGCGCTCCGCCGTCGTGCAGCGTGCCCAAACAGCCACACCCCGGCGACCGTGGCCAAGTAGCCGGAAATGACAATCAGTGACGTGCCGGCCCAGAAATAGTTTGTGGTGCTGCTTTCCTGGCCCGGGCCAGGCGCAATCCTCAGCAACGAGTAGCTGGCCACCGCCGCCGCGGCGAGCCCGGCCAGCGCCGGCAGCGCCAGCCACAGCCGCGAGGAGGCCCAGAATATCCCGTAGCCGTCCCAGACGTTCCAGCGCGGCCCGTTGCGGATAATCAGCCAGCCTGCGGGGAGCATAAACACCGCCACGACCAGGAAGGCCGCCACCACGTCAGCGGGACGGTGCCACTGGTTGATCAGGGTGGACACCCCCGTGGCGACGGCGAAGCTGCCGCCGAGGAAACCAGCCAGCGGCCGCCAGCGCGGCGATACCATCAGGAACACGGCGGCCGCAGCGGATGCCGCCAGGGTGGTGTGCCCGGAAGGCAGGGAATTCAGTTCCAGGGTTTCGATCCCGCGGAAGGGCCGGACCGGAACGATGCTTTTCAGGACCTGGGTAGCCACGTTGGCGCCAACACAGGCTGCCACGGCGATCCCAGCGGCTGCCCAGCGCCGCTTCAGCACGGTGACAACGAGGACCACCACCGTGGCGATCAGCAAGGACAGTGCCGGCAGCCAGTCCAGGAACCTGGTGGCGGCCTTGCCTGCCGCGCCGTGGATATCCCCGGCCTCCACCAGGGCAGACTCGTCGATGAACTGGCCCGTGGTGGTCCGGACAAAGAAATAGTACGTTGCGGCGAGGGCCGCCATGCTGCCGAGGACGGCCAGCAGGAACAGGAACCCCGTTGCCCGGCCCGGCGTCCCTTCAGGAACGTGCCGAGGTGCGGCAGAGCGCGGCCGCGGGTACCCCGAAGCCGGATCCATGCTTGTGCGTTCCTGCCGAAAACTCATGACTATCAGAATCCCATAAATCCCTGCGAAGTATCTGGGACCACCGGCGTGGACCCGTGCGGGACCCCCGGTACAGTAAATTCATGCCCACCCCACCAGTCCCGCCGCTGCACGTTCCCGGAGGCCACGGCCCTGCTGAGACGGTGCGGCTCCCGCAACTGGACGAGCTCCTCGCCGGCGCCCATGTGGTGAGCCTGCCCATGCGGGTGAAGTTCCGCGGCATCCTCCAGCGCGAGGCCCTGCTGCTGGATGGCCCGCTGGGCTGGGCCGAATTCTGCCCCTTCCCCGAATACGGCGACTTGGAGGCCTCCCGCTGGCTCCTCGCCGCCATCGAAGCCGGGTGGGAGGGTTTCCCGGCGCCGCTGCGGACCAGCATCCCCGTCAATGCCACGGTCCCCGCCATCGCAGCGGACCGGGTACCGGACATTCTGGCCCGCTTTGGCCGGGTGGACGCCGTCAAAATTAAGGTCGCCGAACCAGGGCAGACCCTGGCGGACGATGCTGCCCGGGTGGACGCCGTCCGCGAGGCGCTCCCGGGTGCGGCCATCCGGGTCGACGCTAACGGCGGTTGGGACGTACCTGCTGCCGTGGCGGCCTTGACGCGGCTGTCCGCCGTCGGACTGGAATACGCCGAACAGCCCGTGCCGGATATCGCCGGCCTCGCCGAGGTCCGCCGGCGCCTGCGCGCCAGCGGACTTCCGGTGCTGATCGCCGCGGACGAAAGCGTGCGCAAGGAAGAGGACCCGCTCAAGGTGGCCCGAGCCGGTGCCGCGGACCTGATCGTCGTGAAGGTGGCGCCGCTGGGGGGAGTACGGCGTGCGCTGGAGATCGTGGCGCAGGCCGGGCTGCCCGCCGTCGTCAGCTCGGCGCTGGACACCTCGGTGGGAATCCGCGCCGGGCTGGCGCTTGCCGCCGCGCTCCCGGAGCTTCCATACGCCTGCGGGCTGGGAACCGTGACCCTGCTGGCCGCCGACGTCACCCGGGATCCGCTGATCCCCGACGACGGCGCCATCACCCTCCGCGAGGTCACCGCCGACCCGGACCTGCTGGCGGAGTACGCCGCCGCGCCGGAGCGCCGCGACTGGTGGCTGGACCGCCTGCGCCGGGTCCACACGCTCCTTTCGGACCGGGGCCGGCCGCAGGTTCACCGGAACGTCACCTAGCAGACGCCTTGAGGTCGTGTTGGGCTGGAAGGGTGGACGGGATCACAGCCACCCCCTCGGAAGGTCGCCCCCATGTCTGTTTCCTCCGGACGCACGTTTTCCCTACTCCCGATGCTCGGCCACACCAAAGGCAAACGCAGCGCCGTCACCTGCGCGCTGAAATGCGACAACGCCTGTTCCGGTGAAGTGTGCAACACCAGCTCGAACAGCTACTTCCGCGACATTGCCTCCGCCACCATGTCCCGCCGCGCCGCACTGGGCTTCGGTGCCGCCGGCGCCTTGGCGATCGCCTTCGGCGGGGCCCTCGGCTCACCGGAGTCCGCAGTGGCCGACGGAGGCCCCGGACTGGCCGCCGCCGCGAAGGACGGCTTCGGGAAGTCCAAGCTGAAGTTCACCGCGATCGCCCCCGTCGATGCCGCCGTCGACGCCTTCACCGTGCCGGAAGGCTTCGGCTGGCAGCCGATCATCCGCTGGGGTGACCCGTTGTTCAACGATGCTCCGGCGTTTGATCTGAATGGCCAGACCGCGGCCGCCCAGGCCCGCCAGTTCGGCTACAACAATGACTACACCGACATCCTGCCGCTGGAGGGTTCCAAGGACCGCCGCGCAGTGCTCTTCACCAACCACGAATACACCAACGAGTCGATCATGTTCCCGGCGTCCCTGCCCGCGGCCGAGGGGCGCGCCATCGGCCGTGCCGCCCACGGTCTGACCGTCGTCGAGCTGGAACGCAAAAACAAGAACAAGCCGTGGAGCTACGTCAAGGGCGCCAAGCTCAACCGGCGCTACCTCTCCGACACCGCCTACGAACTCACCGGACCCGTCGCCGGTTCCCCGTTGGTCCGCACCGTGGCCGATCCCGCCGGCCGTTCCATCCTGGGCACGCTGGGCAACTGCTCCGGCGGCACCACACCGTGGGGCACCATCCTCTCCGGCGAGGAGAACTTCAACGGCTACTTCGTCTCCGCCGGCACCTCGGATTCGGACAAGCGCTACGGGTTGACCAGCAAGCCCACCGCCCGCCAGTGGGAACTCGACGATCCCCGCTTCGACGCCCGCACCCCCGGCTTCGAAAACGAGACCAACCGCTTCGGCTGGATCGTCGAAGTGGACCCCCTTGATCCCACGTCGACGCCGAAGAAGCACTCCGCCCTGGGCCGCTTCAAGCACGAAGGGGCCAACGTCATTGTGGCCAAGTCCGGCCATGTAGTGGCCTACATGGGAGACGATGAACGTTTCGACTACCTCTACAAGTTCGTTTCTGCGCAGAAGTACGTTGAAGGCAACCGCAAGCACAACATGACCCTGCTCTCCGCCGGGGACCTCTACGTTGCCAAGTTCACTGGCGACTCCCCGGCCGGGGAGATCGACGGCTCGGGCAAGCTCCCCACGGACGGCGCCTTCGATGGATCCGGCCAGTGGCTGCCGCTGGTGGTCGGCGGCAAATCGATGGTCGCGGGCATGAGCGTCGAGGAAGTCCTGGTCTACACCCGCCTGGCGGCGGACAAGGTCGGACCCACCAAAATGGACCGCTGCGAAGACGTCCAGCCGAGCCTGCACACCGGCAAGGTCTACGTGGCCTGCACCAACAACACGGACCGCGGCAAGGCCGGCAAGGAAGGCGCCACCGAACCCAACCCGCGCAACCTCAACCGCGACGGCCACATCGTGGAAATCACCGAACGCGGCGACCAGACCTCCACGGGCTTTGACTGGAACCTGCTGATGGTCTGCGGCGATCCGGCCCAGAATAAGTCCGCCTACTTCAGCGGCTTCCCGGCGGACCAGGTCTCGCCGATTTCCTGCCCGGATAACCTTGCGTTCGACTCCGTCGGCAACCTGTGGATCTCCACCGACGGCGCGCCGTCCACCACGGGCCAGGCCGACGGGCTGTTCAAGGTCACCCTCGACGGCGCCGAACGCGGTCGGGTGGAGCAGTTCCTGGCTGTGCCGCGGGACGCCGAGACCTGCGGCCCCATCGTCCACGATGAAGAGCGCACCGTGTTCGTCGCCGTACAGCACCCGGGCGAGGACGGCTCGTTCGAGGCGCAGAACTCGTTCTTCCCGGACTATGTTGCTGCCGGTACATCGCCCAAGCCTGGCCAGGTGCGCGCCCCGCGCCCCTCCGTGGTCCAGGTCTTCCGTACCCACGACTGACCGCCCCATCCCCTCCCGACGCTCCCGCAGGTTAGGCGGGTTTCGGGCGGACGCTCCCGCACCTTTCGCGGGTATTGAGTCGACGCTCCCTCACGTTGCGCCTTCGGGCGGCCGGACGTGAGGGAGCGTTTGCTGTTTGGGCGCCGGAGCTGAGGGAGCGTTTGCTGTTTGGGCGCCGGAGCTGAGGGAGCGTCGGGGGTGTGGCGGAACTGATAATTTGAACAGTGTGAATAATCCGGCCGAAATGGTTGTCCCCAGAGTCCAGGCAGCAATTGCCAGCGCGTTCGGCGAAGAGTACCGCGGCACGGATCCGGTGGTCAGGCCCTCACAATTCGCGGACATCCAGATCAACGCGGCCATGGCGCTGGCCAAGAGGGTCGGCATGCCGCCGCGCGAGGCCGCTGCGAAGATCGTCGACGCACTGGACCTGGACGGGATCTGCACGGCGACCGAGATCTCCGGACCCGGCTTTATCAACCTCACCTTCGACGGCACCTGGATCGAAGAGCTGCTAAACGCCGAGTCTGCCGGCACCCCGGACGTGCCGGCCGCGGCGGCCCGGCGCGTCGTCGTCGACTATTCTTCCCCGAACGTCGCCAAGGAAATGCACGTCGGCCACCTGCGGACCACTGTGGTGGGGGACAGCCTGGTGAAGGTCTTCGAAGCGCTGGGGGACACCGTCATCCGGCAGAACCACATTGGCGACTGGGGCACGCCGTTCGGGATGCTGATCGAACACTGGCTGGAGATCGGCGAGGACTCCCCGGCGGCCGCGCTGCTGGTCGATGACCCCAGCGCCTTCTACCAGGCCGCCCGCGCCAAGTTCGATGCCTCCGCCGCCGAGGAGGGCGGCTTCGCGACCCGCGCGCGGCTCCGGGTGGTGGCACTCCAGGGCGGCGACGAGGAAACCTTCGCCGTCTGGCAGCGCCTCGTGGCCCAGTCCAAGCGCTACTTCAACGCCATCTACTCGGTGCTGGGCATCAGCCTCACGGACGACCACATCGCGGGCGAAAGCTCCTACGATGCGCACTTGGCACAGTTGTGCCGGGAACTTGAGGACCGCGGCCTTGCCCGGATCAGCGACGGCGCGCTGTGCACCTTCCCGGCGGGCTTCACCGGCCGTGACGGGGAGCCCATGCCGCTTATCATCCGGAAGTCCGACGGCGGCTACGGTTACGGCACAACGGACCTTGCCACGATCCGCTACCGGGTCCGCGAGCTTGCGGCAGACCGCGTCCTGTACGTCGTGGGCGCGCCGCAGAACATGCACCTGCGTATGGTCATGGCCACTGCCCGCGACGCCGGCTGGCTGCCCGACACGGTTGAGGCCGTGCACGTCCAAATCGGCAACGTGCTGGGGGAGGACGGGAAGATCCTGAAGTCCCGCTCCGGCGCCCCGGTCAAACTAATGGCCTTGCTGGCGGAAGCGGTAGACCGCGCCCGCGCCGTCATCGACGCCAGCCGGCCGGAGCTCACCGAGTCCGAACGCGCCCTGACCGCCCGTCAGGTGGGTATCGGCGCGGTCAAGTACGCGGACCTCTCCGTGGGCCACGACACCGAGTACGTCTTTGACTTCGACCGGATGCTGGCCCTCAGCGGCAACACCGGCCCTTACGTGCAGTACGCCGCCGCCAGGATCCGTTCGATCCTGCGCAAGGCCGGCGTCCTCGAGCAGTACGCCGTCACCAACACCGGCACCGGCACCGATACCGACGGCGGAACGACGGCCACCCCGATCGCCGTCGTCGAGCCCGCCGAACGAGCACTTGCCCTGCACCTACTCGAATACAGTGCCGCGCTGCACAAGGTTCGTGAGGTACTGGAACCGCACCGGCTGTGCACCTATCTGTTCGAGCTCGCGCAGCTCTTCACCACCTTCTACGACCAGTGCCCGGTGCTAAAATCCGAGGACTCGGTGCGCGAGTCCCGCCTGGCCCTGTGCGCCGTGGTCCTGGGCCGCCTGTCCGAGGGCCTGGACTTGCTGGGCATCGAGACGCCGGAGAACATGTGAACCCGGACGAACTGACGGCGCTGGATTCCGCCCGGATCGCTGTCGCTGCACTCCTGCTCGAAGGGGTCCGCTACGTGGTGGTGGCGCCGGGCTCGCGCTCTGCACCAATGGCCTACGCCCTGGCCGAGGCAGACGCGGCGGGGCGGGTGGAGCTGCTGGTCCGGATCGATGAGCGCGACGCCGGCTTCACGGCGCTCGGGCTGGCCCTCGCCACCGGCGCACCCGCGGCCGTGCTCACCACGTCCGGAACCGCCGTCGGCAATCTCCTGCCGGCCGTGATGGAGGCAAACCACGCAGCCGTCCCCCTGGTGGTGATTTCCGCCGACCGTCCCGTGGAACTCCGCGGGACCGGCGCCAACCAAACCACCGCGCAACTGGACCTCTTCGGCGAGCATGTCCGCTTCGCCGCGGACGTGCCCGCCGGCGACGACCCGCGGCGCGCCGTCGAGACCGCCCTCAGCGCCGCCACGGGAGCCTTTGCGGACGCCCCGCCCGGACCGGTGCAGCTCAACCTGGCCTTCCGTGACCCCTTGGTTCCGGCTCCGGGCGACAGCCTGCCGCCCGAGTCCGGCCGCCGGGTATACCGGGCACCCCGCGGCCCGCTGGCCCTCGATTTCCCCCCGGTCGCTGACAACCTGCCCGAACGGCGGACAGTGGTGCTCGCCGGGCACGACGCCGGCCCGGTGGCCGAAGCCTTTGCCCGCGCCCATGGCCTGCCGCTGCTGGCCGAGCCGTCCTCCAACGCCCGGTTCGGACCAAACGCGGTGGGGCCCTACCGGCTCCTGCTGGCGGCTTTTGGCCCGGACTCCGGGCAGCCCATCGAGCGGGTGGTGCTCTTCGGCCGGCCGACCCTCTCGCGGCCGGTCAGCGAGTTGCTGGCCCGCGCGGACGTCCCTTCTGCCCTGTACCAACCGGTTCCGGTGGCCTGGTACGAGCCCGGCCGCCGAACCGAACTTCCACTCGAGACCCTGGCGGACCTGGCCGAGTTTGCCGGCCGGGGCTCCTCCGCCTGGCTGGATGCCTGGCTGCTGGCCGGGGCCGCCGCCCAACACGCCGTCGACCTGGTCCTGTCCGGATCCGCCGCTGCCACCGGTCCCGCCGTCGGCGCGCTGGTCTGGGAGCATTCGCGCGGACAGCTTATGATCGGCTCCTCCAACGGCATCCGCGACGTCGACCTCGCCGGCGCGCCTGCCCCCGAGCCCGGTGCCACGGTCTACGCCAACCGCGGCCTCGCCGGAATCGACGGCACGGTGGCCACGGCCACTGGCATTGCCGTGGGCGGAATGCAGGCCACCACGGTGCTGCTGGGTGATGTTACATTCCTGCACGACGCCGGCGGGTTGCTGCTCGGCGCAGGGGAAGAGGAGCCTGCGCTGCGGATCGTGGTCCTTAACGACGCCGGCGGGGCCATTTTCGGGCTGCTGGAGCACGGCGCCGTCGAAGCCGCGGGCCGCTACGGCACCGCCGTCGAACGCCTATTCGGTACTCCGCACAGCGTGGACATCGCCGCACTGGCGGCCGCTTACGGAGTTGCACACCGTTCAGTCAGTACGACGGCGGAACTCGCCCGGGCGCTGGCCGAGCCGTGGGCGGGCCGGGTCATCATCGAGGTGCGCACGGACCGTCGCGGACTGCGGGAGCTGCACACACGCATCAGGGCCGCAGTGGGCGACGCGGTGGTAGGAGTGATCGCCGCGGAATAGGCGGGCGGCCGTCGCGGCCGGACTGAAATGCGTCAGGCGGGACGCCCCGCGCTGCGACGGCAACGGCGATGCCTTACGACGCGGAAAAGTCCCGTCGCTTCCGAATTCCGGTAGCGACGGGACTTTTGCGCAACGTGGGGCGAAATCCCGGACGGGCCGCCTAGAGGACCCGGCTGAGGAACTCCTTGGTGCGCGGGTGCTGCGGGTTGACGAGGATCTCGCGGGGGTCTCCCGTTTCCACCACAACACCGGCGTCCATAAACGTCAAGCGGTCGCCGACTTCGCGGGCGAAGCCGATTTCGTGAGTCACCACGATCATTGTTATGCCTGACTTGGCAAGGTCCTTCATGACCTCCAGCACGTCGCCCACGAGCTCGGGGTCCAACGCGGACGTGGGCTCATCGAACAGCATCAGCTGGGGGTCCATCGCCAGGGCCCGGGCGATTGCCACCCGCTGCTGCTGGCCGCCCGAGAGCTGGGACGGATAGTGGCCCGAATGGTCCGCAAGGCCCACGCGATCCAGCAGTTCCATCGCCCGCTTTCGCGCGGAATCCCGGGACTGGCCCTTGACCTGGACCGGCGCCTCCATGACGTTGTAGAGGGCGGTTTTGTGCGGGAACAGGTTGAAGCGCTGGAACACCATGCCGATCTCGCGGCGCTGGGCCGCGATCTGCTTGGTTTTGAGGTCGTGGAGCCGGCCGTTGACTTCGCGGTAGCCGATCAGGTTCCCACCCACGGAGATACGGCCCGCGCTGATGGTCTCCAGCAGGTTCACACACCTCAGCATGGTGGATTTGCCGGAACCGGACGGGCCGATGACCACTGACACCTCACCTTGGTTCACCTCCAGGTCAATGCCGCGCAGCACGTGGTGCTGGCCGTAGAACTTATGGAGGCCTTCGATCCGCACCAGCGGTTCCTTGGTGGTGATTGTCATTTTGCCTCCTCCTCGGGAATGTCCTTCTTCAAGGCCGGCTTGGCCGCGCCGCTTGGCGCACCGGCTCCGGCGGCCTTTGCTGCCGCCGGGTTGATGGCGGCCGGGGCAAGGTTGTCCACGCCCTTGCCGTAGTAGGCCTCGATGAAGTGCTGGCCAACCATCAGCAGGCTGGTGATCACCAGGTACCAGATAGCCGCCACAATCAGCAGCGGCACCGGAAGATAGGTCCGGTTGGCCAGGGTATTCGTGGCAAATGTCAGGTCCAGGGTGAACGGCACGGCCAGGACGAGAGAGGTCGTCTTAAGCATGCCGATCGTTTCATTGCCGGTGGGTGGCACAATCACCCGCATGGCCTGCGGCAGGATGATCCGCCACATGATCTTGGTCTTGCCCATGCCCAGGGCCTCAGCGGCTTCCGCCTGGCCGCGGTCCACTGACTTGAGGCCGGCCCGGAAGATTTCCGCCAGGTAGGCTGACTCGTTCAGGCCCAGGCCCAGGATGGCCGCGACAGTGACAGTGATGACAGTGCTGGTGTCCACGCTGAACCACTCGGGTCCGAACGGGATGCCGGCGGTGATCTTGGGATACAGGACGGAGATCAGGCCCCAGAAGACCAATTGGGTGTAGACCGGAGTGCCCCGGAAGAACCAGACCCAGGCCCAGCTGGACCAGCGGAAGACCGGGTTCTCCGACTGGCGCATAAAGGCCAGCAGGATGGCAAGGATGATCGCCAGGACCATGGAGGCCACTGTGAGCACCAGCGTCCAGCCGATGCCCTGCACTACCTTGATATCCAGGATGTAGGTCCCTACGATATCCCAGCGGAAGTTGCTGTTGGTGACCAGGCTCTGCAGGAACAGGGCGAGGACGGCGAGGATGATGATGGCGCTGATCCAGCGGCCCGGATGCCGAACGGGCACCGGATGGTTCAGTATTACCGGGGCGTCGAGATCTTCGTGCCTACTGCCCAGCTGCGCGCCTGGGGTGTGGCCGGTTGCGGGAAGACTCACGAGCCGGCCGCCGGGTTGACCTCTGACTTGGTGATGGCGCCTTCGGCGTTGCCCCAGCCTTCGAGGATCTTCTTGTACGAGCCGTTCTCGATGAGCTGGGCGACGGTCTTCTGGATGACCTCGGCCAGGGCCATGTCCGACTTGGCCACTGCGATCCCCTGCGGCGCGGCGTCATAGACGTCACCGATCTTTTCGATCTGGCCGTTGGTCTGGGTGACGGCGTAGCCAGTGATCGGCGAATCGGCTGCCATCGCATCGACGCTGCCGTTGACCAGCCGTGTGGTGATGTCCGTCTGGTTCTTCAGCGTCACGACGTTGATGGGCTGCTTGCCGTCCGCTGCGCACTTTTTGTTACGGTCCGACAGGTCCGGATCTTCCTGGACGGTACCGGTCTGCACGCCGACGGACTTGCCGCAAAGATCATCCAGCGAGACTTTCTTCGGGTTGCCCTTCTGCACGGCCCAAGCGGTACCGGCGTTGAAGTAGCTGACCATGTTGACAGCGCCGAGTCGCTCCGGGTTGATCGTGAAGGAGGAGATGCCGAGGTCGTACTTCGGGCCGAGGGACGGGAGGATGCCGGTGAATTCGGACGTCTGGACCTGGACCTTCAGGCCCAGGGTGGCGCCGATAGCCTTGGCAATGTCGACGTCGTAACCCACCGCGGTCTGGCCGTCGTTGCCGAGGAATTCCGCGGGGGCGTAGGTGGTGTCCGAGCCAACGGTCAGTGTGCCCTTGGACTTGATCGCCTCAGGGACCATGGCCGCCAGGGCGTCGTCCTTTTTGACAGTGGTGGGGTCGAAGCTTTCCTTGGCACTGCCGGACGCGGACGGCCCGCCGGTGGTGCCGGTCTCGGAGGCATTGGTGCAGGCCGTCAAGGCCAATGCGCTCACCGCGAGGACCGTGGCGGCCTTCAGTGCGGGGTTGCTCAGGAGTGAACGGGAGATCTGCATTTGATTACCTTTTTGTTGCTGGAGGGGTACGTAAAGAGGCCGGGTTATAGTGTAACGCCGAACATGAGATGTGCATCACAGGAAACTAAGTTTCACTATTGGATAACTAAACGAGACCCAAAAGCAAGATTCCCAACGCCAGATCTGTCTGTAATCCCGGATTTTTGCCGACCGGAACGCCGCCGTCGCCCGGTCGCTGCGCGCCGGTCGCTGTGCAGAGTCGCCGCGCGGCGTCTAGCTGCCGATGCCGAGCGACTCCAGCATGGGACGGAACTTCGCCCAGGTTTCGGCGAGCTCCATGTCCGGAACGGAGCCCTCTACAATCCCACAGCCGGCATAGAGCCGGACCGTCGCCGGGGACTCAATGACGGCGCCGCGCAGCGCGATGCCCCATTCGCCGTTGCCGGCCGCATCGAGCCAGCCGACCGGCCCGGCATAAGGACCGCGGTCCAGGTGCTCAAGTTTGCGGATCAGGGCGCCGGCCACGGTTGTCGGGGTGCCGCACACAGCCGCCGTCGGGTGCAGGGCATTGATCAGGGCCAGGCTGGTGGGCACATGGCCCTCCACCTCGGCCAGTTCCGCCTTCACATCAGAGGCCAGGTGCCAGACGTTCGGAAGTTCCAGGATAAACGGTTCGCTGTGCGCGTTCATGGCCTCGGAGAAGGGCGCCAGCTGGGTGGTCAGCGACTGGATCGCGATGTTGTGTTCGTGCCGTTGCTTCTCTGATCCGGCCAGCACGCGCTCGGCAAACTCCAGCGGGGAGCCGGCCATGCCGTCGGCGTCGCGGCGGTCCAGGGTGCCGGCCAGGACGCGGGCCTGTGCGGTGCGGCCCTCCACCTGGATCAGCATCTCCGGGGTGGCACCCACCAGTCCGTCCACACCGTAGGTCCAGCATTCGCGGTACCGGACGGCGAGTTGGCGCAGGATCTCGGCGGCACTCACACCGGCAGGAACGGTGGCGACAACGTCGCGGGCCAGCACAAGCTTCTCCAGCGCTCCGGTGCGGATCTCCGCCACACCGGCCGCCACGGCCGTCATCCATTCGGCCTCGCTCAGCGAACCGGTGCTCAGCGTCGCCTCAACCGGCGCGGCGTCTGCTCCGGCAGCTGTTGCCGGCACGACGACGGGCGCACCGAGCCAGCGCTCCAGCGCGGCGCGTGCGCCGGCCTCGGTGAGGTCGGCGTCGTCGAACGTCAACTGCGTCAGCCAGGCCTTGCCGTCGCGCAGTCCCACAACGATTTCGGGCACAATCAGCCGTGAGGCGTGCGCGGAGGTTTTGGAGAAAGCGAAGGAGCCGAAAGCGACGGGACCGGTGCCGGGCCATTCCACCCGGTCCTCGATTTCGGCCTCGATGACCAGGTGGCGCCACCAGATGTCCGCCTCGAGGAATCGCTCCGGGCCCGTGGCGGTAAACCGGGCCACCTCGCCGAAACCAACGAGTCCGGCTTCGCGCCGCGTCCAGCAGAGCAGGTCATCCCGGACCATCAGCGACGGTACGCCCCCGGGGAATGATGCTGCATCGAGGGGGACTGTCAAGGTTCGGAACGTGCTCGTCATAGTGAGACAACACTACTCCCGCCTCCGCCGGGGGCCCTGTTCAGGGCGTGGTTAGTGGGTGTGCCGAACATTTGAGACAATGTCAGAGTGAACCGAGCATCCTTGGATAAGCGTCCGGACGAAGTAGCCACAATGTTTGACGACGTCGCGCCCAAATACGACGTCGTTAACGATGTCCTGTCGATGGGGCAGACCCGGCGTTGGCGCAAGATTGTCGTCGAGGCCATGGGTGTGAAGGCGGGCCACCGGGTGCTTGATCTCGCCGCCGGCACGGGCACCTCCAGCGAACCGTATGCCGACTCCGGCATCGACGTGATCGCCTGCGACTTCTCGCTCGGCATGCTGAGGGTCGGCAAGCGCCGACGCCCGGACATCGACTTCATTGCCGGTGACGCCACGCGCCTGCCCTTCGCGGACAACACCTTTGATGCCAGCACCATCTCCTTTGGTCTGCGTAACGTCAACGAGCCGAAAAAGGCCTTGGCCGAGATGCTCCGCGTCACCAAGCCGGGCGGCAAGCTGGTCATCGCCGAGTTCTCCCAGCCTGTTGTCCCGCTGTGGCGCACCATGTACACCGAATACCTGATGCGCGCACTTCCCGCGATCGCCGTCAAGGTTTCCTCCAACCCGGATGCCTACGTCTACCTCGCCGAGTCCATCCGCGCCTGGCCGGACCAGGACCACCTGGCCGCGTGGCTGCAGGAGGCCGGCTGGGACAACGTCACTTACCGCAACCTCAGCGGCGGCATCGTCGCCGTGCACCGGGCCGTTAAGCCCGGCCCTGAAACAGGTCCCGGCGCGGGCGCCGCAGCACTGGCAAACCACACCGGACCCGTGGCGAAGCTGCGCCGCAACACCCGGCCCGCGCGTTAGTTCGCCGCTGCCGTGAAAGTACTGATCGTCGGAGCCGGTCCGGCCGGGTCCACCGCCGCCTACTACCTGGCCCAAGCCGGCATCGACGTCACGGTCCTGGAGAAGACCAGTTTCCCCCGCGAAAAGGTCTGCGGCGACGGGCTCACCCCCCGGGCCGTCCGCGAGATCCAGAAGCTTGGCCTGCCGCACCCCGAAGCGGAGGGCTGGCGCCGCAACAAGGGCCTGCGCCTGCTTGCCGGCGGGCGCAGCATCGAACTTCCCTGGCCCGAGGTCTCCGATTTCCCGCAGTACGGGCTGATCCGGACCCGCCTAGGCTTCGATGAGGAACTGGCCCGGCACGCCCAGTCCGCGGGCGCCGTTGTGCTGGAACGGCACAGTGTCACCGAGGCGCTGCGCTCCGACGACGGCCGCGTCACCGGGGTCCGGGCCGCGCTGCTGGACGATGCCGGGCGCAAGACCGGCGAAACCCGTGACTTCAGCGCCGACGTCGTCCTCGCCGCGGACGGCAACTCCAGCCGCACCGCCGTGTCCCTGGGCATCCGGAAGCGCGATGACCGGCCGCTCGGCGTCGCCGTCCGAACCTACTTCACCAGCCCGCGGCACAACGACGACTGGATGGAAGGCTGGCTGGAGCTTCCGGGGCGCGACGGAAAGCTGCTGCCCGGCTACGGCTGGGTGTTCGGCGTCGGCGACGGCACCTCCAACGTTGGCCTCGGCATCCTGAACTCGTCCAAGGAATTCGGCAGACTGGACTACAAACAGGTGCTGCGCGAATGGACCGCGGGCATGCCCGCGGAGTGGGGATTCACCCCCGAGAACCAAGTGGGCGAGATCCGCGGCGCTGCCCTGCCGATGGGCTTCAACCGCACCCCGCACTACTCGCCGGGGCTGCTCCTGCTCGGCGACGCCGGCGGTATGGTCTCCCCGTTCAACGGGGAGGGCATTTCCTATGCCATGGAGTCCGCCCGTTTCGCTGCCGAGTTCATCATCGACGCCGCCGCCCGCTCCGCATCAGCCGGCGGGACAGACGCCGACGCGCACCTCGCACGGTATGCGGATTACGTGCGGGACCAGTGGGGTTCGCACTTCACCCTGGGCAGGGCCTTTGCTGCCCTGATCGGCAAGCCGGCTGTGATGAAACTGGCACTGCGGACGGGCATGCCCATCCCTGTCCTGATGCGTTTTGTGGTGCGTTTGCTGGCCAACCTGACCGATCCCGCGGCCAAGGGTTTCGAGGACCGTGCCATCCGGGTCTTGGAATCGCTGGTTCCGGCAACGTCCAACCAAGGCCATTCCGGCGCTGACGCTTCACCGCATTCCAGCGCCAACTCCGCGGATTCCGCAACAAAAGTTAGGGTTAACCCGTGATCAACTCTGCAGACCAAAGCTGGACGCACGCCGGGCACGGCCTGCCGAGCTCGGAACCCGACCTCAACACCACCGCGATCGCCACCGGTTTGCAGCTGCCGGCAGGCTTTGCCGCGATTGCCGGGGACGCCGACCTCGGCCCCGCGATCACCACCAACCTGGCCCGGGTGGAGAAGAAGCTGCGTGAAGCCATTGCCAACTCTGATCCGCTGGCCGATGCAACGTCGCGCCACCTCGTGGAAGCCGGCGGCAAACGGATCCGTCCGCTGCTGACCTTGCTGTGCGCACACCTGGGTGACGCCTCCCGGCCGGCTGTGGTGCAGGCCGCCGTCGTCGTTGAGCTGACCCATCTGGCGACGCTCTACCACGACGATGTGATGGACTCCGCGCCGTTCCGCCGCGGGGCCCCCACCGCGCATGAGGTCTGGGGCAACTCCGTCGCCGTGCTGACCGGCGACCTGATCTTTGCCCGCGCGTCCATCCTGGTCTCCGAACTTGGATCCAGGGCGCTCGGCATCCAGGCCCGTACCTTTGAGCGGCTCTGCCTGGGCCAGCTTCACGAAACCGTTGGCCCGCGCCCGGACGAGGACGCCGTGGAGCACTACCTCTCGGTCATCGCGGACAAAACCGGCTCGCTGGTGGCCGCTTCCGGACAGCTGGGCGCGATCTTCTCCGGAGCCGATGAAGCCTACGAGCCGATGCTGGTTGAGTACGGCGAGAAAGTGGGTGTGGCCTTCCAGCTTGCCGACGACGTCATTGACGTCACCGGCGTCAAGGTCAAGTCCGGCAAGTCCCCGGGCACCGACCTGCGCGAGGGTGTGCCGACGCTTCCCGTCCTCCTGCTGCGGAAGGCGGCCGCGAGCGGCGACCAGTCCGCCGTCGAGCTCCTGGAGCTCATCGACGGCGACCTCAGCTCCGATGAGTCCCTCGCGGCGGCGGTCGCCGGCCTCCGGGAACACGCCGTGACGGCGGAATCCTGGGTGGTAGCACGTGCCTGGGCCGACGAGGCGATTGCGGCCCTGGCGCCGCTGCCCGAGGGTGTGGTGAAGAGCTCGCTGGCCAGCTTTGCGCTGGCCGTGGTGGACCGCGCCAGCTGATCGTGCCTGCGGCCTGCTGCCTGCTGATCCTGGCTGCCGGCAGCCGCACCCGGGCTGTCCCGGATTAAACGGAATGGCCCCGGTTCCTCACAACGTTTTAGGACATCCGTTGTGCCGAGCCGGGGCCATTTCTCCGTTCGCATCAGATTCACCGGAGGCATTTAGTGAACCCAGAAACGAGCTTATGACAAAAATGTCATGCTGTCTAGCGTGCCTGTAAATCGTTTGTCACGAGATGTTGAGGGCTTGTCCGGGCCGAGGTTCCCCCCTTCAAGCTGGACCGCGGGGGCAAGTGCGGCACGCCGGACAGTCCTGCCAAAGCTGGGGAGAATTGGCGGCTGGACCGGAACCGGTCCCGCCTAGTCCTCGTCCTCGTCGTTGAAAGCCCACTCGAACATGTCAAAGACGAACTCGGAGAAAGTGCCTTCCTCGCTCTTCCACTGGCCGCGGGCGTTGTTGCGGCGGTACACGATCGGGTCCGGAACGCTGAGGTCGCCGACCCGGAAACCCCAGGTGAACTGTTCCTCCTCGTCCTCAAGGAACATCAGGAAGCCTTCGTCGTCAACTTCGAGCTCTTCGGGGTCCCAGAAATAGTGGTACGCCTCCATGATGTCCTCGCAGCCGCCGACGGCGAGGTAGAACTCCCGAAGGACCAGCGGAACCTGGAACTGGTGCTCGGCGAGGGCCGCATCCACCTCATCGGCCGGGAGGCCATCCTCTTCCTGCCATTCGTCTTCGAGATACTTCGGAACAAGCGCGCGGAACTTCTCGAGGAACATGTCAGTCATGGTTCTTATCCTAGCTAATCCTTGGCCCCGCCATCCGCTGTGTCCAGGCTGAGCCGGTGCCACCCGCGGACCGCCAGCGGGACGTGCCACTGCCGCCGCCAGGCCGTGACCCGGAAGGCGAAGACGACGGCTGCCACGGCTCCGCCGGTTGCCGCGTTAAAGGTGCCGGTGACGGAGAGGACCATGGTCAGGGTTGCGCCCGCAAAAGCAGGCAGCGCATAAAGATCCTTGGGGTCGAACAGCTGTGGGACCACATTGGCCGTGATGTCCCGGAGCAGGCCGCCGCCCACCGCCGTCGTGACCCCTAGGAGCAGCGCCGCAACGGGGTGCATCCCGGCTGACAAGGCCTTGAGGGTGCCGGTAATGCAGAACAGCGCCAGTCCGCCGGCATCAAAGAGGACCAGTAGCGAGGTGAAACGCTGGACGCTGGAGAACAGGAAGTACACCAGCACGGCGGCGAGCAACGGTGGCATCAGGTATGCCGGGTTGGTGAATGCGGCGGGCGGTCCGGCGGTGATGATGATGTCACGGATGACGCCGCCGCCCAGGCTCACCACGGAGGCCAGCAGCAGGGAACCGATGATGTCGAACTGCTTGCGGGCCGCGAGCAGGGAGCCGGAGACCGCGAAGAAAAAGACACCGGCGAGGTCCAGCCAGACCAGGACAAGGCTGAAGGAAAGAGTCATGGAGGGTCCCGGTCGAGTCTCGTGAGGGCGGATAGGGCGGCTCCAAGGTTACGCTAACGGCTATGAATAGCCCCATCCTGATCGCCTGCGCCCACGGCACCTCCAGCACCGCGGGCGCCGCCGAAGTCAACGCCCTCCGGGACGGGATAGCCGCGCTGCGCCCGGGGCTCGACGTCCGCGAGGCCTATGTCGATGTCCAGGACCCCGATCTGCCGGCCGTCGTCGCGGGCCTGCCGGCCGGGGCGACCGCCGTCGTTGTTCCGCTGCTGCTAAGCGTCGGGTACCACGTCAAGGTCGACATCGCCCGGGCGGCGAAGGACCGCGCCGGCACCCGCGCCGCCGCTCCGCTGGGACCCGATCACCGCCTCGCAGCCCTGCTGGACCGGCGGCTGCGGGAAGCCGGCGTCACCGACAACGACGCCGTGGTCCTCGCAGCAGCGGGTTCCTCCGACCCCACCGCGGCGCAGAACGTCGAGGAACTCGCGGGCCAGCTCCGCACCCTGCGTTCGAACCGGATCGTGGCCGCGTACGGCTCGGCCGCGAAGCCGTCAGTGCCTGAGGCTGTGGCCATGCTCCGTGCGGAAGCTGCAGGCGGAGCAGGCGCGGGGGAGTCCGCCGGAGCAGTGGACCTGGGTGGCCGCGTGGTCATCGCCGCGTACCTGCTGGCCCCGGGATTCTTCCACGACCAGCTTGCCAAGGCCGGCGCTGACCTGGTCACGGCAGCACTTTTGCCGTCACCGGTGCTCGCGGAAATTGCCTTGGAACGCTACGATGCCGCCCTCGCGGCAGGCACCTGAACCGGCTCCGCCAGCGCCGTCGCAATGGCCCGGGAGGGCGCCGGAATTCTGCCCCGGACATACACAGCGGCAGTGCCACTTCAAGGCTCGCCGATGCTTCGTGACGATTTGTTGCCCAAGGTGACCCCGCGTTTCTGAGCCTTTGTGACGTCATTACGGGCCGCCCTACAGTCGATCCATGACTGATACAGCTCTAGCCGGAGCGTCCCCGGACCAGGCTGACCCAAGCCGCACCAAGCGCCGCACCTCCCGCCCCGCCGCAAAGCCGCACGGGCAGTGGAAAGTCGACGGCACCGCGCCGCTGAACGCCAACGAAACCTGGAAGCAGGAAGACAGCGGCCTGAACGTCCGCGAGCGCATCGAGTCCGTCTACGCCAAACACGGCTTCGATTCGATCGACGGCACCGACCTGCACGGACGCTTCCGCTGGTGGGGCCTCTACACCCAGCGCAAGCCCGGGATCGACGGCGGCAAGACCGCCACCCTTGAGCCGCACGAGCTCGAAGACAAGTACTTTATGCTGCGCGTGCGGATCGACGGCGGCGCGCTGAGCACCGGACAGCTCCGTGTCATCGGCCAGATCTCCGTCGACTTTGCGCGCGGCTCGGCCGACCTCACCGACCGGCAGAACATCCAGCTGCACTGGATCCGGGTCGAGGACGTCCCGGAGATCTGGCGCCGGCTCGAATCGGTGGGCCTGTCCACCACCGAAGCCTGCGGCGACGTTCCCCGCGTTATCCTCGGCTCACCGGTCGCCGGCATCGCCAAGGACGAGATCATCGACCCGACGCCGCTGATCCACGAGCTCGCCGAGCGCTTCATCGGCGACCCGGAACTTGCCAACCTGCCGCGCAAATTCAAGACCGCCATCACCGGCCACCCCAGCCAGGACGTGGTCCACGAAATCAACGACGTCGCACTTGTGGGCCTGGTCCACCCGGAGCTCGGGATCGGCTACGACCTTTGGGTGGGCGGAGCGCTCTCCACCAACCCCATGCTGGGCAAGCGGCTGGGCGCGTTCGTCCGCCCGGATCAGGCGGCCGACGTCTGGCTCGGCGTCACCAGCATCTTCCGCGACTACGGCTACCGGCGGATGCGCACCAAGGCGCGGCTGAAGTTCCTGCTGGCCGACTGGGGGCCGGTGAAGTTCCGCCAGGTCCTCGAGGAGGAATACCTCGGCTACCAACTCGACGACGGCCCCGCCGCGCCCAAGCCGTCCAGCCCGGGGGACCACATCGGCGTGCACGAACAGAAGGACGGCAGGTTCTTCATCGGCGCCACCCCGCTGGCCGGCCGGCTCTCCGGCAGCCAGCTGGTCACGCTCGCTGACACCCTGGAAGCCCGCGGCTCGCGGCGGCTGCGCACCACACCGCACCAGAAGCTCGTGGTCCTCGACGTGGCCAAGGACCAGGTGGAACCGCTCGTCGCGGAACTGGACGCCTTGGGCCTCTCCGTTAGGCCCTCCGTGTTCCGCCGCGGCACCATCGCCTGCACCGGCATCGAATACTGCAAGCTCGCCATCGTCGAAACCAAGGTAACCGCGGCCACCGCCGTCGCGGAGCTGGAACGCCGCCTCGCCGACCTCGTTGAGTCCCGGCAGATCCCGCAGGCACTGTCGCTGCACATCAACGGCTGCCCCAACTCCTGCGCCCGGATCCAGACGGCCGACATCGGCCTTAAGGGCATGATGCTTCCCACACCCGACGGCGACCCCACCCCGGGTTTCCAGGTCCATCTTGGCGGCGGGCTGGCTTCCCTCGACCGCGAGGAAGCGGGCCTGGGACGCACCGTCCGCGGCCTCAAGGTCACCGCCGGAGACCTGACCGATTACGTGGAGCGTGTGGTCCGGAAGTTCGTGGCCGACCACTCCGAGGGCCAGACGTTCGCCGAGTGGGCCTTCGCCGCCGAGGAGGGTGATCTGCAGTGAGCCCCCAACCGCTGCGCAGCCACGAGGAGCTTAGGATGCTCGCCGAGTCCGGTGCCGCCGAGCTCGGCTGGGACGCCGCGGCGCGGGAGGTTATTGCCTGGGCGGCGCGGCACTTCGAGCTGCCCGCCGTCGCCGTCGCCTGCTCCATGGCCGACGCCGTCCTCCCCGCGCTCGTCTCAGACCAGCTTCCCGGCGTCGACGTCCTCTTCCTGGAGACCGGGTACCACTTCCCGGATACCTACGCGACGCGCAACGAGGTGGCAGCGAACCTGCGCGTTAACGTCGTCGACGTGCTGCCGGAGAACACCGTGGAGCAGCAGGACCGGCTCCTGGGCAAGGACCTCTTCGCCCGCGACCCCGCCCAGTGCTGTGCGCTGCGCAAAGTCGCGCCGTTGCGCCGTACCCTCGCCGGTTACGAACTCTGGTTCACCGGCGTCCGCCGCGACGAGGCCCCCACCCGCACCAACACCCCGCTGGTCAGCTGGGACGAAACCAACGGCCTGGTCAAGGTCAACCCGGTCGCCGCCTGGAGCTTCGACCAATTGGTCCAGTTTTCCGACGAGAGTCTCCTGCCCGTCAACCCCTTGCTGTCGCAGGGCTACCCGTCCATTGGCTGCCAGCCCTGCACCCGCAAAGTGGCGCCGGGTGATGACCCCCGCGCCGGACGCTGGGCAGGAACCGACAAGACAGAATGCGGACTACACGTATGAGTAATGTTGAGACTTTCGTGGCCGGCTACGCCTCCACAGCAGATGCCGCCCCCGCCCCTGCGCGGGACGGCGATGCTGCAAGCAGCATCGCGTCCCGCTCCGACAGGCCCGATGCCACTCCCGGGGCGGCATCTGCTGCTCCGGCTCTGCCGCCGGGTGACCTGAGTTCCGCGGCTCCGCGCGCGGCCCACCTGTCGTCTTTGGACACATTGGAGTCCGAGGCGATCCACATCATCCGCGAGGTTGTTGCCGAGTTTGAGAAGCCGGCACTGCTGTTCTCCGGCGGCAAGGATTCCGTGGTGATGCTGCACCTGGCCACCAAAGCGTTCTGGCCCGGGAAAGTTCCGTTCCCGGTGCTGCACGTAGACACCGGGCACAACTTCCCCGAGGTTATCGAGTTCCGCGACCGGACCGTGCAGCGGCTGGGCCTCAAGCTTGTCGTCGGCTCCGTCCAGGAGTTCATCGATTCCGGCGAGCTGGCCGAGCGTGCCGACGGCACCCGCAATCCGCTGCAGACTGTGCCGCTGCTGGCCGCGATCCAGCGCAACAAATTCGACGCCGTCTTCGGCGGCGGCCGCCGGGACGAGGACAAGGCCCGGGCCAAGGAACGAATCCTGAGCCTGCGCGACGAGTTCGGCCAGTGGGATCCGCGCAACCAACGGCCCGAGCTGTGGAACCTGTACAACGGCCGGCACACCGTGGGCCAGCACGTCCGGGCCTTTCCGATCAGCAACTGGACGGAGCTGGACATCTGGCGCTACATCGAGCGGGAAGACATTGAGCTGCCGGGCCTGTATTACGCCCACCGCCGCGAAGTTTTTGCCCGCGACGGCATGTGGCGTGCGGTCGGCGAGGTCTCCGGGCCCCGCGATGACGAAGAGGTCATCACCAAGACCGTGCGCTACCGGACCGTCGGCGATATGTCCTGCACCGGCGCCGTCGAATCGGCTGCCGCCACCGTGCGCGACGTTGTCATCGAAGTTGCCGCTTCCACCATCACCGAACGTGGCGCCACCCGGGCCGATGACCGCATTTCCGAGGCCGCCATGGAAGACCGCAAGAAGGATGGCTATTTCTAATGAGCACGGAAACTCTTATCCCGGGCCTGGACCTGGCATCCGCGGCGCTGCCCGCCACGCTGTTCCGCTTCGCCACTGCCGGCTCGGTCGATGACGGCAAGTCCACCCTGGTGGGCCGGCTCCTGCATGACTCGAAGGCGATCCTCGCCGATCAGCTCGACGCCGTTGCCCGCACCTCCGCGGACCGCGGGTTCGGCGGGGCAGGCGCCACCGGCACACAGGCCATTGACCTGGCCCTGCTGACCGACGGCCTGCGCGCCGAGCGGGAGCAGGGCATCACCATCGACGTCGCCTACCGGTACTTCGCCACGGACCGCCGCAGCTTTATCCTCGCGGACTGCCCCGGCCACGTGCAGTACACCAAAAACACGGTGACCGGCGCGTCCACTGCGGACGCCGTTGTTGTGCTTATCGACGCCCGCAAGGGGGTCCTGGAGCAGACCCGCCGGCATATGTCCGTGCTGCAGCTGCTCCGGGTGGCGCACGTGATCGTCGCCGTGAACAAAATCGACCTGGTGGACTTCAGCGAGGCCGTGTTCCGCGAACTCGAAGCGGACGTGCAGCGGGTGGGCCGGGAGCTGGGGCTCGGTTCCGATGGCATCGCTGACCTCATCGTCATCCCGGTCTCCGCGCTCGACGGGGACAACGTTGTGGACCGTTCCGAGCGCACGCCTTGGTACTTCGGCCCGGCGCTGCTGGAAGTCCTGGAGACCCTGCCCGCCGCCGACGAAATCGAAAGCCACCTGGAAAGCTTCCGTTTCCCGGTCCAACTGGTCATCCGGCCGCAGGGCGCACTCGCTCCGGACGCCGTCGCCGGTGGTCTTGATCCCGCTGCGTACCGGGATTACCGTGCCTACGCCGGGCAGATCACCGAAGGCTCGGTGAAGCTGGGGGACCGGGTCAGCGTCCTGACTCCGGGGCAGGCAACGCGCACCACGACCGTGGCTGGCATTGACTTCGCCGGGCAGGTACTGAGGGAGGCTGTGGCCCCGCAGTCCGTCGCGCTGCGCCTCGCCGACGAGTTCGACGTCGCCCGCGGCGACACGATTGCGGCGGCGGGGCCTGGCGGTGGCAAAATACCGCAAGCTTCGGCTGACCTCTACGCCGCGCTGTGCTGGCTCTCGCCGAAGCCGCTCCGCGAGGGAGCCAAGGTGCTGGTCAAACACGGCACCCGCACCGTCCAGGCACTGGTGCGCAACGTGACCGGAAAACTGGACCTCGCCGACTTCCAGCTGGAGCCCACCACCACCCTTGACCTCAACGACATCGGCCACGCCCAGCTGCGGCTCTCCGCTCCGCTGCCGTTGGAGAACTACGGGAACCACCGCCGCACCGGCGCGTTCCTGGTAATCGATCCGCAGGACGGCAACACCCTCGCCGCCGGCCTCGTCAAGGACCACCCCGGCGACCACGAGGACGAACGCTACTCGATCTGAGGGCCGCTCCGCCGACTGCCTGCCAGGTCGCCGGAAACCTGCGGGGTCGCCGCAAACTTCCGGCGACCCCGCAGGTTTCCGGCGAATTCGCCGCTGACCAGCTGTTATGGCGCACCCCGATGACGACGCGTATGGACTGGCCGGCACCGTGGCCTTGTATGCCCGAAATCCGGAGTTCCGGTTCATCCTGATTCACGCCACCGACGGCGGCGCCGGGGAGATCGCGCCCGGCGTCGAGGTTCCAGCCGGGGGATTGGGCGAATTCCGGCGCCGGGAGGACGACTCCGGGTGGCAGGCCCACGGCCGGCCCCCGGACCGGCATAACTGGCTTGGCTACCCGGACGGCGGGGTGGCGGCTGTGCCGTTGGCGGAGCTCGCGGGAAGGGTCGCGCGGATCTTGCGGGAGGAGCGGCCGGGGGTGGTGTGTACCTTTGGCCCGGATGGCATCACTGGACACCCCGATCACATTGCCACCGGGCGGGCCGCCGACACCGCCTTTCACCAGGTCCGCAGCGAAGGTGGCGCCGGGATGGAACGGCTGCTCCACGGCGCGATGCGCGCATCTACGTTCCTGCGCTGGAACATGGCACGCCTCAAGCACGGCCTGGAGCCGTGGGACCGGGAGCGCGTTTACCACTTGCGCCCGGTGCCGGACGAGACCATCGGCGTGGAAGTCGATACGCGCGCCGTGGCAGGCAACGTCCTTGCCGGCCTGCGGGAGCACCGGACCCAGCGGCACGTCATCATGGCTGACACGCTCACCCGTGAACAGCAGTTGCGGGTCCTGGGCCGGGAGTCGTACGTGCTCGCCTGGCCACCCCGCCAGTCCGGCGCGCCGCTGCTGGCCGACATCTTCGCGGCACTCTGACGGTCCCACCGGTCCGGCCGTCTTCTCCGGCCGCAGCGGGAGCCTCGCTCACATGTGACGCCGCATGAACCCGCATGACCCCGGGTTTCCGGACCGTTGAACCCTGTCCCGGGCGGTCCCTATGGTGAACCAATGACACCTACGGATCGGATCTCCTACGCCACCGGGAAGAGTCCCGGAACCACCCGGATCGTCGCCGGTGAAGCTGCTATGCCCAGGCGCAAGCGCACGCTGGAGATCAGCCTGGCTGCCGGCCTCGTGCTGCTGATCGGGGCAGGTGCTGCCGTGGCTTCGACGGCGTCCCGCAACACTGAAGCCGCCCCCGCAGCGGCGGTTTCCGACACCCCCGCCGCAGAACTGCGGCTCGGTTACTTCGGCAACATCACCCACGCCCCGGCCCTCGTAGGCGTCAACAAGGGCTTCATTGCCAAAAACCTCGGCGGGACCAAGCTCAGCACCCAGGCGTTCAACGCCGGCCCGGCCGCGATCGAGGCCCTCAACGCCGGCGCCCTTGACGCCACCTACATCGGCCCCAACCCGGCCATCAACTCCTACGTCAAGAGCAAAGGCGAATCGATCAGCATCATCGCCGGTGCCGCATCCGGTGGAGCCCAGCTGGTGGTCAAACCCGAAATCACCTCGGCTGCGGACCTGGCCGGCAAGAAGCTCGCGACGCCGCAGCTCGGCGGCACTCAGGACGTGGCCCTGCGCGCCTGGCTGGGCACGCAGGGCTACCGGACCAACACCGACGGCAGCGGCGACGTCGCGATCAACCCCACCGAGAACGCGCAGACGTTCAAGCTGTTCCAGGACGGCAAGCTCGACGGCGCGTGGCTGCCGGAGCCCTGGGCTTCCCGCCTGGTGCTCCAAGCCGGCGCGAAAGTCCTCGTTGACGAAAAGGAACTCTGGGACGGGGCACTGTCAGGGAAGCCCGGCGAGTTCCCCACCACCGTCCTGATCGTCAACAAGAAGTTTGCCGCCGAGCACCCCGGCACCGTCACGGCCCTGCTGAAGGGCCACGTCGAATCCGTGGACTGGCTCAACGCCGCCCCCGCCGCGGAGAAGGCCGCGGTCCTCAACGCCGCGCTCAAGGACTCCGCCGGCGCCGCCCTGCCCGCCGATGTGATTGACCGGTCGCTCACGAACATCGTCTTCACTGTCGACCCGCTCGCCGGAACCTACAAAAAGCTGCTCCAGGACGGGGTTGCGGCCGGAACCACCACCCAGGCCGACATCAGCGGCATCTTCGAGCTCACTGCCCTGAACAGGGTCCTGGGCGGGGATGCCACGGGGACGAAGATCTCCGCACCCGGATTGGGCAGGGACCAGCCGGTTCCCGGCACCGGCTCCGCCCCAACAAGATAGGACCTGACCATGCCAGTCGTACTCGAACACCTGGGCAAGCGCTTCGGCGACAGCGCCCCGGTGCTGGATGACGTCAACGCCAGCATCGGGCAGGGCGAATTCGTCGCCCTGCTCGGTGCCTCCGGCTGCGGCAAGTCCACCCTGCTGAACATTATGGCGGGACTGGAGGCCCCGACGTCGGGCGCCCTGGAGGTGCCGAGCGACGGCGCCGCGTTGATGTTTCAGGACGCGGCACTCTTCCCCTGGCTCACGGCCCGGGAAAACATCGAGCTGGCACTGAAGCTGCGCGGCGTCGGGAAAGCCGCGCGCCGGATCAAAGCCGACGACCTCCTGGACCTGGTGCACCTGGCCGGCTCGGGGGACAAACGCCCGCACGAGCTCTCCGGCGGCATGCGGCAGCGGGTGGCCCTGGCCCGCTCGCTCGCCCAGGACCGGCAGCTGCTCCTGATGGACGAACCTTTTGCAGCCCTGGACGCGATCACCCGCGACCTGCTGCACGATGAGCTGGAGCGGATATGGAAGGAAACCGGCCGCACCATCATTTTTGTCACCCACAACGTCCGCGAAGCCGTCCGGCTGGGCCAGCGCGTGCTGCTGCTCTCCTCCCGGCCCGGCCGCGTGGTGCGGGAGTGGCAAGTCAGCGAAGAGCAGCGCACCGACGCCGGGCTCGCCGGCCAGCTCACCGGCGAAATCACCGCCCGGCTCCGCGAGGAGATCCGCCGCCATGCCAAGTAAACAATCGTCCCTGGTTGAGCCGGGGGACACCCGCCACGTCACCGCGGCCCTGACCCGCTCCTCCACCGGCCCGGCCGAACTTCGGGAGCTTGAGGCTGGCCTGGACTCATTGCAGTCCGATGCCGTGCGCCGGGCGGGCGTCGACTGGAGCCGGATCCTGCTTCCGCTGGCCGCGATTGTGGCCTTGATCCTTGTCTGGCAGCTGTACGTGTTGATGGGCTTTAAGCGGCAGGACCTGGTGCCCGGCCCGCTGGACGTGATGGCCCAGTTCGGCCGGCTCTGGGCAGAGGGCAAGCTGCAGGAAGCGCTCTGGACCTCGCTGCAGCGCGGGCTCATAGGATTCCTGATCAGCGTGGCCATCGCGACCCCGGTCGGTCTGCTGCTGGCCCAGGTCGCCCCGCTGCGGCGCGCGTTCGGCCCCTTGATCTCCGGGCTGCAGGTGCTGCCGTCGGTGGCCTGGGTGCCCGCCGCCATCATCTGGTTCGGCCTCACCGACGCCACCGTCTTCTTTGTGGTGTTTATGGGCGCGATCCCCTCGATCATCAACGGGCTGATTTCGGGTGTGGACCAGATTCCGCCGCTGTACCGCAGTGTCGGAAAAGTGCTGGGCGCGTCCCGGGTCCAACTGGCCCTGCAGATCATCCTCCCGGCAGCACTGCCCGGGTACCTGGGCGGTCTCAAGCAAGGCTGGGCCTTCTCCTGGCGCTCGCTGATGGCCGCGGAGATCATCGCCGTCGGAGGCAGCATCGGCTTTGGCCTTGGCTCACTCCTGGACCAGGGCCGTGTGTTGTCGGAGATGACCATGGTGATGTCCGCGATCCTGCTGATCCTCGCCGTCGGCATCCTGATCGAACTGCTGGTGTTCGGCCCGATCGAAAAACGGCTGCTCCGCCGCCGCGGACTCCTCACGGGCAGTACCCGCTAGGCCGGCACCCCGCGTTGCTGTTGTCTGGTGGGTGCGCCGGCGGCTGCTCCGCCGTCGGGCTGGCATCTGGCAGACTGACGGCATGACCGTGAGTTTCGTCTGCCGCACCGAATCCGTCCTGCCCAAGGAACAGTTGTTCGACCGGGCGCGCAGCATCGACGTGCACGTGGACACGATGGCTTCTTCGGGTGAGCGGGCCGTTGCCGGGGTCACCGAGGGGCTCATCGGCGCGGGCGATGAAGTGACCTGGCGGGCACGGCACTTCGGCGTTCCCCTGACCATGACCAGCCGCGTGACAAGCTTCGACTACCCGACGTGGTTCGTGGATGAGCAAGTAAAGGGGCCCTTCAAGGCGTTCCGCCACGTCCACGAATTCGCGTCAAACGATGCTGGGGCCGTTATGACGGATCGGATTGAATTCTCGGCACCCTTTGGACCGCTGGGCTGGCTTGTCGAGCGGCTTATCCTGCGCCGCTATCTGCAACGCCTTATTGCGGCTCGCGGGATCCTCCTCGCGACGCCTTGTCCGGACCCCGGGACCGGCCTACACTCGCGGCTATAGGCCGGTATGCGGCCCATCCAGCCCAATTCCAAGGAGACAGCCGTGGCGCCAAAATACGGAGTGCTGGCACTGGTCGAAGCCAAGCCGGGGAAGGAACGCGACGTCTGGGACTTCCTCAACGGGGGCCGCGAGATAGTTCTGGCCGAGCCCGGCACGCGGACCTGGTATGCCTTCCGGGTCAACGAGAACAGCTTCGGCATTTTCGACACGTTCGACACCGAGGAGGACCGGCAGGCCCACCTCAACGGAGCCATCCCCGCGGCCCTTGGCGAACACGGGCCCGAGCTGCTGGCCAAGGACCCCGACATCAAACTGATCGAGCTCATCGCAGTGAAATAGATCCATGGCTGCCCTGACGGCTACTGGATGACCCGGACCGCAGCGAAGCCCCAGGTTACGCCTCGTTACCCTGGATGAACTGGTGTTTCCGCACCGTTGTTCCACCCTGGAACGCCGCCCTATCGTCGATGCATGGCAATTCAGGACATTTACCCCACGGCGCTGCGCCTCCTCGGCCGCCCCGTGCTGGTGGTCGGCGGCGGCCCGGTCGCCGCGCGCCGCGCCAAGGGACTGCTCGACGCCGGTGCCCGGGTCACTGCCGTTGCCCCCGTGGCCTGCCCGGCCCTGACGGAGCTGTCCGACGCCGGGCTCCTCGACTGGGCTCCGCGGTCGTACCGCAGCACCGACGTCGACGCCGTCTGGTTCGTCCAGACCGCCACCGGGGATGCCACCGTTGACGCGCAGGTAGCGGCCGACGCCGAGGCGCAGCGCATCTGGTGCGTCAACGCCTCCAACCACGAAGCCTCGGCCGCGTGGACGCCCGCCGTCGCGGTGGTGGACGACGTGAAGATCGCTGTGAACGCAGGGGGAGACCCGCGCCGCGCCATGGCACTGCGTGACGCCGTCGCCACCGCCCTCGAAACCGGGGACCTGCCGCTGCGCCGCCGGCGGGAAACTCCGGGCTCCGTGGCCCTCGTGGGCGGCGGCCCCGGCGACTCCGGACTTATCACCGTCCGCGGCCGGCGGCTCCTGGGCCAGGCCGACGTTGTTGTCGCGGACCGGCTGGGCCCGCGCGAACTCCTGGCCGAACTGGCCCCCGACGTTCGGGTGATCGAGGTCGGTAAGTCCCCCGGCCACCACCCTGTCCCGCAGTCCAGCATCAACCGGATCCTGGTGGATGAAGCCCTGGCCGGGCACCGGGTGGTCCGGCTCAAAGGCGGCGATCCCTACGTCCTGGGCCGCGGCGGCGAGGAGGCACAGTTCTGCCGGCAGCACGGCGTCGAGGTTGAGGTGGTTTCCGGCGTCACCTCGGCCATCTCGGTTCCGGCCGCCGCCGGCATCCCGGTCACGCACCGCGGGCTGGCCAAGGGCTTCAGTGTGGTGACCGGCCACGAGGAACTCGCCGAAGTCCCGGCCCGTGCCGACCACACAGTGATCCTGCTCATGGGCGTGGGCCAGTTGCGCGAGTCCGCGGCTTCCCTGGCACGCGCCGGTTTGCCTCCGGGGACACCTGTTGGCATCGTAGAGAATGGATACCTGCCCAACCAGCGGGTGACCATCGGAACGCTCGGGACCATCGCGGACCAGGCGGAGGCCGCAGGCGTTGCGAACCCCGCCGTGATCGTGATCGGTGACGTGGTCCGCGTCAGCCCGTTTGCGCCGTCGCACTTTAAGACCGCGGACTACAGCACCACCTCCCCGAACGCCCCCCGCGTCCTGACCAAGTAGCCCCGACCCGTAGCCTCACCCAACTGACTCGCAGTTGAGGTCGTTATGAGCCCGCAAAACGACCTGAACTGCGAGTCAGTTGGGCCGTGACAGAAAAAAGGAACACAGCCGTGTCAACGAACAGCCCTGCAGGAACTGCCGCTCGCCCGCTGCGCATCGCCATTGTCGGCTCCGGACCCGCCGGTGTGTACGCCGCGGACATCCTCACCAAAAGCGAGGCGGTCAAGAGCGGTGGGCTTACGGTGAGCATCGACCTCTTCGACCGCTACCCGGCACCCTATGGGCTGATCCGCTACGGCGTGGCACCGGACCACCCGCGCATCAAGGGCATCGTCAACGCCCTGCACAAGGTCCTGGACCGCGGCGACATCCGCTTTTTCGGCAACGTGGACTACGGCACTGACCTGTCCCTGGCGGACCTGCAGAGGCATTACGACGCCGTCATCTTCGCCACCGGCGCCATCAAGGACGCGGACCTGAACATTCCGGGGATCGAGCTGGAGGGCTCCTACGGCGGCGCCGACTTCGTCTCCTGGTACGACGGCCACCCGGACGTCCCCCGGGAGTGGCCGCTCCAAGCCAGTGAAGTTGCCGTGATCGGCAACGGCAACGTGGCCCTGGACGTGGCCCGGATGCTCTCCAAGCACGCCGACGACCTCCTCAGCTCCGAAATCCCGGACAATGTCTACGCCGGGCTGAAAGCCTCCCCGGTCACCGACGTCCATGTCTTCGGCCGCCGCGGGCCGGCCCAGGTGAAGTTCACCCCGCTGGAGCTGCGCGAACTCTCCCACTCCAGGGACGTCGACATCATCCTCTACGCCGAGGACTTCGAGTTCGACGCCGAATCAGACCGCCAGATCCAAAGCAACAACCAGACCAAGACCATGGTGGGAACGCTCACCAACTGGATCGCCGGGCAGCCGGAGGACCTGAGCGAACTCACATCCTCCCGCCGCCTGCACCTGCACTTCCTGCACAGCCCGGTGGAAGTGTATGACGACGCGGACGCCCCGGGCCGTGTCGCCGGGATCAGATTCGAGCGCACCGCGCTGGACGGTACCGGCAACGCCCGCGGCACCGGTGAGATCATCGACTACCCGGTCCAGGCCGTCTACCGCGCCATCGGCTACTTCGGTTCGGCCCTGAACGAGGTCGGCTTCGACCACGGCAAGGGGGTTGTGCCGAACGACGGCGGCAGGGTCCTGGATGCGTCCGGCGCCCGGGTGCCGGGCATCTACGCCACGGGCTGGATCAAGCGCGGCCCGGTCGGGTTGATCGGGCACACCAAGGGCGACGCCCTCGAAACCGTCACGCATCTGCTGGCGGACCTCGAAAAGCTGCCGCCGGCCGCAGCACCCGCGCCGGACGCCGTCGTCGAACTGCTGCAGAACCGGGGCGTGCAATACACCGGCTGGGAAGGCTGGCTGGCGCTCGACGAGCACGAGCGGTCCCTGGGCGAAAAGGCGACCGCCGACGGCGGCTCGCACGGCGTCGAGGTCGCCCGCGAACGCATCAAGGTGGTCCCGCGTGCGGCCATGGTCCGGATTTCCCGCGACGGGGTGGCCGCGGAAGTCTGACCGCCAGCTGGCCCCGGATTGTCCTGGAGGGGAATTTTCGACGTGTAGTCAGTAGGCTTACCGTCATGGATGAGCAACTCACGCCAGCGGCCCGCCGATGAGGCTCCGTCGCAGCAACGCGTCCGGGCGCGGCTACCGGCGTCTCGCGTCCGGGACCGGCTTCAGCTACAAGGACCTGGACGGCTCCACCCTGGCTGCCGGGCAGGTGCGCGATCGGCTGGCAAGCATCGGCATCCCGCCCGCCTGGACGGACGTGTGGATAGCCCCGTACGACAACGGGCACATCCAGGCCACCGGGCTGGACGCGGTCGGCCGGCGCCAGTACATCTATCACCCAAGCTGGCGGGAGAAAAAAGACCGGCTGAAGTTTGACCGGGCGCTGCAGCTCGCGGAAACCCTACCGGCCGCTCGCCGGCTCGTTACCTTGGACCTGCGCTCCGAGGGCCTCGCCCGGGAGCGGGTGCTGGCGGCCGCCTTCAGGATGCTGGACAGCGGCTCGCTGCGGGTTGGCTCGGAGCGGTATACCAACGAGAACGGCAGCCACGGCCTCGCCACGCTGCTCTGCGCCCACGTCCGCGTGAGCAAGGACGAACTGCGGCTCAGTTTCCCCGCCAAGAGCGGCCAGGCCTGGGAATCGCGGATCAACGACGCCGACCTTGCCGCCGTCGTTCGCCAGCTCAAGCGCCGCGGCGGCAAGGCCCGCCTGCTGGCGTACCGGGACGGACGGAGCTGGCATCCCGTGTCAAGCGCCGAGATCAACCAGTACGTCAAGGAACGCACCGGCCAGGACTTCACCGCCAAAGACTTCAGGACCCTGCGCGGAACGGTGGCTGCCGCCGCCAGCCTGGCGCGGAGCGGTCCGCAGCCAAAGGTTTCAGCCCGGAAGCGCGCGGTGAGCCGGGCCATGGTGGATGCATCGGATGTCCTCGGTAACACTCCGTCGATCGCCCGGAAAAGCTACGTAGATCCCCGGCTGCTGGACCACTTTGCCGCGGGGGAGACGATCGACCCGAAGCGGCCGGACTCCGCCGAGTCCGAGGTCCGGGCCCTGTTGTACCGCGAGGGCGACGTCGTCGCGCTGCGCTGACGCCGTGCGCTGCGCTGACGCCGTGTACTGCGCTGACGCCGCTGGCGCCGTGCGCTGCGGCGCTGGCGCCGTGCGCTGCGCGCCCGGAGCAGCGCAAACACCCCGTAGGCGATGAACCCGGCACCGATGGCCAGCAAGAGTACCGGGCCGAACTGATGCTCCAGCAGGGCTTTGAGGCTGCCGTCCAGCCCGGTTGCGGAGGCCGGATCATTGGTGGCCGCGGCGATCACAAACAGCAGGCCCGTCAGGATCAGCGCCACTCCCTTGGCGATGTGTCCGGCAACGCCCAAGCCGCTGATCAGATGGCCCCTGCGCGTTCCCTCAAAATGGCCTAACTCCGCCTTGAACTTCTTCCCCGCGCCTTTGGCGATGAAGTACACCCCGATCCCGCTCACGGTCAGGCCCAGACCGATGAGCGCCGGCACACCGAATGGCCCGTGCACCAGTGCGACGCTCAAATCCCGGGTCGAATCGCCGGAATCGCCCCCGTTGCCCAGCGCGAAGCCGGCGAAGCTGAGTCCCACGCTGGCGTAGGCGATGCTGAGGAAGCCGGAGGAAACGAACTTGCCAACCCGGGCCCGGCGCGGGAGGTGCCGGGCCCGCAGCGTGGCCTCACTCAGCTGCCACAGGGCGAGTCCGGCGCACGCGACGAACCCCGCCCACATAACCGCCGGCCCCCAGGGGTTGGCCGCGAGCTGTTCAATCGCCCCGGTGGGCTCCGCCTGGCCGGGGGAACCCAGGGCCAGGGCCGCGGCAATCGCGCCGATAATAATGTGCAGCAGTGCCATCACGGCAAAACCGGAACGGGCGACGACGTCGAGGGCCGCACTGTTGGAGGCATCCTCTGCGGCATCTGCGGCATCTGACGCGTCGGCGGCGTACGCCACGGATTCGTCAGGGTCCTCGCCGGCAGGGGAGGGCCGGTCCCGGGGCCATGGTGATTCCATGCCGCAGAGTCTACTCAGACCCGGTCCCCGCGCCGAACTATCAACTTTTTGCTAAGTGTGCTTACCATAGTCGGGTCGTGGCCTTAAGGGGTGACGGCAGTCCCGGACCCAGACGATAGGAAGCTCACCATGGCAGGAAATCTTGTTGCCCGATCCATCCACGACCTGACGGCGGGGGCCTGGTTCGGCGGCTCGCTGATGGGTGCTATCGGGCTGAACGGAGCAACGGCGGAAGCCAAGGACCCGGCCGAACGCACCCGCCTCTCCAGCCTGGGCTGGAAGAAGTGGGCCCCCTTCCAGGCGGCCGCCTTCGGTGCGCACCTGCTCTCCGGGCTCGCCATCATGTGGGAGAACAAGGGCCGGATGGCCAAGCAGGACGGCGTAACCCGGCTGAGCGTCTACAAGTCCATCGTTACCCTGGCCGGTGCCGCCGTGACGCTGTATTCCGGTCTGCAGGGCGCGAAGGTGGACAAGCTAGCCGCCGAAGGCGCCGAAGGTGCCACCGAGCCCAAGCCCGGCGCCTCGGAGGAACTCCGCTCGGCCCAGCAGCAGTTGAAGATCCTGCAGTGGGCGATCCCCGTCTTCGCCGGCGTGGTGATCGTCCTCGGTGCCAAGCACGGTGAAATGCAGCGGCCCAAGAACGTTTTCCAGGGCCTCACGCGCTAGCGGCACACGCCGTCAGCGCACAGGCCGCGGCGCCGGAATCCCGTTTCGGCGCCGCGGCCTGTGCGCTGCAGTGCGGTTACTGCCGGATCCACTCCGCGCAGGAGTTCAGGTTCCGGTGCACACTCTCGACGGCGGAAGTTTCGTCGTGTGCGGCGATTGCGTCCACAAGTTCGTCATGCCCTTCGTGCGGGAGGCCGCTGAAGCCGCCGCGCTGCTGCTGGCGGAGCAGGCCGGCGTGGAAAACAGCGCCGAAGCTGGCGTACAGCTCGTACAGCAGCGGATTGCCCGATGCCTGCGCAACCAGCAGATGGAAATCCCAGTCCGCCCGGGCCCAGCCTGCGTAGTCGCCGGCCAGCCAGGACTCACGGCGCGCCGTCAGCAGTTCACGCATCGCCCCGACGTCGCTGCCAGCTGCATGGCGGGCCGCAAGCCGGGCCGCCTGGGTGTCCAGCCCCACCCGGACCTCGAGGATGTGAGCCTGCGAGTGGTCCAGGTACATGCGCTGGGCCGCGCCGGAGATCTCGCTGGTGGCGCGGACGTAGGTGCCGTCCCCGCGCCGGACATCGAGCATGCCGCCGTGGGCCAGGGCCTTGACGGCCTCCCGCAGGGTTCCCCGCGAGACTCCGAGCATGGCCATCAGTTCAGGTTCGGCCGGGATCCGCTGTTGCAGCGGCCATTCGCCGGAGTGGATCAGGCCGCGCAGCTTGGCGGTGACCTCCTCCACCAGCGGCGGCCGATGGGACGGTGTATGGCTCATGACCGTCCCTCGCCGGCATCAGGCCGGGCCGGTGTGCCGGCGGCCCGCAGTTCAGTGTCCTGAAGTTCCTTCCGCTGCGGAACCTTCGGCAGGGTGGTCAGCAGATGCCCGACGGCGATCTGGCCCAAGGCAACGGCCAGCAGCAGGATCAACGGGAGCGTCCAGGCGCCCGTGGCGCTGTGCAGCAAGCCCATGCCGAAGGGGCCGAGCGTCGCCAGCAGGTAGCCGGCCGACTGCGCAACCGTGGACAAAGCGGTGGTTTCGGCAGTGGTGCGGCCGCTGCGGCTGATCATCACCATCACCAGCGGGAAGATGCCGAGCCCAAAGCCAAGCAGTACCGCGGTGACGGGTGCCCAGCTCAGCGGCAGGACGAGCATAGCCAGGACACCCGCGGCCATCGTCACAGTGGCCAGGTAGAAAGCGGTCCGTTGCATCCGCGGGCGTGATCCGATCGCGACGAGCACCATGCCGGCCGGCACCGAGACGAGCTGCATCAGGCCGAACATCAGCCCGCCCTCGGATGCGGAGAGGCCCAGCGTGACCAGCATGTAGGGGAACCAACTCAGCACCGAATAGGCCAGCAGGGCCTGGACAGTGAAGCCAAGGGTAATGAGCCTGCCGGTACGGGTCCGCAACAGCGGCCAGGGGGACACCGGGGCGGCCTTGATACCGGGTGCGTTGCGGTGCGCGTGCAGGGCGATCGGCAGGAAACCCAGGCAGGCGCCCAGGGCCAGGAAACCGATCGCGCCGACCCCGGCGGAGGGCGAGCCGAGCTGGTGCGCCACGGGAACGATCAGCACGGCAACCGCAGTGGCGCCAGTGGTCATGGTCACCGTATAGAGCGCCGTCATCAGCGATGTCCGGTGCGCGAAGTGGACCCGGATGAAGGAGGGCATCGCCACGTTGCAGATCGCCAGTCCGGACATCCCGACGACGGTGCCTGCCAGCAGCATGCCGGTGGAAGGGATGCCCCGGACCAGCAGGCCGGCAGCGAGCAGCACGAGGGAGAGCAGGATGGCTTTCTCGAGTCCGAGCCGCCGGGTCAGCCAGGACGTGGCGGCGCCGGCAACGGCGAAACAGAGCGTGGGGATCGAGGGAATAATGGCGGCGGTCAGCGGCCCGTAGCCGAGGACCTCCTGCAAGTCATGCAGCAGGGCGGCGGCTCCGGTGATGCCGGCGCGCAGGTTCAGCCCGATCAGCACAATCGCGATGACTCCGGCGATCGCCACGCCGCGCGGTGAGCGCACGACGGCGGGAGGTGCTGTCTCGGGAAGGGCGGAAGACGCCGTGCTGCTAGCCATACCTAAAGGTTAGACGTTTGACGTTTGGACCTAGCTTTTTAGTGGCGAATATCTCGGCCAGCGGCACGGCCCGGACGGGCAGGTCCGCGGCGGAGGCAATGGCGGCGGAGTATCCGTCGGGAGCCGGCACCGGCCGGACCAGGAGGCCATCGACCGCTGGATTCGTGGGGCTCTGCGCACTCAGGTGCCCGCGGGGGCCGGCCGGGGCCAGCCGCAGGCCCGCGGGGTCCACGGCCAAGCCAAGGCCCGCCGCTTTCAGCGCGGCTTCCTTCGCCACCCATAGCCGGATGCGCCCGGCGTCGGTCAGCTCAGGGCCATCCGGACCGGGATGTTCCTCCGGCGCGACGGCGAACTCGTCGAAGCCGGCGAACACGCGGGCGGGCACCCTTTCGAGGTCCGCTCCGAGGCTGGCGCCGGCCGGACCGGCAGCAGCCATCACCGTTCCGTGGCTGCGGGACATGCTCAATTCGACGCCCTCGATCGAGGGTTTGCCGTGGGTGGTGCTGCCGCAGCCCGCGCACGTCCGCCGGACGGTCAGCCCGGCAGCGTCTTCGGGTTCGAGCCCCAGCCGCCACGCTGCGAGCAGCCGGAACAGGGCGTGGGACGCCGGGTAGTCCAGTCGGTCCTCGGCGCGGCTGAAACGGAGCGAGGCCTCACGTTCCGGTGCCGAGAGGAACGCGCCCAGGCCGCCGAACAAGCCCGCGAACAGTCCCTGGCCGGCCTCTACCGCGGCATCCCTGACGGCGGGTGACGGGACCACGAGGTAGCCGATCTCGGCGGGCCCGTGCCCGGACGCGATCATCGCTTGCTGATCCGGCGGTACTGGGCGATCGCCAGCGGGGCAAAAACGGCGATGATCCCGATGCTGCAGAGCACGGAATACAGGACCGCGTTCTCCGCTGGCCAGCCGGTCGGCGTGAGGAATCCAGCCGGTGCCGTGTTGCCGAAGAGCTCCCGGGCGGCAGTGGCGACGGCGGTGACAGGATTCCATTCGGCAATCACCCGCAGCGGGCCCGGAAGGGAGGTCACGGACACAAAGGCGCCGGACACAAAGGTGACCGGGAACAGCCAGACAAGCCCGAGGCTTTGGGCGACTTCAACGCTGCGGGCGGTCAGGGCAATGACTGCCCCGATCCAGGAGACGGCAAAGGCAAACAGCAGCAACAGGGCCAGGGCGGCCAGGGCGGATGCCGGCCCCGTGGAGATCCGCCAGCCGATGGCGAGACCGCAGAGCAGGGTGACGGCGACGGACAGTACGCTCGTGGACAGATCCGAGGAGGTGCGGCCCAGGATTACGGCCACGCGGGACATCGGCAGGGAGCGGAAGCGGTCGATCAGCCCGAGCTGGAGATCCTTGGCCAGGTAGACCGCGGTGAAGGAGGCGTTAAACGTCAGGGTCTGCGCCAGGATGCCGCCGATCAGGTAGCTGCGGTATTGGTCCCCGCCGAGGGTGCCGCCGAAGACGAAGCCCAGCAGCAGGACGAACATCACCGGCTGCACGATTCCGGTGACCAGCGCTCCGGGCGTGCGCACCACGTTGATGAGGTTGCGCCGGGCAATGACGGAGCTGTCGCGGGCGGCTGCGGCGATGGCGCTCATGCTGGCACCTCGACTTTCTCCGGCGTCTGCACGTCCGGCGTCCGGTCTTGCGGGGCCGGCGCCGCGGCGTGGCCGGTCAGCTGCAGGAAGACGTCGTCCAGGGTGGGGCGGCGCAGCGATGCTTCCTCTACCGGCAGGGCGCGGGC
Source organism: Arthrobacter sp. EM1 (assembly GCF_029964055.1). Taxonomy (NCBI): domain Bacteria; kingdom Bacillati; phylum Actinomycetota; class Actinomycetes; order Micrococcales; family Micrococcaceae; genus Arthrobacter; species Arthrobacter sp. EM1. The sequence goes on along the minus strand of NZ_CP124836.1, from coordinate 2,854,139 downwards.
ATCAAGTTCTGAAAGCACCCGGACCAGCAACCGGTGGCCTTCGGGAGCGGCGACGGAAATCCGCAGGTTTTGCGGGTCCAGCTCGGGCCGTGAGCCCGGGCCCGCTGCCTGCTCCAGCACCCCGGCCGCCGCGGCGAGGTCGGCGGCGTTGCGCATCACGACGTCGATCCGTTCGGATCCGGCGCTTTGTTTCAGTTCCGTCGCGGTCCCCTCCGCGATGACGCGGCCGTGGTTAATGACGGCGATGTGGTCTGCGAGCCGATCGGCCTCCTCGAGGTACTGGGTGGTGAGCAGCACGGTGGTGCCGTCCGCCACAAGACCGGACACAACGTCCCAGGTATCGAGGCGGCCCCGCGGGTCAAGTCCGGTGGTTGGCTCGTCCAGTACAACGACCTTGGGCCGGGCGACTATGGCTCCGGCGAGGTCCAGCCGGCGCCGCATGCCGCCGGAAAACGTCCCGGAGCGTTTGCCTGCGACGTCGGTGAGCCGGAAGCTCTCGAGGAGTTCGTGTGCCCTGGCCGTGGCGGTCCGTCGGTTCATCCCGTAGAGCCGGCCCACCATGTGCAGGTTTTCGAAGGCCGTTAGTTTCTCGTCCACGGCGGCATACTGGCCGGACAGGCCCAGGTTCCGCCGCACCAGCTCCGGATGGCTGAGCACCGAGTGGCCGGCGACCCGGGCGTCGCCGCTGTCAGGGGACAACAAGGTGGTGAGCACCTTGACGGTGGTGGTCTTGCCGGAACCGTTTGGTCCCAGCAGTCCCAGCACCGTTCCTTCGCCGGCCCGCAGCGTGAGCCCGTCAAGGGCCTTGAAGCTGCCGAAACTCTTGCTGACGTTCTCGACCCGGATCACTGCGCAGTAGCGAGTTCTGCGACCTTGCGCGGCGCCATATCCGTCCAGGTCCGGGATACGTAGTCGAGGCAGGCCTCCCGGCTGTCCGGGCCAAACATGGTGACCCAGCCCTGCGGCACTGCCGCGAAAGCCGGCCAGAGGGAGTGCTGCTGGTACTCGTTCACGAGTACGGAGAACGTTGCGGACTTGTCATCGAATGGATTCGTCACGTTGACCTTTCCTGTCAGTTCTGGCGTTCGGACAGCCCCCTACTGGAGCTGAGGCATCACTGGTTATTCGGGTCCGCTGCCCAGTTGGATGGCCAGTGCCGGCATAATTGCGCTGAGAGCCCGGTCACTGAGCAGCTGGGAGTGACGCTCGTCCACGGCAACATCGGTAATGGTCCCGCTGATGAACGGCTGCCAGGCACCGGTGCCGGGGGTGCCTTCAGGCACCTCGCGGGTGGCCCGGAGGAACAGCAGGTCGCCGTCGAAAACCTGCGGCTGCTCCTGGCGGATCAGCCGCGCCAGCGGCGGGAAGTTGCCCACCATGGCGTTGACGGAGTCCAACGGGACGCTGCCCAGCGGGTTGTGGTGTTCGCGCAGGATTTCCTGGGCGCGTTGCCCGTCGAGCCCGGCCTTGTCCTGTTCCCCCAGCTCATAGCCTTGCGCTTCGAGGTAGCTGGCCCAGAGCGCTTGGCCTGTACCCACCTTGGCGTTATCCTCCTGGTTGCCGGGGAAGGCATCGAGGATGGCCAGGAAAGCCACCTCCTCGCCGAGTTCCTGCAGCCGGGTGGCCAGCCGGTGGACGAGGTGGCCGCCGAAGGACCACCCCATCAGATGGTAGGGGCCCGCCGGCTGCACGGAGCGGAGCTTGGCGATGTAGTCATCGGCCAGTTCGGTCAGGTTTGCTGCCTCGATCGGGTGGGTGCGGCCCGGTTCCATGCCGGGCATCTGGAGTCCGAACAACGGCCGCTCCGGATCCAGTTTGCCCAGCATGGAGGCATAGCCCCAGCTGATCCCGGATGCCGGGTGCACAGCAAACAGCGGCAGCTTGGTTCCGGTGGTCCGCAGCGGAAGCAGTTGGCGCAGGCTGTCCGCGGCGCTCTCCTGCGCACCTTTGGACGCCTCGCGGAGCAGGCCCTCGACGGTGGGCGCCCGGAACAGCGACTGGACCGTCAACTCCGTCCCCAGTGCAGCGTTGACCTTGGCGATGAGCGGCCGGGCCAGGAACGAGTGGCCGCCGAGCTCGAAGAACGATTCGTCCACGCCGGCCCGGTCCAGGGACAGCACGTCGGCGAAGATCGCCGCGACGGTTTTTTCCCGCGGCGTCCGCGGACCCCGCCCGGCAGTGCGGGCCGTGCTGCCGGGATCCGGCAGCGCGGCCGTGTCCACCTTGCCGTGCGGGGTCAGCGGCACCTCATCGATCACCACAACGGCGGCGGGAACCATGTAGTCCGGCAGCAGGCCCCGTACGTGGTCGCGGACCTCCCCGGACAGGGTTCCGGCATCGGGGCCGTCGGCGGAGTCCGCCGTGTGGCCGGGTGCCGCCGGAACGACGTACCCGATCAGGCGCGTGCCGCCGTCGGTGCCGACGGCACGGACGACGGCGGCGCTGACGCCGGCGGCGCTGCGCAGGGCCTGCTCCACTTCGCCGGGTTCGACCCTGAAGCCGCGGATCTTCAGCTGGTCATCGTTGCGGCCGGCAAATACCAGCCGGCCGTCGGCGTGCCGGAAGACCAGGTCGCCGGTGCGGTACATTCGTTCGCCGCCGCCGGTGAAGGGATCCGCAATAAAGCGCTCGGCCGTCAGCTCCGGACGGCCGCGGTAGCCGCGGGCCAGTTGGCGGCCGGCGATGTAGAGCTCGCCGGCCGCGCCGGGAAGGGTGTGCTGCAACCGGTCGTCCAGGACGTAAAGCCGGGTGCCCGCGGTGGGGCTGCCCAGCACCGGCTCGCCGGTCCCGCCAACCCGGGCCAGCACGGTATCCACGGTGGCTTCGGTAGGTCCGTAGAGGTTCCAGGCCTGGACGCCGCGGTGTGCGGCAACTGTGTTCCACAGTCCTGCGTCGAAGGCCTCCCCGCCGAGGGCCAGGCTAAAACGTTCCGCCTCGCCGCCGCCGGGGGTGTGCGCCTCAAGCAGCCGGGTGAATTCCGGCTCGGCCAGGAGCTGCCGGAGATAGCCGGGGGTGGTCTCCCACGCGTTGATGCCATGCGCTGCGAAGTAGGCGGCCAGCTGCTGCGCGTCGCGGCGGGTCTCGTCGTCGATCAGGTGCAGCTCGTGGCCCGCCACCATCCACAGGATCGGGTCCCAGGAGGCGTCGAAGCCAACGCCTGTGGTGTGTGCGGCCCGGCGGTGTCCGAGGCCGGACAGCAGGGTCTCGCGGTGCGATCCGAGCAGGGCAGCCAGGGCGCCATGGCTGATCTCGACGCCTTTGGGCCGGCCGGTGGAACCGGATGTGAAGATCACATAGGCCAGCTCGCGCGGCTCCGGAACGGCAAACGCTGCCAGCGCGGCGGCGACGGTGTCCCGGCCGGGTTCCTTCTCCGGTTCCGTCACTGCCGCCAGGTCTTCCAGGACCAGCACCCGGGGCCGGACCGTCAGCCCGGCGAGGATTTGCTCCACCCGGGCGGCCACGCTGCGGCTGGTCAGGATGACCGGCGGGGCAGCGTCCGCGATGATTGCCGAGGCGCGCTCGTCCGGGTATTCGGTGTCGATCGGGTTGTAGACGGCGCCGGCGGCCAGTACACCGAACATGCCCTCAACCGTTGCCCGTGAGCGGGGGAGCAGCACGGATACAACGTCGCCGCGGCTGACACCTGTCCCGGTGAGTGCGGCCGCGATCCGGGATGCCGAGGCGGCAAGTCCGGCAAAGCTCAGGGTGCCATCGGCCGCGACCACCGCTGCGGCGTCCGGCGTCGCCCGGACCGTGGCGGCGAACGCCGCCAGGATTCCGGGTTCGGGGTCTTCCGCAGACGGATCCGAGCGGGATCCGGCGGTGACCTTCATCAGGGCGCCAGCTTCCGCAGTCCCGATCAGGCCCAGCAGCGAAACCGGGGTGTCCGGGGAAGCTGCGGCGAGCTCCAGGAACCGGCCGAAACTGGCGGCCAGGCGCCGGGCCGTGGCGTCCTCAAACATCGCAGCGTTGTAGTCCAGCGTGCCGGCCAGTCCGCCGTTTCCGCCGTCGGGCCGGAACGTAAAGGAGAGGTCGAATTTCGCCTCGCCCGACCCTGTTTCGGGTTCGGCGTCCACCCGGACTCCGGGCAGTTGCGGAACGGCAGGAGCCCCGGTGTCCACGGTGAGCATGGTCTGGAACAGCGGGTGGCGTCCCAGTTCACGGTCCGGGTTGACGGCCTCGACGAGCCGTTCGAACGGTACGTCGTTATGGTCGAAGGCATCCAGGATGCCTTCCCGCGAGCGGCCGAGCATGGTCCGCAGGCTGGGGTCTCCGGCGGCGTCCACGCGCAGCGGCAGGGTGTTGACGAAGAAGCCGACCAGCTCGCGCAGGGCGGGGTCCGTCCGTCCGGCGGTGGGGGAACCAATCACCAGATCCTCGCCGGCGCCGCTGCGGTGCAGGAAAGCGGCCAGGGCGGCGTGGAGCGCCATAAACAGGCTGGCGTTCGATGCCGAGGCCAGGGCGTTCAGTGCAGTGACGCTGTCCGCACCGAGCAGGAAGCCCAGCTGCCGGCCGGGCTGGCGTGACTCGCGGGGCCTGCGGTGGTCCGCCGGCAGCATCAGCTCTGCGGGGATCCCGGCCAGGGTGCGGCGCCAGTGGTCCAGTTTGGCCGTAAGGGCGCTCCCGTCGAGCTGTTGCCGCTGCCAGTGGGCGTAGTCGGCGTACTGCAGGGGCAGGGGTGCCGGAGCGGCGGCCGGGCCCTGGCCGCGGGCGGCCGTGTAGGCGGCAGAGAGGTCCCGCGCCAGCGGGGCCAGGGACGCCCCGTCGCTTGCGATGTGGTGCATCACAAGGTGCAGGACCCACTCCGGTGAGCCGGCTGAGCGGACGGGGATCAACCTCGCCCGCAGCGGCAGCTCGGAGCGGACATCAAAGCCGTGCTCTGCGTCGTCCCGCAGCAGCACCGGGACTGCGTCGCGCGCCGCGGGCGGATTGACGGTCAGGTGCATGCCCGCGCCGTGGGTGGCGTCAGAGGGGTCCAGGACCAGCTGCTCCGGAACTCCGCCGGTCTCCGGGTAGATGGTCCGGAGGACGTCGTGGCGCCGGAACAGCGCGCCGACGGCGGCGGCCAGTGCCTGTTCGTCGAGTTCACCGGTCAGACGCACCGCCAGGGAGATGTTGTAGTCGGCCGAGCCCGGATCCAGCTGGTTGAGGAACCACATCCGGGACTGGGCGTACGAGAGCTCCGGCCGGGCATTGCGGGCAGAATCGTTGTTTGCCAGCCATTCCGTAAGGGAGACCGGCTCAGCGGCCGGCTCCCGCTGCCCGGAGCCCGGCGCCGTTGCCGGCGCCGCCGCGGAAGCTTCGGTCCCCGGGGTACCGGTCTGCCGGTGCACTGCCGAGAGCAGCCCGGCCGGTGTGGGCTCGTTGAAGAGCATACGCAGCGGAAGTTCGGTGCCAAAGGCGTCGCGGATTCCGCCCATCATCGAGACGGCGAGCAGGGAGTGTCCGCCCAGGACGAAGAAGTCATCGCCCATCGAGACCTCAGCAACGCCCAAGACATCGGCGAAGATCCCGCACATGGTGCGTTCGTCAGCGGTCTCGGGAGCGGCCCCGGAGCCCGCGCCGGTGCCCGCGGAGGGAGCCGGCAGGGCTTTGCGGTCCAGCTTGCCGTGCGGCGTCAGGGGAATCGCGGACAACTGCATAAAGACGGACGGCACCATGTAGTCGGGCAGCTTGCCGGCGGCCAGCTCGCGCAGATCCTCGGCTCCGGCGCTCCCCGTGTAGTAGGCCACCACACGGTGGGCCGGCTCGCCGTCGGCCACGGCTACCGCGCGGTCAAGCTGCGGGTGGGAGGCCAGCGCGGCCTCAATTTCGCCGAGTTCGATCCGGAAACCGCGGACCTTGACCTGTTCGTCCGTGCGGGAGAGGAACTCCAGGGAGCCATCCGGTGCCCGGCGGACCAGGTCGCCGGTGCGGTACATCCGGCTGCCGTCGGCGGCGAAGGGGTTGGCCACAAAACGGCAGGCCGTCTCGGCGGGGCGCCGGTCGTAGCCGCGTGCCATGCCGGGACCGGCAAGGTACAGCTCGCCCGGCACGCCTGCCGGAGCCAGCGCCAGGTACGGGTCCAGGACAAAGGTGTCCGTATTGGCGATGCCACGGCCGATGGACGGTGAGCCGCCGCTGATCTCAGCGGTCACCGAGTCCACAGTGAACTCAGTGGGACCGTAGAAGTTATGGGCCGCGACCTCGGGAGTCGAGGCCAGCTGCGTCCAGAGCTCGGCCGTCACAGCCTCGCCGCCAAGGGCGAGGAGCAGCGGCTGGTCCCGGGCCGGGTCGAGCAGGCCGCTGTGCAGAAGCTGGCCGGCGTAGGACGGCGTCGTTTCCAGCACGTCGATGCCGTGGCTGCGGCAGTAGCCAGCGAGTGATTCGGCGTCGCTGCGGACCTCGTCAGCCACGATGTGGAGCTCCGCGCCGGCGATCAGCCACAGCATCGGGTCCCAGGCGGCGTCGAAGCCAAGCCCGGCGATATGGGCCACGGACACGGTACCGTCCGGACCGGCGGCCTGGAAGCGCGGTACGTACAGTGTGCGGTGGTGGTGCCGGTACAGGTTGGCCAGTGCGCCGTGCGGCACGGCGACGCCCTTGGGTCGCCCGGTGGAACCGGAGGTGTAGAGCACGTAGGCGAGGTCGCCGGCGGCCGGGCGGCGCTGTGCCAGGTCCGCGTCGGTGACCTCGGCACCCGCCGCCAGCAGCGTGCCGACGTCGAGGTGCCGCGGGCCGTCGGTGCCGCGGTCCGCCGCGGACGGTGCGGCGGAGATGACGACGGCGGGAGCGCCGTCTTCAAGGATCACCCGGATCCGCTCCTGCGGGTAGGAAAGGTCCACGGGGATGTAGACGGCGCCGGCGGCCAGTACCGCGAGGGCCGCAGTCACCACGTCGGCAGTGCGCGGCAGGGCAACGGCGACCCGGTCGCCAGGGCCCACACCGGAGGCCATCAGTCCGGCGGCGAGGGCCCGGACCCGGGCATCGAGCCGGGCGAAACTCATGGCCCCGGTGGCGTCCACGAGTGCCGGCGCGTTCGGAGTCCGTGCCATCGTGGCGCGGAGGGCATCCACGACGGTTTCCGGGCCGAAGTCGCCGGACCCGGGTGCCCCTGCACTCAGGCTGTGTGCCAGGGCGAGCTGGTGCTGCTCGGGGGACTGGATCCGCAGCCGGTCCAGCGTGATCCCGGGATCTGCGGCGAACTGCTCGATCACTGCTACGTACCCTGCCACGAGCTGCTCGACGGTGGACCGGGCGAACAACGCGGGGTTGTAGGCGAGTGAGCCGCGGATGCCGGTGGCCGCGGGCCCGTCCTCATCGGTGGCAGCTTCCACCAGGTCCAGCAGCAGGTCGAATTTAGCCCCGCCCGGTTCCTGGCTCAGGTCCGCGGTGGCATCGAGCCCGTTCATGTTCAGCCCGGCAGCCGCAGTGTTCTGCAGCGTGAGCATCACCTGGAACAGAGGGTGGCGGTGCTGGGACCGGGCCGGGTTGAGCTCCTCGACCACACGCTCAAAGGGCGCGTCCTGGTTGGCGTAGGCGTGCAGGTTTGTGTACCTGACACTTTCCACGAGCTCCGCCGCGGTGGGATTTCCGGAGGTGTTGGTCCGCAGCACCAGGGTGTTGACGAAGAAGCCCACCAGCTCGTTGAGCTGGGTGTCCGTGCGGCCGGCCACGGGGGTGCCGAGCGGGATGTCCTCTCCCGCGCCGGACTTGGTGAGCAGGGCCGCGAGCGCGGCCTGCAGCACCATAAAGAGGCTGGCGTTGTGTTCGCGTGCCAGCGCGTTTAGCCGGGCGCTGGTTTCCGGACGGATGGTCAGGGGAACTGACGACGCCGGTCCGGCGGCGCTGTGCGCGCCCCGGATGAAGTCGAACGGCAGCCGGAGTTCCTCCGGAGCGCCGCGCAGTTCGCGGGTCCAGAACTCCAGCTGGCGGGAGATGGCACTCGTCGGGTCAGCTTCGCTGCCCAGTTCGCCGCGCTGCCACAGCGTGTAGTCGGCGTATTGCACCGGCAGCGGCGCCAGTGCGGTGTCCGCGCCCGAGGCGAGGGCGTTGTAGGCGAGCGAGAGATCCTGCGCGAGCGGTGCCAGGGACCAGCCGTCTGCGGCAATGTGATGCAGTGTGATGGCCAATACGTGGTGCTCCGGCGCCAGCTGGAACAGCACGGCGCGCAGCGGCAGTTCGCGTGTGACGTCGAAGCCGCGGCGGGTTTCCGCTGCGAGGGCGCCCGGCAGTCCTTCGGCGCTGCACTGGACAGCCAGCAGTTCCACCGGCCGCTCGCCGTCGGGCAGGATCTGCTGGGCGGGTTCACCGTCGATCAGCGGAAAAACCGTCCGCAGTGTTTCGTGGCGTCCGGCCAGCCTGTTGATCGCAGCATAAAGCGCCGGGACGTCCAGGGTGCCTTTGAGGTCCAGCACCACAGGGATGTTGTAGGCGCCGGACTCCGGATCGAAGCGGTTCAGGAACCACAGCCTGCGCTGGGCGAAGGACAGCGGCACAACGGCCGGGCGGTCGGCGGGCTTGAGCGGGTGGGCGTTGTTGGCTCCCAACTCAAGGGTGCCGGCGAGGGCAGCCACGGTGGCCTGTTCAAAAACCGTGCGCAGCGCCGGTGCGACCCCGGTCCGGTCCCGCAGCAGTGCCACGAGCCGGGTCGCCAGCAGCGAGTGGCCGCCGAGTTCAAAAAAGTCGTCGTCCACGCCGACGGCGTCGAGGCCCAGGACCTCCTTAAAGGCATCGGCTACGATCCGTTCCCGCTCATTGCGTGGCGTCGAGACGGCGGTTTCCTGCTGCGGAGCAGGAAGGGCCCGGGAGTCCAGTTTGCCGTTGGCGGTCAGCGGGATGTCGGGGATCTGCTGCACGGCGGTGGGCACCATATAATCCGGCAGCTGCCGGCGGACTGCGTGCCGGAGTCCGGCCGTGTCCAGTGTGGTTCCGTCCGGTCCGGCCGCGGTGACATAGCCGAGCAGCTGGTCGTAGCCGGCGCGGTTCTTCGTGACGGCGACGGCGGCGTGTTCCACCCCGTCGAGGCCGCGGAGCGCTTCCTCGATTTCGGCGAGCTCGATCCGGAAACCGCGGATCTTGACCTGGGCGTCCATCCGGCCGCGGAATTCCAGGGTGCCGTCCGGCAGGCGCCGGACGACGTCGCCGGTCCGGTACATCCGGGAGCCGTCCGGAACGAACGGGTCGGCGACGAAGCGTTCGGCGCTGAGCCCGGGCTGGTCAAGGTAGCCGCGGGCCAGGTTGATGCCGGCGACGTAGAGCTCACCGATGGCGTTGACGGGAACCGGGTTCAGGCCGGAGTCCAGGATGTAGTGCCGGCTGTTGGCTACGGAGTCACCGAGGGTCGGTTCCGTGCCGGGGGACATCACGGCGGTGAGGGAATCGACAGTCGTCTCCGTGGGGCCGTAGAAGTTGTAGGCCACGAGCCCTTCCTTCTCGGCGAGGGCGCTCCACAGCGGCGGGTCGACGGCTTCGCCGCCCAGGGCCACCACGGATGGGTGGGCGGCCTGGTCGAACAAGCCCCCGGCCAGCAGCACCTTGGCGAAGGACGGGGTGGTTTCGATCGAGTCGATGCCGGTGCCGGCCAGGTAGCTGCTGAGGGCTTCCGGGTCCCGGCGGGTCTGGTTGTCCACCAGATGCAGTTCATGTCCGGCGATGAGCCAGAGGATGGGGTCCCAGGAGGCGTCAAAGGACAACCCTGCGGTGTGCGCGACCCGCAACTTCCGCCCCAGCCGCTCTTCTGCGGGGGCGAAGATGCTCTCCCGGTGCGAGGTGTAAAGGTTCAGCAGGGCCAGATGCTCGACGCCGACGCCTTTGGGCCGGCCGGTGGAACCGGAGGTAAAGATGACGTACGCGAGATCCTGCTGGCCGGCCGGGCACGGAAGCGGTGATGCGTCCTTGCCGTCCAGGCAGGACACCATCAGGGCGGCATCGAGCACAGTGACGGGTACATCCGTGGCGAGGTCGGCATGCTCGGACGCGTCGCCGGTGAAGGCTCCGGACGTCAGCAGCCGGACCGGCGCGGCATCTTCGAGCATGCCCTCGACCCGGCCCGCCGGGTAGTCCGGGTCCAGCGGCAGGTATGCGGCGCCGGATTTCAGGATCGCCAGGATTGCGACGGGCAGCAGGACGCTGCGGCCCAGCCGGACGGCAACGGTCTGCCCGGGGCCCGCCCCGTGGCTGCTGAGGAACCTGGCCAGCTGGTTCGACCGCGATTCGAGCTCGCCGAAGGTCAGTTCGCCGTCGGGCGCCACGACGGCGGTCCGGGGGCCGGACTCGCGGGCGTTGAGCCGGAACTCCTCCACTATGGTGTGCCCGGGAAGGTCCGCGTCCCCGGCCTCCCCGGCCGCCAGCAGCGAAAGTTCTTCGGCTGCGGTGGTCACCGACAGTGAGGCCAGAAGCGACTCGGGCTCGGTAGCTACGGCGTCGAGGAGCCGGACGAAGCGCTCCAGATGCTCCTGCAGTTCCGATGTGCTGTAGAGCGCCGCGTTGGCTTCGAACTGGACGGTGGGCGCCGCTTTGCCGCGGGAACCGCCCTCGGGCGCCGAACCGCCGGCCAGGCCGTGGATGATGATGGAGAGGTCATCGATGGGGCCGGTGGAGAGAATGTTCATGGTGCCGCGGGCCGGGCCAAAACTGATGTTTTCCAGGACGGGCAGGATATTCACCGAGGGGCCGCGGTAGCCGCTCTGGGCATTCAGGTCCTCGAAGCGGGCGCGCTGGTGGATGAGGGCGCCGCGCAGGGTGGCGCCCATGGCGCTGACGGTATCCCGCACTGTCGCGCCGGGTTCGACGCCGATCCGGATCGGCAGGATGTTGGAGAGCATGGACGGCGTGGATTTCGCCAGTTGGCCGCGGCGCGCGGTCACCGGCAGTGCCACGGAGACCTCGCGTTCGCCGGTGATCCGGTGCAGGTAAAGGGCTGCCGTTGTGAGGATCTGGGCAGGTGCGGATCCGGTGGCTGAGGCCAGCGCGGCGACGGCCGTGGGCGGCAGCGTCCTGGTGGCGCGGACCAGCGAACTGGCCGTACCCGTCGGCCGGCCGGCGAGTCCTGTTGCGGCCGAAGCGCCCTGCAGCTGGTCTTTCCAAAAGCTGCGGTCAGCGTCGGCGGTCGCTGATTCTGCGTAGTCGCTCTCGGCGGCCAGCAGCTCGGGCAAGGCGCCGAAGGCCCGCGGCCGGTCACGCCCGGCGCCATTGCCGTCGGAGCCCCCCAGCAGGCCCTGATAAAGCTCTGCCACGCGCTTGAGCACCAGCACGGCCGAGTAGCCGTCCAGCATCAGGTGGTGCACGCGCTGGTAGAAGAAGTGCCGCTGGTCGGAAATCCTGATCAGTTCGGTGTGCAGCAGCTCATCGGTGATGACATCGCGGGGGAAGCCCAGGTCCGAGTCCATCAGCATCCGGGCTTGGGCCTCGGGGTCGTTGGCGCCGCTAAGATCCGTGACGTCCAGTCCGGCCGGGTTGGACCGCGGCAGCTGGAACGGACCTGCATGGTCCTCGCCGAAGGCCACATTGAGGGCATCGGTTTCCGCCACGGCCCGGGCCAGCGCCTCGGCCAGCACCGGCACCTCAAGCGTTCCCTCAATCTCGACGAACTGCCCGATCTGGTACATCGGATTCTCCGGCGCCAGCCGCTGCGCGTACCAGATGCCCCGCTGCGCGGGACTCAGATCCAGCCGGCCGCCGGAGGTGTTGGGCTGGGCGTTCAGAGGATTCGGGGACATGTTCCTTCTCGGTATCTTTCGAGGTGGGCGCGTTCAGGGCACAGCGAAGCGGCCCGCGCCGCGGGCTCAGACGGGATGACCCCGCCAGGGCGGCCGGACGGCCGGACTGACGGGGTCAGGGGAGGTTTACTGGAACTGGCCGAACTGGAAAGGTCCGATCACACCGGTGTCCACCAGGGGGCCGTCCACCAGGGGGCCGTTGATAAGCCCGCCTTCAAACAACGGACCGAAGGTGAAGTGGTTGTTCGATGCCGGGCTGCTGCTCACGGCCGTGGTGTCAGGGGCGGTGGCGGCCTGGGCCGGCATTGACGTGACGGCGAAGGCGGAGAATGCCAGTGCTGATCCTGCGGCGATCCGGGTAGCGGTCTTGAGGGTCTTATTCACGTTCATCTCCAGTTAGGTAGCCGTACGGTTTCAACGCACCAAAAAGGTGCCATAGGGCTATTCGGACCCGTCGGGAACGCGGATGGGTCGGCACCGGCCGGGGGCCGTGCTTAGCCCGAGTGGCGGGCGCCCAGACGCTGCACGGCCAGCGCAAGCCACAGCTGCACACGGTCCGAGGTCTGAGCCGGGTCGTAGCCGGTGAGTTCGGTGATCTGGGCAAGCCGGTAGCGGACCGTGTTCCGGTGCAGCGTGAGCTCCTCGGCCACGGCCGCCACCGAGCCGTTGTTGTTCAGGTAGCTCTCGAGCGTGGGCAACAGCTCGGCGCCGTGGGCGGCATCAAAGCTCCGGAGCGGGTTGAGGGACTCGTTCGCCATGTCCGCCAGCGGCACATCCTCGCTGGCCAGCAGCAGCGAGGTTAGGCTCAGCCGCTCAGGTTCGTTCACGGGCAGGCCGTGGCTTGCCGCGTCACGGGCCTCGAAATAGCTCCAGCGCAGCCCGTTGGGTTTTGTGTAGGCTCCGCCGATCCCGATCGTCGCGTGGATTCCGGCTTCGGCCAGATGATCGCTGAGGCTGCGGGCCAGGGCCCCGGCGCCGGAACCGTCGTCGGGGACCACGGCCACCAGATCCTTGCCGACGACGGCGCTGATCGACCCTTCCAGCGGCTGCGGCAGGGAGGAGGTGACCAGTTGTTTGGGGTGGGCGGCCGATTCTGCCAGCAGCACAACGTTCCTGCGGGTGCTGTTGATGCCGATTCCGGCCAGCCGCCGGGTGGCCTCATTGGCCTCCAGGGTCCCGTGGATTACATCCTCGAGGACCTGGCCCGCCAGCGCGCGCTGGGACTGCCGCTGTTTGACCATGTTGTTGAGCTCGACGCTGATCAGGTTCTGGGCATAGCCCACAATCCCGGAGTCCTCAAACGGCTGCCGCACCCACAGGGTGCAGGCGTCGCGGCGGCCGGTGGGAATCGGGAAGGATGCCCAGCCTTCGGCGCTGGGCGCCGCGTGACCGGGCTCGCTGCTGTAAAGCTGCGCGGTGAACTGGGTCAGCACGATCTCTGTCCGCAGCATGGATCCGAGGTGCTTGAGCAGTTCGGCGAGGCCGCCGCCGGTAAGCAGGGCGCGGGCCAGGATCTGGTGCCCGGCAATGAGCCGTTCCAGCTTGGTGAAATGGTCGGCGGACTGGGCATCGGCGACCAGCTTGCCGATCGCAATAAACGGCGTCTCATACGGGACCGCCACCACCGGCAGGCCCCACCGGTTGGCTTCGGCGATCAGTGCCTGCGGCACGGCCTCGTGCGTCAGGCCGATCCCAAAGCCGATGCCTACCGCCCCGGCGCGCTGGACCTGACGGACGAAGCGGCGCTGTTCCGGGGCGCTTTTGAGGCGCATGCCGGTGGTGAGGACCAGCTCGCCGCCGTTGAGGAACCGCTGCGGATCTTCCTGTTCGGTAACGGCCACCCAGGCAATGTCCTGGTGCCAGGTGGTCTCGGCGAGGCCGGCCTTGGCGAGTTTGAGGGACGGAACCCCCAACAGAGCAGCGAGTGAAATGGCCATAACTTCAGGATAACCGGGGGCTGGGCAAGCGCACTAAAATCACGCTGGAATGGTGTGCAGGTGACTATTCCCTGGTGTGCACCGCTGGCATAGGCTCGGAGCAGTCTCATCGGGTCCTTTCAGCGTGAAAGAGGTTGTACACCGTGGTTCAAACCTTGCAGAACTTCATCAACGGCGAGTTTGTTACCCCTGCCGGAACCGGGGTACTGGACATCGTCAACCCCACGAACGGGGACGTCGTTGCCATCTCCCCGATTTCGGTCCAGGCCGACGTCGACGCCGCGATGACCGCCGCGAATGATGCCTTCAAGACCTGGAAGCATGTGACGCCGGGCCAGCGCCAGCTGATGCTGCTTAAGCTCGCTGATGCCGTCGAGGCCAACAGCGACGAACTCGTCGAAGCACAGCACCGGAACACCGGACAGGTCCGGTCCCTGATCGCCGCCGAGGAAGTTGCCGCCGGGGCGGACCAGTTGCGGTTCTTCGCCGGTGCCGCCCGCATTATGGAGGGCAAGTCCGCCGGAGAATACTTCGAGGGCCACACGTCCTACGTGCGGCGCGAACCTATCGGCGTAGTCGCGCAGGTTGCACCCTGGAACTACCCGTTCCTGATGGCGATCTGGAAAATCGGGCCGGCCCTGGCCGCGGGCAACACCGTGGTACTCAAGCCTTCGGACACCACGCCGGAATCCACCCTCGTGCTGGCCCGCCTCGCCGGCGGCATCTTCCCGGCGGGCGTGCTTAATGTTGTGCTGGGCACCGGCGAGACCGGCGCCCTGATGGTCGAGCACAAGGTCCCCGGCCTGGTCTCGATCACCGGCTCCGTCCGCGCCGGCATCGCGGTCGCGTCCGGTGCCGCGAAGGGCCTCAAGCGCGCCCACCTGGAACTTGGCGGCAAGGCCCCGGCCATCGTGTTCAAAGACGCCGACCTGAAGAAGAGCGCCGCGGCCATCGCCGAATTTGCGTTCTTCAACGCCGGCCAGGACTGCACCGCGATCACCCGCGTCCTGGTCCAGGAAGACGTCCACGACGACGTTGTTGCAGCCATGGTCGAACACACCAAGACCCTGCGCACAGGTTCTCAGAACGATGAAGAGAACTACTTCGGCCCGCTCAACAACGTCAACCATTTCAACGCCGTCACCGCAGTTGTGGACCACCTGCCGGCGAACTGCCGGATCGAGACCGGCGGCCACCGGGCGGGTGAGAAGGGATTCTTCTTCGAGCCCACGATCGTCACGGGCGCCAGACAGAGCGATGACATTGTGCAGAAGGAAACGTTCGGCCCGGTCATCACGGTGCAGAAGTTCAGCACCGAGGACGAGGCCGTGGAGCTGGCCAACGACGTCGACTACGCCCTCGCCGCCAGCGTTTGGACAACCGACCACGGCACGGCCATGCGCGTCAGCCGGGACCTTGATTTTGGCGCCGTCTGGATCAACACGCACATCATGCTCACCGCCGAGATGCCGCACGGCGGCTTCAAGCACTCCGGCTACGGCAAGGACCTCTCCATGTACGGCGTCGAAGACTACACCCGCATCAAGCACGTGATGAGCGCGCTCGACGCCTAACTCACCCGCCCGCCCGGCTTAGCCCCCACTTCACGCTTAGAAAGGCTTTCCCATGACCATCACCGCACATGACATCACGTACCGTCTGGAGCAAAAGCGCCGCGTCCAGGCCGACTTTCCGGGACCCAAGTCCCTCGCCCTGACCGAGCGCCGCAAGGCCGTCGTCGCTGCCGGCGTCGCCTCCAGCGTCCCGGTCTTCGTTGCCGATGCCGACGGCGGGATCATCCACGACGTCGACGGCAACTCCTTCATCGACCTCGGCTCCGGCATCGCCGTAACGAGCGTCGGCGCCTCTGACCCGGCCGTCGTCGGCGCGGTCAAGGAAGCCGTGGAGCACTTCACCCACACCTGCTTTATGGTCACCCCCTACGAAGGTTACGTCGCCGTCGCGGAGCAGCTGAACCGACTCACCCCGGGCGACCACGAGAAGCGCACCGTGCTGTTCAACTCAGGTGCCGAAGCCGTGGAAAACGCCGTCAAGGTGGCACGCCTGGCCACCGGCCGTGACGCGGTCGTCGCGTTCGACCACGCCTATCACGGCCGGACCAACCTGACGATGGCACTGACCGCCAAGGCCATGCCGTACAAGACCAACTTCGGCCCGTTCGCGCCCGAGGTCTACCGGATGCCGATGAGCTACCCCTTCCGCGAGGAAAACCCGGGGATCACCGGTGCCGAGGCCGCCAAGCGCGCCATCACGATGATCGAAAAGCAGATCGGCGGGGACCAGGTCGCCGCGATCATCATCGAACCGATCCAGGGCGAGGGCGGCTTTATCGTCCCGGCCGAGGGTTTCCTGCCGGCTCTTGCCGCCTGGGCCAAGGACAAGGGCATCGTCTTCATCGCCGACGAAGTCCAGTCCGGCTTCTGCCGCACGGGTGAATGGTTTGCCGTCAACCACGAAGGCGTTATCCCGGACATCATCACCATGGCCAAGGGCATTGCCGGCGGCATGCCGCTCTCCGCGATCACCGGCCGGGCGGAGCTGCTGGACGCCGTCCACCCCGGCGGCCTCGGCGGCACCTACGGCGGCAACCCGGTGGCCTGCGCTGCGGCGCTGGCGTCGATCGGCTCGATGGAACAGTACGGCCTGAACGCCCGGGCCAAGCACATCGAGGAGATCGCGCTCGGCAAACTGCGCGAACTCGCCGCTGAACAGCCAGTGATCGGTGAGGTCCGCGGACGCGGTGCGATGCTGGCGATAGAACTTGTCCAGGCCGGCTCCAAGGAGCCGAACCCGGAGCTGACCAAGGCCGTCGCCGCAGCCTGCCTGAAGGAGGGCGTCATCATCCTGACCTGTGGCACGTACGGGAACGTTATCCGCCTGCTGCCGCCGCTGGTCATCAGCGACGAGCTCCTGCTGGACGGACTCCAGGTGCTGGCCGCCGCCGTCAAGGCGAACGCTTAACGGATCCGGCCCGCCGGACAACAACCCCGGCCGGACAACAGCAGGGCCCCGGACCACGGTCCGGGGCCCTGCTGGGTTAATCCGGGCCGCGCCCGGCGTCGGATCGGAGCGTTGCCGGGCGCGGCGCCAAATCCCGCTGACCATCCCGGCCAATTCGGGTCCTGCTGGGCTAGAGTCGTTCCTACCACTGCAGGAACGCAGACCGGCCGACGTCGCCCGGGACCCCCGGAGCAAGGCTGGCTTCTGCCACAGACCCATAAGGGGTTCATACATGCGATACGTAGTCGGCTACAC
Organism: Arthrobacter sp. EM1; assembly: GCF_029964055.1. Taxonomy (NCBI): domain Bacteria; kingdom Bacillati; phylum Actinomycetota; class Actinomycetes; order Micrococcales; family Micrococcaceae; genus Arthrobacter; species Arthrobacter sp. EM1. The sequence goes on along the minus strand of NZ_CP124836.1, from coordinate 2,837,227 downwards.
TCCCAGCGAACGCGGCGCTGACGCCGTGGCCCTGGCCTCCGCCATGGCCCGCGCCCAGGGCGCGCACCTTGACCTGGTCTACGTGGTGGACCGGCGAACGCCCTATGTCGCGATGAACCCTGAGGGCAGCCGTATCAGCGCAGCCGAGCAGGAAGTACTCCGGGCCGAACGGGAGGGCCTGTCCCTTGTACCCAAGGACATCGAGGCCCGGTTCCATGTCCGCCAAGCCGATTCGCACGCCGCAGGCCTCATCGACGCGGCCCTGGAATACAGGGCCGGCCTGATCGTTGTTGGTGCCGCCAGCGCCGGGCTGTTTAAGCGTTACACCATCGGCAGTGCTGCCAACGCCCTGCTCCATGCCTCTCCGGTTCCGGTGGCGCTGGCCCCGCGCGGTTACCGCCGGACCGAAGCGATCACGCGGCTGACCCTCGCGGTGGGCCAGCGCAGCGGGGCGGATGCGGCGATCGAGGTGTCGATCGAATCCGCTGAACGCCGCGGCGTCCCGCTGCGGCTGGTTTCCCTCGTGGAACTCGACGCCGAAGGGATCGGCGGCGAAAACATCAATGCGGCGCACGTGCATGCCAATACCGTTCTCACCGCGGCCGCCGGCCGGCTGCCGGCGGGGCACCAGGTAAGCGTTGAAGTTGCCCACGGGCGCTCCATTGAGGAGGCGATCGACGACCTCGAATGGGACGAGGGCGAGATCCTGATCGTGGGCTCCTCCCGCTTGGCGGAGAAGAATAAACTGTTCATTGGCAGCACGGCACACAAAGTACTGTTGGCCCTGCCGGTTCCCATGGTGGTGGTCCCGCGCGACTACGTACGGGTCAACACCAGCCCTACGGACTAACACCTGGCCCGGCCGCCGCAGCCAGAGCCGTCGCGGGCCGGGGCCGGCCGCTAGCTGTGCCGTTTGCCCAGAACCGCCCAGTAGGCCGGGATCGTGACGCCGGAACCGCCGTCCTGCATGGGTGCTGTCTCCAGGGTTGTCGCGCCGTCCGCAAACACCGTCCAGTGCCCGGCAGGGAACGCCCGGCCCCGTTGCTGTGCACCAAAATGGCCCGGTTTAGGAAGGGTCGCGATGGCCTGCCTCAGGGGCGCGGGGATGGCACGTCCGGTGGCACCCAGCCCGCGCAGATAGTCGAGGGCCCCGCCGGGGACGTTCGACTCGACCAGGTAGATCCGGCCGTGGGTTCCCAGCAGCGGTTCGATGGACCGCGCCAACGCAGCCTGGCGGCGTGGGCTCAGGACATGGAACACACCGCGCACAAAGACGTTTGCTTCGCCCAGATTGACTGCAAGGCCAGTGACGGCTTCCGGGTCCGTAGCGTCCAGGACAACGAATCTGAGGTGCGGCACCCCAGCGCTGGCCGAGGTGGCGGCGGCCACGGCTCCGGGCGAAACGTCGGCTCCGACGACTGCGGGAAACAGCTCGGCGAGCCGCCGGGACGGGGCCCCGGTGCCACAGCCGAGGTCGACGATTGGGAGCCCGGTATCCAGCAGACCGGCCAGACGAGCAAGGTGCTGGCCCATTTCTCCCTCCGCGTTGGCTTCCCAGATGACGGCCTCACGCAGCGAACCTGCCGCAACACCGCGCCAAAATTCGTCCCAGAGGCTATTAGGGTGCCGGGGGAACCTGAGGGACAGGGCGGCCACCCGGACCACAAGCCGAAGGGTGTCGGTGGATTTGGCCAGTGCATCCGGCAGCCGGACCATTACGTTGGTGCGTCCGCTCGGCGACGTCCCTGGCCCTCCCGGCTGCCGGCCGGGGACGCGATGCAGTGCAGATCACCGGCGGCAAGAAGTGCCGTCATATCAGCCACCGCAAGAGGCCGGCTGAAGAAATAGCCCTGCCCGAATTCGCACTTCATTTCCTTGAGCTTCTCTGCCTGTTCCCGGTGCTCGATTCCCTCGGCTACGGCGCCAAGGCCCGCCGAGTGGATCAACTGCAGGATTGCAGCGACGAATTCTTCCTGTTGGCTGTCCTGCACCAGGCCATCGATGAGTGACTTGTCGATTTTCGCGTGCAGGGCCGGCAGGGTCCGCAGGTAGCTGATGGACGAATAGCCAGTGCCGAAGTCGTCAATCTCCAGGGGAATGCCGAGCCCGGTGAGCGCTTCCATGGTTCGGGAGACTTCCGGTCCGCCGCTCATGATCGCCGTTTCGGTTATTTCGATCGCGAGATGTTCCGGCACCACCCCGTACTTCGCGAGCAGGCCTTGGACGTACCCGGCCAGGTCGCTGTGGTGGAGTTCCACAGCTGACAGGTTGACATGGATGCGGAAATCTTCGGGAAGGCCCGGTACGGTCCGCCAGCGGCCGGCCTGTGCGATGGCCTGGTCCAATACCCAGCGGCCTATTTCCACGGTCAGGCCGCTTTCTTCCGCCGAGGCGAGGAACGAAGCGGGCGCCAGCAGCCCCCGGCTCGGATGCCGCCAGCGGATCAGGGCCTCGGCTCCGGCGACACCGCCCGTGCGCAGGTCGACGATTGGCTGGTAGTGCAGCTCAAACTCGCCGGCGGCGATCGCGGTCCGTACTTCCGTGACGAGATGGACCCGCGCCTTCGCGGTCTCGTGCATGGCCGGGGAAAAAACCTGCAACTTGTTGCGGCCCAGTTTTTTCGCCTCGTGCAAGGCAATGTTGGCGTCCCGGATGAGTTCGTCGGCTCGGAGCCCGGACTCGCCGAACCTTACGCCTGTTCCTGTCGTGACGTTTACGGTGATTCCGCCCGCCGGGATGGCTGCCTCGGTGGCCGTCACGAGGCGGGCGGCGAGCTGCAGCACGGACTCGGGGTCGCAGTCCCTGACCAGCACGGCGAATTCGTCTCCGCTGAGCCGGGCCACAAGATGCTGCCCGTCGGCGGCGGACCTCAGGCGCCGGGCGATTTCCACCAGGACGCTGTCCCCCGCAGCATTTCCCAGGCTGTCGTTGACCAATCTGAAGGCATCCAGGTCCACCAGGATCAGCGCGGGCGGGCGGCAGGATTCCCCGGCCGCAAGGGCGGAGCGGGAGATTGTCTCCCGCAGCAGCGACCGGCTCGCCAAGCCTGTCAGTTCATCGGTGTTGATGACCCGGCGCAGGTCCGCCTTGGCGTCTTCCAGCAGCGCCGTGCGTTCGGCGACCCGGACTTCCAGGCTGTCATACATGCTTTGGAGCTCTTCGGCGAGCAAATTGATGCCGGTAGTGACGGCATCAATGCCGTCCCGGGCAGGGGAAGTCTCCAGCCGGTTCGACAGATCCCCGGAGGAGAGGACGACGATGCCTGCTACCAGTTGTTCGAGCCGCCAGTCGTCGTTACTCGCGAGCATCGGCCCGCGTCATCAACCAGTTGACAGCCTCATCCTGGCTGGTGAAGAACTTCGTCGGAACCGGTGCCGCGTGGACGCCGAGGAAAAAATTGGCAAGGACACGGTCAACGGGGGAGGAACCAAGCAGGGCGATGGCCGACGCGTCGCAGGGTCGCGAAAACACGGCCCTCGCCGGCCTGCTCACAGAATTTGTGGTGGCCATATCGATCAGGAGCGGACGCGGCAGCCCCCGGCACAGTTCGTTAACACGGTCCATGGCCAACTGGGCGCCGGCGCCGTCGATGCTGACCCCCCGCCGCCAGACGAGCCGCAGAATGCCGCCGTGGTCGAACTCAAGGGATTCGATCAACGACCCGCCTGGGGTTTCAAAATCCCGGTCAGGCACGGGCATACCTCAGCTTCCAACTTAATGCGTCCAATGCCATGACAATAACGCACCGGAACACCCATCGCGAGCATCGGCCCGGCCCCCGCCGGCCCGTGGCGGGTCCCCAGGTTCCGGGATCAGGCAGCCGCGCGCGCCCGTTTGCGCAGTACGGAGTTCTTCCGTGCGGTCAGCAGCATGTCCACCGTCAGTACCAGCAGCGCCAGCCACACCACGCCGAAACCGATCCAGCGGTCTGTGGTCATGGGTTCGTGGAACACGGCGAGTGCCACGATGAACTGCAGCACGGGGGCGAAGTACTGCAGCAGGCCGATGGTCGTCATCGGCAGGCGCCTGGCGGAGGCTCCGAAGAACAGCAACGGCACGGCGGTAATGATGCCCGAGGCGGCGAGGAGCCAGAAGTGCCCGGACCCGTTGGTTGTCAGCGTCGCAGCGCCGGTCAGCGCCAGGACGATCAAGGCGGCCGCGGCCACCGGCGCCAGCACAATCGTCTCGATCGAGAGGCTGGTAATCGCATCAACGCGTGGACCGACGCGCTTTTTGACGAAACCATACAGGCCAAAGCTCAGCGCAAGAGTCAACGCGATCCACGGCAGTTTGCCGTAGGAGACCGTGAGGACGCCCACGGCGATGAAACCGATTCCGACGGCGGACCACTGCAGCGGCCGCAGCTTCTCTTTGAGCACCACAACACCCAACAGCACCGAGACGAGCGGGTTGATGAAGTACCCCAATGAGGCTTCAACGGCCTGTCCGGTGGTTACGCCGTAGACATAGGTCAGCCAATTGACGGCGATCAGCACAGCGGCCATGACGAGCGGGAAGATGATGGTGCGGTTCCGGAAGGCGGCCGCCAGGACCCGCCAGGAACGGGTGACAGTGATCAGCAGGACGCAGAAAATAAGCGACCAGAGCACCCGGTTCGCCACGATCTCCACCGCACCGGCGGGCTGCAGCAGGAAGAAGTAGAGCGGCATCAGCCCCCACAGGCCGTACGCGCCGATCCCAAAGACAATTCCCGCCGTGGTGTCCGTGTCTACTGCCTTGAGAGCTGCCGGGGCATGCTGCGGGGCACCCCCGCCGGGGGCAGCAGCGCCCCTGGTCGTCAGAGACGTGGGGGCGGGGGATCCATCGGGGGTAGGCACAAGATCAATAACACCACCTCCAGGGCCGGTATTCCTGCTTTCGGCTCCGATGCCTGCAGCGCCGGGCCCGGGATTCCTGGGACGTTGGTCACCGGGGCACCCGGAGGCGGCCGAGGACATTTAGAATGGAAGACTGTGCGCTGCATGAGCTGGCGCCGTCGCTAAGACTCAGAAGGGCTTCCGGTGTCCAACTCGGCCGAAACCACGTCCAAACGTCCGCTCCGCGTTGCGATTGTCGGCGCCGGCCCGGCCGGCGTCTATGCTGCTGACATTCTCACCAAGTCCAACGAGGTCAAGGACGGCGACTTCGAGGTCAGCATCGATCTTTTCGAAGCCTACCCGGCCCCCTATGGCCTGATCCGCTACGGCGTCGCCCCGGACCATCCCCGGATCAAGGGGATCGTCAACGCCCTGCACAAGGTCCTGGACCGCGGCGACATCCGTTTCCTCGGGAACGTCAGCTATGGCCGCGACCTGACCCTGCACGACTTCAGGGCCTTCTACGACGCGGTGATTTTCTCCACCGGAGCCGTCAAGGACGCGGAACTGGATATCCCCGGTGTGGGCCTTGCGGGATCCTTCGGCGGGGCGGACTTCGTTTCCTGGTACGACGGCCACCCGGATGTACCGCGCGACTGGCCGCTGGAGGCCAAGGAGATCGCCGTGATCGGCAACGGCAATGTGGCCCTCGACGTCGCCCGGATGCTGGTCAAACACTCCGACGAGCTGCTTGTGACGGAAATCCCGGACAACGTCTACCAGGCGCTCAAGAACTCCCCGGTCACGGATGTGCACGTCTTTGGCCGCCGCGGACCGGCCCAGGTGAAGTTCACGCCGCTGGAACTGCGCGAGCTCTCGCACGCCCGGGACGTCGATATTGTCCTTTACCCGGAGGACTTCGAGTTCGACGACGCCTCGGACGAGGCGATCCGCGGCAACAACCAGATCCGCACCATGGTGAACACCCTCACGAACTGGCTCGTCGAGGAACACACCGCAGCGCAGGAGCCATCTTCCCGCCGCCTGCACCTGCATTTCCTGCACAGCCCGGTGGAGGTCCATGATGACGCAGCACGGCCCGGCGAGGTTACCGGCATCACGTTCGAACGGATGGAGCTGGACGGCACCGGAAACGTCAAGGGCACGGGGGAGTTCCTGGACTACCCGGTCCAGGCCGTCTACCGCGCGATCGGGTACCACGGCTCGCCGTTGGACGAACTGGAGTTCGACGCCCGCCGCGGCGTCATCCCCAACGAGGGCGGCCGTGTGCTGGACTCCGACGGCAATCCGGTGCCGGGCATCTACGCGACGGGCTGGATCAAGCGAGGCCCCGTGGGCCTGATCGGCCACACCAAGGGCGACGCCCTGGAGACCATCGGCTGCCTGCTCGAGGACCGGCTGGGCTTGCCGCCGGCGCAGAACCCGGACCCGCAGGCGATCATCGAGCTCCTTGAAGCCCGCGGGGTCGAATACACCACCTGGGAAGGCTGGAACAAGCTCGACGCCCACGAATTGGCCCTTGGCGCGCAGTGGTCGGCGTCCGGCGAGGCCAACGGAATCGTCCGGGAGCGCGTTAAGGTGGTTCCGCGCGAGGACATGGTGCAGATCTCCCGCGACTAATCCTGCTCCACGCGGCGCAGCTCACCCCGCGACGCGCAAGAACGCTGGGGCACCGGGTGTTGCGGCGTCGAAGGCGCTTTGGCGCCCTGCCGGAGGTGGCGCCTGGTCCACGCAGTTGGCACCGGCCACGCTCCGACAGTGCCCGGGACCGGCGAGCTATGGCGGGCACTGACAACGCGCACTACACTGAGCTGGACGTGGCTGCCTTCGGCGTGGTCGCGCCTCTCCAGTGGGAGTTCAATGACGAAAGTGATCCATCCGGCGGCTCCGTTCCCGCCAGCGGGTAGGTTGCCCGCTGCGTTGCGCCAGCAATATGCAAGCGCCGGCCATGAGCAACTGGACTCCCGGGGACGTGTGCTGCCGGCGGACCTGCAGCTCCCGGGTCTCAGCAGCCTGATCCAGGAATCTTGGCGCCGCTCAGCGGAGCTGCAGGCGAACCCGGACAACCCCGAGGCCCCCTTGGCCATGGACCTAGAGGAACTCGAAGAGTACCGCCGCCAGCATCCGCTCGCCGCCATTATGCCCGTGATCCACAAACTCCTGGTTCTGCCCAGCCACGAGAGTGGAATGCTTGTCGCCGTGGGGGACGAAGTGGGCCGTCTGCTCTGGGTCGAAGGCGATGCCGAGATGCGGCGCCGGGCCGAAGGCATGATGTTCGTACCCGGGGCCGACTGGTCCGAGGCGACGGTGGGAACCAGCGCCCCCGGCACTGCCCTGGCCCTGGGCCGCGGCATCCAGATCGCGGGCGCCGAACACTACAAACGCTCCGTGCACCCGTGGAGCTGCACGGCAGTTCCCTTCCATGATCCGGATTCCGGGGCCCTGCTGGGTGTCGTCGACATTACCGGGACGGAATCTGCCGTCGCCCCGCACACACTGTCGCTGGTCGAAGCGACGGTCGCCGCTGCCCAGGCGCACCTGCGGGTGGAACGGCTGCAGCTGGCCGCTGCGCGCCAGTCCTCGCCGGCACGACGGCGGGGCGCCGCTTCCGCCGCTTCGGGCGGGGGGCCGGCCGTGGCCTCCGGCAGCCTCTACCGCAACAGCCTCCAGCTGCTCGGCAGGGACCAGGCGCTGCTTAGTATCGACGGCCGCACCGTGGCGCTGTCGGCCCGGCATAGTGAAATCCTGGCGCTGCTCAGCACCCACCCGGACGGCCTGAACGCCGAGGAGCTCTGCGCACTGCTGTACCCCGGAAACGCCTCCACCATGACTCTGCGGGCCGAGATGGTCCGCCTGCGAAAGGTCCTCCAGCAGCTCAATCCGGACGCCGTTCCCGAGTCGCGCCCCTACCGGCTGCCGCTGGATCTGGTGCCGGACTCAGTCCAGGTCCTCAATTGCCTGCAGCGCGGCGCCCACCGGATCGCCTTGGAGATCTACCGCGGCGCCGTCCTGCCGCGCTCCGAGGCCCCCGGCATCGCCGAGCTGCGGAACCGGGTCGGTTCACTGCTCCGCGAAGCGGTCCTCACGGATGGCAGCGCCGAGTCGCTGCTGCGCTACGCCGAGCTTCCCGAGGCCAGGGACGACGTCGAGGTCCGGATCGCGGCGTTGAAGCTGCTGCCGCCGCGCTCGCCCAAACGGGCCGCGATCGTCGCTGACCTGGAACGGCTCGAGGCGGAACTTACCGCCTGAAGTGCGCTTTCGGAGCAGCGTGACCCGGGTCACGCCCACTGCAACCTGACTGCAACCTCCTGGCTCCTAGGCTGAGTGCAACGGTGGCGCCGGCAACTGGCCGCCATCAATCTTGCACAGCAAAGGAGCTAGCAATGACTGTTTACGCACAGCCCGGTACCGAGGGCTCGAAGGTTACTTTCAAGGACCGCTACGAGAACTGGATCGGCGGCGAGTGGGTTGCCCCGGTCAAAGGCCAGTACTTCGAGAACATCACCCCCGTCACCGGGAAGGCGTTCTGTGAGGTTGCCCGCGGCACCGCTGAGGACATCGAGCTTGCCTTGGACGCCGCACACAAGATTGCCCCGTCCTGGGGCAAAACCTCCGTGGCCGAGCGGGCCGCCATCCTGAACAAGATCGCCGACCGCATCGATGAGAACCTCGAGATGCTCGCCGTCGCCGAATCCTGGGACAATGGCAAACCGATCCGCGAAACCCTCAACGCGGACATCCCGCTCGCCGCCGACCACTTCCGCTACTTCGCCTCCGCCGTCCGGGCCCAGGAAGGCCGGCTGTCCCAGCTCGACGAGGACACCACCGCGTACCACTTCCACGAGCCCCTCGGCGTCGTCGGCCAGATCATCCCCTGGAACTTCCCGATCCTGATGGCCGTCTGGAAACTCGCCCCGGCCCTCGCCGCAGGCAACGCAGTGGTCCTGAAGCCGGCCGAGCAGACACCGTCCTCGATCCTGGTCTTGATGGAACTCATCGGCGACCTGCTCCCGGCCGGCGTCCTGAACGTGGTCAACGGTTTTGGCGTCGAGGCCGGCAAGCCGCTGGCCTCCAGCCCGCGGATTCGCAAGATCGCCTTCACCGGCGAAACCTCCACCGGCCGGCTGATCAGCCAGTACGCCAGCCAGAACCTCATCCCGGTCACGCTGGAACTGGGCGGCAAGAGCCCCAACATCTTCTTCAACGACGTGGCCGACACCAACGACGCGTTCTACGACAAGGCCCAGGAAGGCTTTACTCTCTTTGCCTTCAACCAAGGCGAAGTCTGCACCTGCCCCTCCCGCGCCCTGGTCCAGGAGGACATCTACGATTCCTTTATGGCCGACGCCGTGGCCCGGGTCGAGAAGATCATCCAAGGCAACCCGCTGGACACCGAAACCCAGCTCGGCGCCCAGGCGTCCAACGACCAGCTGGAAAAGATCCTCTCCTACATCGACATCGGAAAGCAGGAGGGTGCCAAGATCCTCACCGGCGGTGCCCGGGCCGAAATGCCCGGCGACCTGGCCGGCGGCTACTACGTCCAGCCGACCATTTTCGAAGGTCACAACAAGATGCGGATCTTCCAGGAGGAAATCTTTGGCCCTGTGGTCTCCGTGACCCGCTTCAGCGACTACAACGACGCCATGGGCATCGCCAACGACACCCTCTACGGCCTCGGCGCCGGCGTCTGGTCCCGCAACGGCAACGTAGCCTACCGCGCCGGGCGTGAGATCCAGGCCGGCCGGGTGTGGGTAAACAACTACCACGCCTACCCGGCGGGTGCTGCGTTCGGCGGCTACAAGTCATCCGGCATCGGCCGCGAAAACCACTCGATGATGCTGGACCACTACCAGCAGACCAAGAACCTCCTGGTCAGCTACAACGAGAACAAGCTCGGCTTCTTCTAAGCCGCACCAAACCCGGTCGGGGCGGATCAGGATGGATCCGCCCCGACCGCACCAGTTGTGCACCTCAGCGGAAGGATGCCGGCCCACTGCACATGCCTTTGGTTACACACACGCTTTATGACGCAAGGATTTCGCTATGACGACGACAACGACGACGACGACAATGCAGGCCGCAGTAGTGACCGAATTCGGCAAGGACCTGCAGATCCAGACCCTGCCCGTCCCCGTGCCGGGCCGGGGTGAAGCGCTGGTAAAGCTCCTGACCACCGGAGTCTGCCACACGGACCTGCACGCCGCGGAAGGCGATTGGCCGGTGAAGCCGAGCCCGCCGTTTATCCCCGGACATGAAGGCGTCGGTGAAGTCGTTGCCCTCGGCGCCGGCGTGACGGACCTGGCCGTCGGCGACCTCGTCGGCAATGCCTGGCTTTGGTCCGCCTGCGGCGACTGCCAGTACTGCCGGACCGGTTGGGAGACCCTGTGTGAAGCGCAGCAGAACGCCGGCTACAGCGTGGATGGTTCATTTGGCGAGTACATGCTGGTGGACACCCGCTTCGCCGCCAGGATCCCGGCCGGCTCGGACCCCGTGGAGGTGGCTCCCGTGCTGTGCGCCGGCGTGACGGTGTACAAGGGCCTGAAGATGACCGAGGCCAGGCCGGGCCAGTGGGTCACGATCTCGGGCATCGGCGGACTCGGCCACATCGCCGTCCAATATGCGGTGGCGATGGGCCTGCGTGTCGCCGCGGTTGACATTGCCGACGACAAGCTCGCCCTCGCCAAGAAGCACGGGGCCGAACTGACCGTCAATGCCCTGCACGAGGATCCGGCCGAAGTTATCCAGCGCGAAACAGGAGGTTGCCATGGAGTCCTGGTCACAGCGGTGCACCCGTCGGCATTCGGCCAGGCGATCGGCATGGCCCGGCGCGGCGGGACGATTGTGTTCAACGGCCTGCCGCCGGGCGACTTCCCGGCGCCGATCTTTGAGATTGTGCTCAAGGGCCTGACCGTCCGCGGCTCCATTGTGGGTACCCGGCAGGACCTGGAGGAGGCGCTGGACTTCTACGCCCAGGGCAAGATCCGGCCCACGGTCTCCACCCGGGAACTCTCGGAAGTGAATGCCGTCCTCGACGAAATGAAGCACGCCAAGATCGACGGCCGTGTGGTCATCAAATACTGACGAAGGAAGAATGCTAATGTCCGGGACAAAACTCGACGCCGCAGTGACCCTTCCCGGGGAAGACTTCTCCCGGGTGGCGCTCACTCCGGCCGCGGTGGAGCTGCTGCGCAAGATGTGGCTCCAACACGGGCCGCTGATGTTCCATCAGTCCGGCGGCTGCTGTGACGGCTCCTCCCCGATGTGCTACCCCGCAGGGGAATTCATCACCGGTGACTCCGACGTGCAACTTGGCCTGTTCGACATCTCGGATGGCCTGCAGCCGCAGCCCATTGAGTTCTGGATGTCGAAGGAACAGTTCAACTACTGGAGCCACACGCACCTGACCGTGGACGTCGTTCCCGGCCGGGGGAGTGGTTTCTCGGTGGAAGCACCTGAGGGCAAACGGTTCCTGATCCGGTCAAAGCTGATGGACTGGCCGGTTTAGGCGGGCCTGGAACCGGGCGGATGATCCGCGAGCGGGCCGTGCAGCTACCCTGCGCGGCCCGCTTTCTGGTCTCACTATGCGGGATGAAAATGGCCGTCCAGTGGATGGACACTACTATGGACAGGTTGTTTCCACCCAGCTACCAAGAATGTGGACTTTGCCATGAATCTATTCCGGACCAAATCGATTGAGCAGTCCATGTCGGACGCCGAGGAACCCGGACGCAAGTTGAAGCGCTCGCTCAGCTCCTGGGACCTGATGATTATGGGTGTCGCCGTCGCTGTCGGCGCCGGTATCTTCTCGGTGGGCGCCAAGGCGGCCGCAAACTTCGCCGGCCCCGCCGTGACCCTGTCCTTCGCCATTGCCGCCGTCACGTGTGCCCTGGCCATCATGTGCTACGCCGAGTTCGCCACGGCTATTCCGGTCGCCGGCTCCGCCTACGTCTTCACCTACGCCACCATGGGCGAGTTGCTGGCGTGGATCATCGGCTGGAACCTCATCCTCGAACTGTTCACCGCCGGTGCGGTGATCGCCAAGTACTGGGGCATCTACCTCAGCAAGGTCTTCGCGCTTATGGGCGCTGACATCCCGCCGTCGATCTCCCTGGCGGGCGTGGACCTGTACTGGGGCGCCTTCCTGATCGTCGCCGTGTTTACGGTGCTGCTGGTGCTGGGAACGAAGCTGTCCGCCCGCGTCGGCAACGTCTTTACCCTGATCAAGATCGCAGTTGTGCTCTTTGTCATCGTGGTGGGCTTCAGCTACGTGAAGTTCGAGAACTACGCGCCCTTCGTTCCGGCGTCCGAGCCCACCGGGGGCACCGGCGCCGCCGACGTCATGAAGCAGTCCTTCTTCGGCTTCCTTACTGGGGCTGCCCCGGCGCAGTACGGCACGCTGGGCATCTTCGCCGGCGCCGCCCTGGTCTTCTTCGCCTTCATCGGCTTTGACGTTGTTGCCACCTCGGCCGAGGAGGTTAAGAACCCGCAGAAGACCCTGCCCCGCGGCATCTTCGGCGGCCTCGCCGTCGTCACAGTGCTGTACATCCTGGTCTCACTGGCGCTGACCGGCATGGTCTCGTACACCGAACTGGCCGAGGCCAAGAACCCGACCCTCACCACGGCGTTCGAGGCTGTTGGCAATAACGACGCGGCCAAGGTCATCGCCTTCGGCTCCCTGGTGGGCCTGACAACTGTGATCATGGTGCTGCTGATGGGCCTCTCCCGGGTGGTGCTGGCCATGAGCCGCGATGGCCTGCTTCCCCGCTCGCTGTCCAAGACCAGCACCATCCGCGCGACGCCGGTCCGGCTGCAGATCATCTGCGGAGCCGCCGTTGCCGTCGTCGCCGGACTCACCAACGTGGACCTGCTGGAGGAAATGATCAACATCGGCACGCTCTCGGCATTTGTGACGGTGAGCATCGGAGTGCTGGTGCTCCGTAAGAAGCGGCCGGACCTGAAACCGGCGTTCCGCGTGCCGCTGGGGAAGGTCCTGCCGATTGTCTCTGCAGTGCTGTGCCTGTATCTGATGACCAACCTGGCCGTGGAGACGTGGATCTTCTTCGCCGGCTGGCTCGTGATCGGTGTGATTATTTACTTCTCCTACGGCCAGCGGCACTCCCGGTTGAACGAGAAATTCGCCGAGGCCAAGGCTTCGGTTAACGGCCCCGGCGACAGGAACGCTGCCCTCACCCGCTCCTGATCAGGGAGTGGCCGGTCCCGACACAGCGAAGTCGCCGGAACCGTGCGAGTTCGCCGGAAACCTCCGACGAACTGGCACGGCTCCGGCGACTTCGGCGTTACGCGGCAGCCGCCAACAAGAGGATCAGATCTTGTTGGCTGCCTCAGCCTCGGAGCTGGCAGCGCCGGCACCCAGGTTGGCGCGCAGCTTCGCGCCGAGTCCGGCGTCGACGTTGGTCCAGTACTGGATGGCGCGTTCCTTGATCGCAGCGTTCTGCACCCCGCCGACGGCACCGGTGATGGTGTCCAGGAAGCGGGCCTTGGCTGCTTCATCGAAGACGTCGCGGTACAGCGTGCCGGCCTGGCCGAAGTCGCTGTCCTCGGAGTGCAGGGTCGCTGCGGTGCGGATCAGGGCGCCGTCGAATTCCCAGGAACCCTCAGCGGCGCGGGCCGGGTCGGCCACGGGACCGCCGAAGGAGTTCGGCGCGTAGACGGGGGCCGTTGCCGGCTTGTAGCCGTGGCGCAGCGAGCCGTCCTGCGAGTAGTTGTTCACCGGCGAGACCGGTCGGTTGACCGGCAGTTCGTTGAAGTTGGTGCCCACGCGGTAGCGGTGCGCATCCGGGTAGGAGAACACACGTGCCGTGAGCATCTTGTCCGGCGAGATGTCGTGGCCCGGGACGACGTTCGCCGGAGACAGTGCGATCTGCTCGATCTCGGCGAAGAAGTTCTCCGGGTTGCGGTTCAGCTCGAAACGGCCGACCTCGACCAGCGGGTAGTCGGCGTGCGGCCAGACCTTGGTCAGGTCGAACGGGTTGAAGCGGTACGTCTTGGCGTCCTCGTAAGGCATGACCTGGACGTGCAGGTCCCAGCTGGGGAAGTTGCCCTCGTTGATGGCCTCATACAGGTCGCGGCGGTAGTAGTCGGCGTCGGCGCCGGCAAGCTCCCCGGCCTGTTCGTTGGTGATGTTGTGCTCGCCCTGGTTGGAGCGGAAGTGGTATTTGACCCAGAAGCGTTCGCCCGCGGCGTTCGTCCACAGGTAGGTGTGGGAGGAGAAACCGTGCATCTCGCGCCAGGAGCGGGGCAGTCCGCGGTCACCCATCAAGTAGGTGACCTGGTGGGCGGACTCGGGGGAGAGCGTCCAGAAGTCCCACTGCATGTCGGCATCGCGCAGACCGGAACCCGGCAGGCGCTTCTGCGAGTGAATGAAGTCCGGGAACTTAATGCCGTCCTTGATAAAGAACACGGGGGTGTTGTTGCCCACGATGTCCAGGTTTCCCTCGGGGGTGTAGAAGCGGGTCGCGAAACCGCGGACATCGCGCCAGGTGTCGGGGGAGCCCTGCTCGCCGGCGACGGAGGAGAAGCGGATGGCCGTGCCAACCTGGGCGCCCGGCTGGAACGCAGCTACGCGGGTGTACCGGGAAACGTCGCCGGTCACCGTGAAGGTGCCGAAGGCGCCGCCACCCTTGGCGTGGACGATGCGCTCCGGAATCCGCTCGCGGTTGAACTGTGCCAGCTTCTCGACCAGGTAACGGTCGTGCAGCGCGGTGGCACCGTCGGCACCGGAGGTCAGCGAGTGCTCGTCGGAGGCGACGGGGGCTCCGGTCTGGGTAGTGGTCGCGGTGTGCGGGATGGGCGCGGAAAGGTTCGCAGTCATCATTCTCCTTGGTGGATTACTTGTTTTCAGAGGTGGCGGGAAGTTGTTGGGTTTCCTGGCAGTCCTGGCAGACGCCCTGGTAGAGCACATCGGCGATCTGGATGCTCATCGGCCGGGCGTTGGTATCCCAGTTGGGTGTCAGGCACGGGGCATGGCCGACGGCGCAATCGACGTCCTCCACCCGGCCGCAACCGATGCAGACAGCATGGTGGTGGTTATCGCCCACCCTCGTCTCGTACAGGGCGGGAGAGTGCGGCGGCTCGAAGCGGCGCAGCATTTGCAACTCGGTCAGGTCGCCGAGGACAACATAGACGGACTGTGCGGTCAACTCGGGAAGTTCCCGGCGTGCGGCGGCCAGAATGTGCTCGGCCGGTGAATGCGGGAGATGCTCGACGGCGGTAAGGACGGCCAGCCGCTGTTTGGTCACGCGGCGGCCATGGGCGCGCAGGGCAGCAGCCCATGCTGCCTGGCTGCCTGTCGAAACCGTCATGGCACCATTCAAACACTTATTATGATTCGATCGCAATAAGGCTCGGCTAACTACGCACCCCCTTAGCGACCCCGTCCCAAGGGCGACCCCCAGACCGCGCCGGACGTCCGGAACACCGGCCGGCCCTTCCGCCGCCGCTAGAGTATCCGGGTGGGGAAATATCTGGCGGACATTACGCCCTTGCGCGAGAGTCCGGCGTTCCGCCGCCTGTGGCTCGGGTCCGCCGTCGCCGCGCTGGGCAGCCAACTGACCCTGGTCGCCGTGAGCCTGGAGGTCTACCGGCTCACCCAGGACAGCCTGTACGTTGGACTGCTGAGCATCTTCGCCCTGGTCCCGTTGGTGATCGGTGGCCTGCTGGGCGGTTCGATCGCCGACGCCCACGACCGACGCAGGGTAGCACTGCTGGCTTCGTCTGTGCTGTGGCTGACCACCGCCTGCCTTGCACTGCAAGCCTGGCTGCAACTGGGAAATATCTGGCTGCTGTACGTTCTGGTCGCTGTGCAGAGCGGCGCCCAGGCCATCAACCAGCCGGCTCGCAGCGCCATTATTCCGGTGTTGATCCGCAAGGAGCTCCTGCCGGCGGCGAACGCGCTGAGCATGATCAGTTTCGGTCTCACCCTAACGGCCGGGCCCCTGCTGGCCGGGCTTCTCGTGGCCTCCGTCGGCTTCGCCTGGACGTATACAGTCGACGTCGCCACCTTCGCCTTCGCCCTGTGGGCCCTCCTGCGTCTGCCCGCCATGCCGCCGGGTGAGCATGCGCGGCCGGCGGGCCTGCGCTCCGTCGTCGAAGGCTTCCGGTTCCTGGGCACGCGCCCCAACTTGCGGATGACCTTTGTGATTGACCTCGTCGCGATGATCCTTGCCCAGCCCCGGGCGCTTCTTCCCGCGATCGGCGCCGTCATGATCGGCGGCGGCGAAACCACCGTGGGCATCCTGCTTGCCTCCACCGCGGTTGGGGCGTTCCTGGCCGGCCTCTTCTCCGGGCCGCTGGGGGCGGTGCGTCGGCAGGGAACGGCCGTCGTCTGGTCCGTGATGGGTTGGGGCGCCTCGATTGCCGGTTTCGGCCTCGTCGTGGTGCTTGCCGGGAACTCCGGCGCCGGCGGCGTAACGTGGTGGCTGCTTCCGGCGGCCCTGTGCTGCGGGCTGGCCGGCATCGCGGACTCTGTCAGTGCCGTCTTCCGCACCACCATCCTGCAGGCCTCGGCCCCGGACCACCTGCGCGGTCGCTTGCAGGGAGTGTTCATAGTGGTGGTGGCAGGCGGTCCGAGGGTGGGGGACATGCTGGCGGGCGGCGGGACTAAAATTCTTAGTGAAGGCTGGGTCCTGCTTCTGGGCGGCTTGTTGTGCATCGCGGTGGCCTGGACCGTGGCGCGCTGGCAGTCGGGCTTCCTGAGGTACGACGCGCGGAACCCGGTGCCGTAACGAAACGTTGTCCGGGTCCGGGTCCAGGGCAGGACAACTTGCGGGAGGAACATTGCACCAGCATCACAACGGACTGAAGACCGCCGCTCTTTTTGGCGTGCTGTGGGCGGTATTGCTGGGTATCGGCGCACTGATGGCCGCCAGCCTGCGCAGCGCCGCGCCATTGTGGATCATGGCCCTGATCGGCGTTGGCACCACTGCCTACGGATACTGGAACAGTGACAAAATCGCCATCCGGTCCATGCAGGCCTATCCCGTGACGGAGGCCGAGGCGCCGCAACTGCACCGGATTGTCCAAGAGCTCTCGGCCACGGCACAGCAGCCCATGCCGCGGATCTACCTCTCGCCGACAATGGCGCCAAATGCCTTCGCTACCGGACGGAACCCGCAGAACGCGGCGGTGTGCTGCACGGAAGGCATCCTCCGGCTGCTGGACGACCGCGAACTGCGCGGTGTGCTGGGCCACGAGCTGATGCACGTTTATAACCGGGACATCCTGACTTCGTCCGTGGCTGCGGCCGTCGCCGGGGTTATTACCTCCGTGGCCCAGATGTTCCTGTTGTTCGGCGGCGGGGACCGGCGCAATGCCAACCCCATCGCCGCGATCGCGATGGCGCTGCTCGCACCCTTTGCCGCCTCGCTGATCCAGATGGCCATTTCCCGGACCCGGGAGTTCGACGCCGACGAGGACGGGTCCAAGCTCACGGGTGATCCGCTGGCGCTCGCCTCCGCCCTGCGCAAGATTGAGCAGGGCGTGCAACTGGCGCCGCTGCCGCAGGACCAGCGGCTGGTTAACGCCTCGCACCTGATGATCGCGAATCCGTTCCGCGCCGGCGGCGTAGCGAAGATGTTCTCGACGCATCCGCCGATGAGCGAGAGGATCGGCCGGCTTGAGCGGATGGCCGGCCGGCAATCGGGCTAGGCGCTGGCCCGGCACCGGCGGGCGGCGACCCTCCCTGACGCCGAGAAGTGCCCGTGCTGCGCGAAAGGGCCGTCGATGCCGGTATTACGGCATCGACAGCCCTTTCGCGCGTCGTCGGCAACTTTGTGCCGCGGCAGGCTCTTAGCTGCGGAAGTTCACAAACTGCAGGTCTGCCTCGTCGAATCCCTTGAGCAGGTTCATGGTTTCCTGGAGGTCGTCGCGGGACTTGGAAGTCACGCGCAGCTCGTCGCCCTGGATCTGCGACTTGACGGACTTGGGACCCTCGTCGCGGATCAGCTTGTTGATCTTCTTGGCGAGATCCTGCTCGATGCCTTCCTTGATGGTGGCCTCGAGCCGGAACTCCTTGCCGGAGGGATACGGCTCACCCGTGTCCAGCGACTTCAAGGAGATGCCGCGTCGGATCAGCTTGGACTGCAGCACGTCCAGGACGGCCAGCACACGCTCTTCGGAGTTGGCCTTCATCAGGATCTTCTCGCCGCTGAAATCAACCTCGGCGCCGACTCCCTTGAAGTCGTAGCGCTGGACCAGTTCCTTCTGCGCCTGGTTCATCGCATTGGCGACTTCCTGCTTGTCTACCTTGCTGACGACGTCGAATGTGGATTCGCCTGCCATGACTGTCCTCCTGATCGTTGGGGTGCCCGTCGAGGGGCTCTGGGGTCTGTAATCCAGCCTAGTACGGATGCCCCGATCTGAAGGCGCCGCGATCCGCCGCTTTCACAGTCCGCTCAAAGCTGAGTCAGGGCGGGAACGAAGTTTCGGCGCGCAGAGTTGCGGGAGTTGGAAGAGTTCCCCGAAAGGTAGACCTTATGCAAAACCAGGCCGTCCGGTACGTCATTAGCTCCACCGCGGCGGCAGTTGGCGGAATTGCCGCCGCCGCGACCTCGGTGGCTGCCGCAACACTGGCGGCTTCGATCATTTTCAGCCCCGCCGCCGATGCCTCGGCGAGGCTGGATGGTGTTCATGCGGACTTGGCGCGGGCCATCCAGCTGAACCAGGTCACCGAGGAACAGGCCGCAAGGTTCGAGGCGAAACTCGCCGGCCGCATCCTAGGCGAGGCCTGAGTTTCCAGGCTTTTTGAGGTGGCAGACCGCCGATTCGATTCTTCGGCGGAAGTTCTGTAAAGTTGTCTTGCCCGCGGTTACTGGAAGCGGAACGGACTGGAAACAGGCGTTTTGTAGATAGCGGCCGGGAGTGATCTTCTTTTGAAGTTCGGCAGATTACCCGAGCGGCCAAAGGGGGCTGACTGTAAATCAGCTGGCAACGCCTACGGGGGTTCGAATCCCTCATCTGCCACCCTTGAAAAAGTCTCCGGAACCAATAGGTTCCGGAGACTTTTTCTTTGCCGGGGCCCCTCGTTCCGCTCCGGAGCTGCGGGGCGGACGGTGGTGGTCAGGCGGGGCCTGAGCCGGCGAGGATGCCGTCGATCTGGCCGAGGGCCTGCTTCATGCCCTCTTCCATGCCCATGGCGAGGACCTGTTCCAGTGCGGCGGCCGAGTCAAAGGTCGACACCACTGTCATCCGGGTGCGGTTTTCGACTGCCGCCAGCCTCATCACTGCATGGCTCGTGCCCAGGTCGGGGTTCGGGTCGCCGTTGTCATCAGCAAAACCGTCGTCGAACTCCAGGCGGTGCGGAGCCTCGATGGCGGTGAACCGCCACCAGCCGCGGGCTTTTTCGCCGTCGGGTCCGGTCATGTAGTAACTGGCCTTCCCGCCGGGCACAAAGTCGTGGCTCTCGAAGGTCGCAGGCCACGTGGGCGGGCCCCACCAGCGCTCCAGCTGGCGTGGGTCCTCCCAGAGCTGCCAGACGCGCTCGATGCCGGCGTCGAACTCGGCGATGACGGTGAAACTGAGGGCTGCGGCATTCTGGTGTGAACTGATAACGGCCATGGCGGAACTCTTCCTATCCCTCGGTGAGAATTTCTGCGATCCTGGTGGCCCGGTCCCGCCAGATCACCTCGTATTCATCGAGCAGCCGCCGGGCCCTTTGCAGGGCATCGTGGCGTGCGCGCACGATCTGCTCCCGTCCGCGCTTTTCCTTCGTCACCAGGTCAGCGCGCTCCAGGACCGCCACGTGTTTCTGTACGGCGGCAAAACTCATGGCGTAGTGGTCCGCCAGCCCCGACACGGACGACTCTCCAGCCGTCACCCGAGTGACGATATCGCGGCGGGTAGCATCCGCAAGCGCCTGAAACAGGCGGTCAAATTCGGCATCCCTTAGCTTATCTACAACCATTTGGTTGTAGAATAGTCCGGTTGACCGGCGGTGTCAACGCTGCCCGGTCGGCCCTTGGGCCATGCCGGGGTGCACCGCGATGAGCTCAATTTTGTTCCCCGGCTGGACAGTCCTTTTCGGGGCCCGGGAGCACCCCGGCGTCCAACTGGTTCAACATCCGGTGGGCGGCGAGTGCCTCGTCCTAAACGGTGCTGCGCGGCGGCCCGGAAAATTCCGTCGGGCAGCCGACGTTGAAAATGCTGGAAATGACGGTGCTGAGGCTGCTCCGGGGAAGGGACGGGACGCTGGAGCGCAAATGTTAATATTCAGTCCCATCCGTGCGATGACGGGCCACGAATAGCTCTTCGGTAGGCCAAGGCGGTAAGCAGTCCGGCGCGGCCCGCCGGGAGCCCATTGGGTTCGGGAGATCATCGGCGAGGATGACACCGGGGCCAAAAGCTGAACATCAAGCAGCAATTGCACCGGAGCAGCAGCCAGGATAAAAGGCAGCCGCCAGGCGCATATCACCGTGTATTGCCGCTCAGGGCAGTACTGTAGTGCCGTTCGCCGTCAAACAGTTTTGACGCCAAATATTCATTATCGCCGTCAAATATCAAGGAGCCTACGTGAAATCTTTTGCCTGTGGAGACGTAGTACCTGGTTGCGAAGCCCGATGGGTATGCAGCACGGAAGACGAAATCCTGGTCACCGTCGCCGCGCACGCAGCGGCCGCGCATGGCTTGGTGGAACTGCCCGACGAAGTCGTCCGGTCGGTCCACCGCGCAATCGTTCCGGTTAGTTGAGCAGCCCCGCGGCGGGCCGGCCGTCTCCCGCTGCCCGCGCCCCCGCGGGACCGCACTGGGAGGAGCTCTTGGCGGTCGCCTGCCGTGGAGACGGCCTCGCAGCGGCGTTCCAGCCGATTGTCGACACAGCCCGCGGTTCGGTGGTGGGCTATGAAGCGCTCGCCCGGTTTCCCGGCTTCACCGAGCAAAATCCCGAAGTGTGGTTTTCCGCTGCCCGCGACCATGGGAAGTCTGCAGAACTCGAATCGGCCGCCCTGCGGACAGCACTCGCGGCTCGTTCCACGCTGCCGACCAACTGCTTCCTGACTCTCAACGTTTCTCCCGAGCTGCTGGGCACCGAGGAGATCCGGAGCATCTGGCGGGAGGAAGGAAATCTGGGTGGACTCATCGTTGAACTGACCGAACAGACCCCCATCGATTCCTACGTGGGGCTGGAACCTGACCTGAACCAGCTGCGTGCCGCCGGCGCCCTGATCGCCGTGGACGACGCCGGTGCCGGCTACGCGGGACTGCGGCACCTGTTGTCGCTGCGGCCCTCCCTGATCAAGATCGACCGTGACCTCATCCAGGACGTCGACCGCGATGAAGCAAAGCGAGCCCTGATCGAGATGCTGGGCACCTTTGCCAGCCGTGTCGACGCATGGATCCTGGCCGAGGGTGTTGAACGGGTGGAGGAACTCGACGCTCTGGTCTCTCTTGGTGTGCCCCTGGTTCAGGGCTATTACCTGGCCAGGCCGGCACCGGCCTGGGCCGGCATCGATCTGGATCTGGCCCACCGGCTCGCTTCGAAGCCAGCGGCATCCGGCAAGGCAGTCGTTCGCGATGTCCTAGAATCTGCGACGACGGCAAGTACTGTCGTGCTCGCCGCGGAGGCCTTCGCCGGAAACCCCGGACTTGAGTCGGTGGTTTTGATCGGTGAGCACCTGCGGCCGGTTTCTGTGCTGACCCCGGCCGCAGCGGGGCTGGGCGTGGTCAACCCCGGCATGCGCGTGAACCTGGATACCCCGCTGAGCGAGGCCCTGGCCCGGTCCATGACGCGGTCCGCCTCCAGCCGGTTCGAGCCCCTGTTGGTAACTGACAACGCCGGCCGCTACGCCGGTGTCGCCCGCTTGGAACGGATGATCACGGCGCTGGCAACGCCGGAAGCCTAACCAGGTCCTGCTTCGGGTCGACGCTTGAGGCCGAGGATCTGGTCGGTGGCCGGATCGGGCACCCCGTCGAAGTATGCGGCAAGCACCTCCCGGAAGATGCCCGCACGGGGGTCCGCCCGCAGGAACAGGGTCATTGAGGAGCGCAGCTTCCGCTCATCGATCCCGCCGAAGATCTGCACGGCGGAGCGCCCTGCCAGGCCGGCCACCGCCTGTGTGCATTCGACCAGCCGGGGACCCAAGACCGGATGCAGCAGATAGGCCTTCGCTTCATCCAGCGATGTCACCGCGTACCGCTGTGCAGTCGCGCTCCTCCCGAGTCCGGCGAGCTGCGGGAACACAAACCACATCCAGTGGCTGCGCTTAGATCCCCCGCGAAGCTCATCGAGGGCACGCCGGTAGCTTTCGTCTGAATCCTGGGCTGTGACGAAACGTTCCAGCTGGTAGGGGTCCTCCACAGTGTCCTCCCTGGCCCGGCCCGCGTCTGCGCCCCAGCGGGCCGTGACGTCCGGACAGCCGGCGACCGAGGCCGGCCGCACGCTGCCACAGCGGCGCGGTTCTTCGATCCTATGGTGGCGGAAGCGTCCGAGGAAAGAGGGGGTTCGTGCAGCAGTGCTCCCGGCCAGCCCGGCCATTGATTCACGGGCCAAGTAAGGTGGGCCGCATGTTTGCATTCTTCACCGAAACAAGCCTGGTGGAAGCCGGCCTGCTGCTTGCGACGTTTGTGCTCTGTTCGCTGATCGGCATTGAGCGCCAGGTCCGGCAGAAGAGCGCCGGCTACCGGACCCATGTGCTGGTGGGACTCGGCTCCTGCGCGTTCACCCTGGTGTCCGCCTACGGTTTCGCGTTTGTGATGGACCCCGGGGCGCCTGTGGCGCCGGCAGGATCCCTTCCGTGGACAGGAACCGCGTGATGCACATCGACCATGCGGATGGCCAGGGCGTTCTGCGGCAGATCCTCGAGATCGCCACCACCTTGGGGTTCAGTTCCTCGATCCAGCGCACCCGTCGCAGCGGGGATGAGCAGAAGCCAATGGTCTCCATGGACGTGCGGTTCTTCGGACGCCATCCGCTGCGCAACCTCGTCCTGCCGCTTATGGACCTGCAAGGCGTTGCAAGCGTCAGCGTCCGTGGCGCCGATTCCAGCGAGGACGACGACGATGCGGCCTGAGCTTTTGCGTGCCAACGATCAGACCCTGGCCGGCAGCGTCCAGGTCCGGGTGCTGCGAGCATCCGACGCGGCGGCCCTGAGCGCTGCATACCGGCGGAACCGCGAGCACCTGGCGCCTTGGGAGCCGCTGCGGGCAGAGGAGTTCTTCACCGTCCACGGTCAACGGGCAAGCATTCAATCCAAGCTGGACTTGTTCGATGCGGGATCGGCTGTTCCCTGGGTTCTCACCGACGGTGACGTGATTGTGGGGTTGATGACTCTCAGTGGCATCGTCCGGGGCCCGTTTCTCAGCGCCAACCTCGGGTACTGGGTGGACGAAGGCTACGGCGGGCGCGGGATCGGCTCGGCTGCGGTCGCCTGCGCCGTCGAGTCAGCGCGGGAGGCACTGGGCCTGCACCGGCTGCAGGCGGCCACCCTCCGGCACAACGCAGCCTCGCAGAAGGTCCTTAAGCGCTCCGGGTTTATGCAGATCGGCATGGCACCGGACTATCTCAACATTGCCGGCGCCTGGCAGGACCACCTCCTCTTCCAGCGCATTCTGGCGTAAGCCGCGGGAGCACGGCGGCGGCAAGTTCTGCCTCAAGGCGTGCGAGACTCTTCAGGTGACTGATGAAACGCCTGGAGCCCTGGACCACGTGGAACTGTGGGTCCCGCACCTTGGCCGTGCGCAGTCCGAATGGGGCTGGCTCCTGACCCGGCTGGGCTATCGCGACCACCAGGACTGGCCGCACGGGTGCAGTTGGCGGCGGGGTCCGACGTACATCGTCGTCGAGGAGTCTCCGGCGCTGAGCAGCCGCGCCTACGAGCGCACCGCGCCCGGACTCAACCACCTTGCCTTTCGAGCGGGTACCCGGCGTCAGGTCGATGCCGTGGCGGTGGACGCCGTCGCGCATGGCTGGCGGGAACTGTTCCCCGAGAAGTACCCGCACGCCGGCGGCCCGGACCACTACGCCGCATATTTGGTGAATTCGGACGGCTTCGAAGCAGAATTGATCGCGACCGTCTGAAACGTCGCGCGGCCAGGGACCGGGGATCAGCGGACCATCCGCAGGATTCGGACCGGGGTGCCGAGCAGTTCGTGGTCGGCTGCGGAGCCGTCGGGGGAGAAGCCGTTGCGGCGGTAAAAGGCGAGCGCCCGGGGATTTTGTTCGGCAACCCAAAGATAGGCGCCGCTGTCGGCCACGGCTGAATCCAGCAGCAGTTGGCCCGCCCCCGAGCCATACTGGCTGGCGAGTACGTAGAGTCCCATCAGCTCCCGGTCTCGGGGTCCGTCCTCATCGCGTCCGGCCCCGGCGCTGGCCCAGCCGACGATCTCGGCGCCGGCGCAGGCCACCCAGACACTTGAGGTGCCGGCGGCGATGATGGAACGCCAGCTCCTCTCCCGCGGGCCCTGCTGCAGTCCGGCCAGGGCAGCTGCCGGCAGGAGGTGGGCGTAGCTTTCGCGCCAGGCCTGGAGGTGCACGCGGGCAATACCGCCAGCGTCCGCCGGCGAAACGGCCCGTACAGTCAGGTCCCTTGTCATCCGAACAGCGTAATACCCCGGAGAAGCGGCCGGCCGGCGGACACTCAACCTACCGCCGGACGGGGCGCACGCCGCGGGTACGGGTCTTGGCAGCTTTGTTACTCGCGGGTAACATGTTCACCATGCATCTGCTCCTGCGCACGCTCGTCCTGCTTTTTACCTCGTCCCGCCGCTCTCCGCTAAGCATCTGGGACACCGCGTCGCTGCCGTTGAAGGTACTGCCGACCGATATTGATATTGCGATGCATGTCAACAACGGAATGTATTTCTCCCTGATGGACCTGGGCCGGTTTGACCTGATGGCCCGCAGCGGAACCTGGAAGGCCATGCGCCGCAGGGGATGGAGTCCCGTGGCGGCGGGGGAGACAATCGCTTTCCGCCGTTCGCTGCAGTTGTGGCAGCGGTACACCATTGAAACGAGGATCATCGGCCTGGACGAGAAAGCCATCTACTTCGAGCAACGGATGGTGGTGGACGGGGAAATCTACGCCCGTGCCTTCATCGCAACCCGTCTGGTCAGCAAGGGCAAGCCGGTTAGCCAGGCTGAAATCATCCGTGAGTTCGGGGCGCCTCCGGCGGATCTGGAACTGCCCGCCTGGATTCACGAGTGGCGCGAAACCAATGCCCTTCCCGGGGCGCGCCGCGCCGCCCCGAACGTCTGGGCCTAAGTCCCCACATGGCGCCGGCGACAGGCCCAAGCCGCCGGGCCGGCTGGGTACACCTAAGGCCCCGGGGCGGAAATCCGGGCCCGCCGGTGTGTCGTCACATGGATGTGCCAACAGCGAAATGCGCGGGACAAGGCGGGGCTGCTCGCGTACCGTTGAACCATGGCTACCGTAGACATTACAGGTGAACAGTTCGCATCGACCGTCGAGGACAACAACATTGTCCTTGTTGATTTTTGGGCCGAGTGGTGCGGCCCGTGCAAGCAGTTCGGACCCACCTACGCCGCAGTTTCCGAGAAGCACCAGGACGTTGTGTTCTCGAAGGTGGACACGGAGGCCGAGCAGCAGCTCGCTGCCGAGGCCGGCATTACCTCCATCCCCACCCTGATGGCGTTCCGTGAAAAGGTGCTGGTGTTTTCCCAGCCGGGTGCGCTGAACGCCCAGCAGCTGGAGCAGGTCATCGACGCCGTCAAGGCCCTCGATATGGAAGAAGTCCACGCGCACGTCGCGCGGTCCCAGGCGGAAGCCGCCACGGCAGCCACCGCCCAGGACGGCAGCCAGATCCCGGAGTCCTAGCTACCCCGCACGGACCCAAAGAGAAAAACGCGGGGCCGCTGCGCACCCATCGTCGTAAGACCAATGGGTGGGCAGCGGCCCCGCGTTGTTTTGGGACTGGGGGCTTAGAGTTTCACGAGCTTGACCGGCTCCGCCAGCAGTGCGCTGAGGGATTCGTTGAGGTCCTGGACCGCTGTTCCTTTTGAATGCGTGTCCAGGTCTTCCTGCGAGGCCCACTGTTCGGTCAGCACCAGCTTGGCCTCGGTGGCCTCCGTCAACTCGTACCGGATGCAGCCGGGTTCGTTGACTACTTGCTCAATCGCAATCTCCAGCGCGAGCTTCACACGAAAGAATTCGCCGTCGTTGGGGATGAAGGTGGCCTGAAGGTCTATGGGTTCGCTCATGGTTTTCACCATACCGGGTCGCGTCCTTGTGTCCGAAGATTTCGTAGGACATCCAAGCTTTGGTCTTCTTTTGCCGGCCGAGTGTTGGTAGCGTCACAGCATGCTTGCATACACAGCCGGGGACACTGACGTCCCGCTGCTTGAGGAAACGATCGGCGATAATTTCGAACGAATCGTGGCCCGGTTCCCTTATCAGGACGCCTTGATCGAGGCTGCGGCGGTTCCGGGGGAGGAAGCGCGCCGCTGGAGTTATACCAAACTGAACGACGACGTCGACCGGGTCGCCCGTGCCCTGCTGGCCCTGGGCGTGGCAGCAGGCGATCGCATCGGGATCTGGAGCCCGAACTGCGCCGAATGGACCATCCTGCAGTACGCGACGGCCAAGGCCGGGGCGATCCTGGTCAACGTCAATCCCGCGTACCGCAGCCACGAGCTGGAATTTGTGGTGCAACAGAACGGCATGCGGATGCTGGTCGTGGCCCCCTCGGACCGTAACAGCGACTACACCGCCATGGCTCGTCAGGCGCTGGCCGAATGCCAGGAACTGGTCGAACTTGTTTTCCTTCCCGATTCCGGCCTGCCGGGCCTTACGGCCGGCGTCCCCGAAGCTGGCGGCGAGCGCAGCTACGCGGAACTCCTGAAACGTGCCGACGACGTCGGGCACGCTGCCTTGAAGGCGCGGATGGCCGAGCTGGACCCCCACGACCCGATCAACCTGCAGTACACCTCGGGCACCACCGGCTTCCCCAAGGGGGCCACGCTCTCGCACCACAACATCCTGAACAACGGCTACTCGATCGGTGAGTTGCTCGAATACACCGAACGGGACAGGGTGGTGCTTCCGGTGCCGTTTTACCACTGCTTCGGTATGGTCATTGGAAACCTCGCCGCACTAAGCCACGGCTGCGCCACCATCATTCCCGGCCGGGGCTTCGCCCCCGCAGCCGCGCTGGAAGCGGTGCAGGACTTTGGCGGCACCTCGTTGTACGGCGTGCCCACGATGTTTATCGCCGAACTGGCGCTGCCCGACTTTGCCTCCTACGACCTTTCCACGCTCCGCACCGGGGTGATGGCAGGATCGTTGTGCCCCATCGAGGTGATGAACCGGGTCATAGCGGAGATGAACATGCGCGACGTCGCTATTTGCTACGGGATGACGGAAACTTCGCCGGTGTCCACCATGACCCGCAGTGTCGACACAATGGCCCAGCGCACCCAAAGCGTGGGCCTGACGATGCCGCACCTGGAGAGCACTGTTGTGGATCCAATGACCGGCGGGGTGCTGCAGCGCGGGGAGATCGGAGAACTGTGCACCCGCGGATACTCCGTTATGAAGGGGTACTGGAACCAGCCGGAAAAGACCACGGAGGCGATCGACGCCGAGGGCTGGATGCACACCGGCGACCTCGCCCGGATGGATGCGGACGGCTACATCGTGATCGAGGGACGGATCAAGGACATGGTGATCCGTGGTGGTGAAAACGTCTATCCCCGCGAGATCGAAGAGTTCCTGTACACACACCCGGACATCCAGGACGTCCAGGTGATCGGGGTGCCGGACGCCCGGTACGGCGAGGAACTGATGGCCTGCATTATCCTCAGGGCCGGCGCCGCCCGGCTGGACGCCGAGAGCCTGGCCGAGTACTGCCGCGGGAAGCTGGCGCACTACAAGATCCCGCGCTATGTGGACGTGCGGGATAATTTCCCGATGACGGTCTCCGGCAAGATCCGCAAAATGGACATGCGGCAGGAAGCCGTGGCCCGTCTGGGGCTCTGACCCCGCCCTGCCGCGGCGGCGGGCTAGTGGCTGCGGTGGTCCTGGATGGTCATCCGCGGCCCGAAGGTGGGTTTGCGGAAGCCGCTGAACCCGATCATCCGGACCACACGCTGCCGCTGCCCGGCCCACGGTGCCAGCAGCCGGAGCATGCCGGCGTCGTCCGTCCGGCGGCCGGTGAGCGCCGCGCCCACATACGCCGCAAGGTGGTAGTCGCCCACGGCAATGGAGTCCGGACAGCCGTGGGTGCGCTGCACCACCTCCGCCGCGGTCCACGCGCCGATCCCGGGAAGGGTCTGCAGCTTCGCGGAGGCCTCCGACGCCGGAAGCGCGGCGAGCCGCTCCAGCGCGACGGCGGAGCGCAGCGCGCGCATGACGGTTGCCGATCGTTGCGGCCCCACCCCGGCCTGGTGCCATTCCCAGGACGGGATGCGCAGCCACTGCTCGGCGGTGGGCTGGACCATCAGGTTGGCGGGAGCGACGGTGCCTGCTCCGGGTGCCGGCGTGCCAAAGCGGTACATCAAATACCGGTAGCCGCGCCTCGCCTCAATGACTGTGACCTTCTGCTCCAGCACCGTCGGCACGAGGGAATCGATCATCCGGCCGGTGGCGGGCAACCGCACAGCCTGGTTTCGGCGCCGGGCCTCAACCACCATCCGGGGGAGCGTGGCGTGGAAGCCGGCCTCGTCAAAGCCGGACCAGTCATCATCGCGGCCCAGCAGCCGCGGAACGGAGTCCACGGCCGCGGCAGCTCCCGGACCCCAAGCCTGGACGTTGACGGCCGGTTCCGAGCTCGGTCCGGCGGCGGTCAGGCGCAGCGACGCCGGACCCGACGCCGTCGTGAAGCCCAGCCACAGTCCGTCAGCCGCGGTGCGGATGGACGGATCTCCCTGCCCGCGCAGGAGCGGCCCGAGCGTCTGGGACAGGTCGAAGGGGCCGCCCGGGTGCCAGCGCAGCGAGGCGTCGGCCGCGGCGGCAACGCTTGCCGGGACGTCTGCAATGGTCATCCGACAATGATTCCACGCACGGCCAGCGGCGACCGCATCTTGGCCGCCGGCGGCCCGCCCCGCAGGGCCCTTAACGTCCCGGGCCGGCGGGGTTAGATTCCGGCTGTGGGGCTGGCCGCGTACGCCCGCCCCTGGCCCGAATCCTTGTTCCTAGGAGAACGTAATGGCTGGTGGAGTAGTACATTTTGAGATCCCCGCTGACGACGAGCACCGCGCACGGGAGTTCTACAGGTCGATTTTCGGCTGGGAGTTTCAGGTACTGCCGGAGATGGATGGAACGCGTACTTCAAGGACACCGAGGGCAACGTTCCAGGACTGTGGCAAAACGCCTCGGCGCGCGGAAGCGCCGGCTCCCCGGCCGCTGTGATCAGTGCATTCCCGTGGTCAGCCAGAGTGCCACAACCGCTAGGGGCACGGTGAGGACGACGGCGGCGAGGCCTGCGACCGCGAACCCGCCCCAGCGGATCTCGACGTTGAGGGTGCGCAGCCGTTCGTGCCAGAGGAGAGTGGCCAGGGACGCCCACGGGGTTACCAGCGGGCCGAGGTTCACCCCGAGGAGCAGGGCCGCGAGCCGCACCGGCGAGTCGCCTGCCGGTTCCAGCGCCAGGTAGGCCGGCAGGTTGTTCGCCGCGTTCGCCAACCCAACGCCGATTCCCGCGAGCTGCAGCAGCGCCGGAAGACCCTCGCCTGACCCGGCGATTCCGGACAGGAACCGCGTGAGGCCTTGGGCGTGCAGGGCTTCGACCACCATAAACAGCCCGGCGGTGAGGCTAAGCGGCCGCCAGGGGATCATGGACCAGCGCAGCGCCGCGCGACGGCGCCAGAGAAAGAGGCCCAGCAGGACCGCCGCCGCCGTGATCGCCGGGAGCTGCACGGGAACGCCGGAGACGAGGGCGGGCAGCAGCAGCACCATCACCCCCGACGCCAAGTACAGCAAAAGCCTGTCCCGTGCCTTGCCGGCTGGCTGTGGAATGTAGCGGCCGGCCAGGTCCTTCCGGAACGCCAGCCACAGCAACCCGATCGGGACCAGGATCCCCACCAGCGCCGGCGCCCAGACGAGGCCGGCAAAGGCGGCCGGGCTGAGCTTCAGCCGGTCCTGGGCCAGCAGATTCGTCAGGTTCGACACCGGCAGCAACAGCGATGCGGTGTTGGCCAACCAGACCGTTGTCAGCGCAAACGGCAGCGGCGGGATCCGGGCGTGGATGGCCAGCAGCACAACGACCGGGGTCACGAGCACGGCAGTTGTATCCAGGGACAGGAACACTGTGGAGACGGTGGCCAGGCCGATCACCAGCAGCCACAGCAGGAAGACCCGCCCCCGGCCCAGCACCGCAAGCCGCTCCGTCACGACCCGGAACAGGCCGGCGTCGTCAACCATTTCGGTCACGAGGGACATGGCTACCACAAAGGCCAGCACCGGGACGGTGCGGGCGGCCAGGGCCTCGAACGCGGGCCAGGGCAACAATCCGGTGAGTAGCACGGCGGTGCCCGCGGCCAGCATGCCGGCGGGGAGCAGATGGTCGTTCAATTCCCTGGGCCAGCGCATGCTCGTCACCGGATAATCTTCGCACCCGGATGCGCCGGATGACTGCCCCGACGTCCCGCGGTCCGCGGAGACGGTAACTTTGTATCTATGAAGTACGCCCAGTCCGTTCTGGACCTCATCGGCAATACGCCGCTCGTCAAGCTGCACCACGTTACCGACGGCATCGGGGCCACGGTCCTGGTGAAGCTGGAATACCTGAACCCCGGCGGTTCCATCAAGGACCGCATCGCGGTGAAGATGATCGAGGAGGCCGAACGCACCGGCAAGCTCCTGCCCGGCGGCACCATCGTGGAACCCACCTCCGGCAACACCGGTGTGGGACTGGCCCTCGTAGCCCAGCAGAAGGGCTACCGGTGCATTTTTGTCGTGCCGGACAAGGTCGGCGAGGACAAGCGCGCCGTCCTCCGGGCCTACGGCGCCGAGGTTGTGGTGACTCCCACCGCCGTCGCCCCTGACAGCCCGCACAGCTACTACGGCGTCTCGGACCGGCTGGTGACCGAAATCCCCGGCGCCTATAAGCCCGATCAGTTTTCCAACCCGGCCGCCCCGGCCAGCCACTACGAATCGACCGGCCCGGAAATCTGGGCCGACACGGACGGCCGGATCACGCACTGTGTGATTGGTGCCGGTACCGGCGGCACCATCACCGGTACCGGCCGGTACCTCAAGGACGTCTCGGCCGGCCGGGCGGCGGCCGACGGCGGGGTGGTCAAGATCATCGGCGCTGATCCGGCAGGTTCGGTCTACTCCGGCGGCACCGGACGGCCGTACTTCGTCGAGGGTGTCGGTGAGGACATGTGGCCCGCCAACTATGACAAAACCGTCGCCGACGCCGTCATCGCCGTGAGCGATGCCGACTCATTTGAGATGACCCGCCGGCTGGCCCGGGAAGAAGGCCTGCTGGTGGGCGGGTCCTCCGGCATGGCAGTCGTGGCCGCGCTGCAGGTCGCCAGGGACCTGCCCGATGACGCCGTCGTTGTGGTGGTCCTGCCGGACTCCGGCCGCGGTTACCTAGCCAAGATCTTCAACGACCAGTGGATGCGCTCGTACGGCTTCCTCGCCGGCGGGGACGAAGCGTCGGTGGGCGAGGTCCTCAAGTCCAAGACCGGCGAGCTGCCGGACCTTGTGCATATCCACCCCACCGAAAGCGTCCGCGACGTTATCAACATCATGAATGAGTACGGCGTCTCGCACATCCCGGTGCTCTCCCAGGAGCCGCCGGTCGTGATGGGCGAGGTGCTGGGGGCGGTTGACGAACGCACCTTGACCGCGAAGCTCTTCCGGGGCGAAGCCAAGCTCTCCGACAAGATTTCCGAACACATGGAGGCCCGGCTGCCGGTCATCGGCTCGCTGGAATCCATCTCGACCGCCCGCGATCTCCTCTCCGGCGCCGACACCCTGATGGTGACGTTCGTCGGCGCTCCGGTGGGGATCCTGACCCGCCACGACCTGCTCGCCTACCTCAGCAACTGACCCGGTGGCGGGGCATGCCGTTGCAGCATGCCCCGCCCGCCGGCCGAAAGGAACGCACATGTCTTTGCCAGCCAACTCCTCCTCAAAGAACCCAGGCTTCAACACCCGCGCCGTGCACGCTGGCCAGGCGTTCGAGCCGCGGACCGGCGCCGTTGTGCCGCCCGTGCACTTCTCCTCCACCTACGCCCAGGACGGGATCGGCGGTCTACGGTCCGGCTACGAGTACGGGCGCGGAACCAACCCCACCCGGGATTCACTGCAGGAACAGCTCGCCGCGCTGGAAGGCGGCTCCGCTGCCTTCTCCTTCAGCTCCGGTCTGGCCGCCGAGGACTCCATGATCCGTGCGCTGACCCGCCCCGGCGACCACATTGTGCTGGGCAACGACGCTTACGGCGGCACCTACCGGCTGATCAGCCGGGTTCTGGGGGAGTGGGGAATTGGCAACACTCCGGTGGACATGTCCAGTCTTGACGCCGTGGCGACGGCCGTGGCGGCCCACAAAACCCGGCTCGTGTGGGTGGAGACGCCGTCGAACCCGATGATGAAGATCACCGACATCGCGGCGCTCGCCAAGGTGGCGCACGACGCCGGAGCCCTCCTGGTAGTGGACAACACCTTCGCCTCGCCGTACCTGCAGAACCCGCTGGGCCTCGGCGCCGACATTGTGGTGCATTCCACTACCAAGTACATCGGCGGGCACTCGGACGTTGTCGGCGGTGCCATCATCGTCAACGACGCGGACCTGGCCGAGAAGATCGGCTTTGTGCAGTTTGCCGTCGGCGCCGTCTCCGGCCCGATGGATGCTTTCCTCACCACCCGCGGGCTCAAGACCCTCGGCGTCCGGATGGACCGGCACAGCGACAACGCCCAGGCCGTGGCCGAGTGGCTGCTGCAGCGCCCCGAAGTGGAAGCCGTACTCTACCCGGGACTGCCCTCACACCCCGGCCACGAGCTCGCCCGGAGGCAGATGAAGAAGTTCGGCGGCATGATCTCCGTGCAGTTCAAGGGCGGCGAGGCGGCGGCGCGCAAGGTGGCCGAGTCGACTTCCGTGTTCACCCTCGCGGAGTCCCTCGGCGGCATCGAATCGCTGGTGAATTACCCGTCGGAAATGACCCATGCCTCGGTCAAGGGCACCGAATTGGCCGTCCCCGTCAACCTGATTCGGCTCTCCTGCGGCATCGAGGATGTTGAGGACCTGATCGCTGACCTGGAGCAGGCTTTCTCACAGATTGCGTCCCAGACCGGCGGGTCAGGCAGCTAACCACCCGTGACCACCACCACTGCCACGTCCTCAACCACCCGCGGCTGGCTCGCGACGGCGGCCGGCGCGCTCGCCGTCGGCCTCGCGCTGGTGGTGCTGTATTCGGCGTATATTCCGCTGATGAATGACTTTGAGGTTTACTTCTACGGCGGCAGCCGGGTGCTGCAGACCGGGGAAATCGGCGTCAACGAGCTGTACGCGGCGCGGGACGGGCTGCCGTTCACGTACCCGCCATTCGCGGCGCTGCTGTTCGCGGCCATGGCGACACTGGGCCAGGGCGGCGGGAGTCTCTTGTTCACCTGCACGGCACTGCTGGGCGCCGCTGTCTTGGCCGCCTGGCTGGCGCGGCACTACTTCCGCCCCGGCAACTGGCGGAACGCATTCGCGGACTGGCGTTTCCGGACAATGGCCCTGGCCGGCACGGCAGCGATCCTGCTGTTGGGGCCCTGGCGGGACACTTTCGACTTTGGCCAGATCAACATCATTCTGATGGGTCTGATCCTGGCCGACTTCGCGCTCTACGGCAAAGCCCGTGCCGGGCATATCCGCTGGCCCGCCGGCTTGCTGATCGGCATGGCTGCGGGCATCAAGCTGACTCCGCTCGCGTTCGGGCTCTACTTCCTGGTCCGCCGCGATTTCAAAGCCCTCGCCTGGATGGCGGCCGGCTTCTTCGGTTCCATCGGCCTCGCCTGGGCCGTGCTGCCGACGGCCTCGCTCACCTTTTGGACCAAGATCCTGCCTGACACCGGTCGAATCGGTGGGCCCGCATACGTGGACAATCTTTCGGTCAAGGGCTTGCTGCTGCACCTGGGGCTGCCGGATTCCGGCGTGACCAGCGTGTTGTGGCTGGTGCTGGCCCTGGCACTGGCTGCGATCACAGCACTTGTGATCACGCGGGCCGTGGCCGCGGACGAAAACCTGGTCGCCGTCTCGGCAACCGCCGTGCTGATGCTCCTGGTCAGCCCGGTTTCCTGGTCCCACCACTGGGTATGGATGGCTGTCGCCCTGCCCGGCATGGGCTTCGCGATCCGGCGGGTGCCATCCAGGAACGGGCGGATGCGCCGTGCGGGCTGGATCATCGTTGCGTTCTCCGCGCTTTCTTTTTACCTGACGCCCAAGTACCTCTCGGTCTTGGCGGGCGCAGCGGAGTGGGGTAAGGACCCGCAGACCCAGTGGCAGCTGATCGTGGCCAGCCTCGGGGTGCTCTGCGGCATCGCCATTCTGATCTACTGGGCGCTGGCGTACCGGCCTTCCCGGACGGTGCTGCACCCGCAGGCTGCCCCGGGGGCGTAGCGCCGCGAGCTGCCCACTCGCGCCGTCGCCAGTGGGCAGTTCGCCGCAATGTTTCGCCAAACACTGCCGCGAGCTGCCCACTCGCCCGAGCAGCGCCGGTGTTCCCGGCATCGCAGCTAGGTAGCATGCCTGCCGGCCTTCGGCTGGACCCTGCGGGAGGCCCCGGCCCGGTACCGCGGATTGCGGTGGCTTATGGGCGCAGTGCTGGGCCTGTCCGCACCCGTCTTCTTCTGGTCGCCGAAGACCATCGGTGTGCCCTCGGCGCCGAAAACCTCAATGTCCAGGCGCCTTACCCGTGGATTATGGCCTCCAGTGCCGGCGTGTTCTGTGCCCTGGCCATCATGGTGTGCCGGCTTCTGGTCCTGCGCCGCGCTTCCCTGACGCCGGCGATCCAGACCCCGCAGGTCGATGAAGCGGACTACCGCCGAGTCGGCACTGATGGCGATGATTGCGCCAAACACTGCCGCGAAATGACAACCCGGGCGGTCTCCGACGCCGGTGCGGCCCGGGCCTACACTGGTGAAATGGACACCGCCTCTGTTTTCGCCGTCTGCCGCGTGCACCAGTTGCTGAACGACACCGGAAGCGTGGGCGTGACAGCCATCGACAAACGGCCGGTGGCCGGGCCGGTCAAGGTGCACAGGCTTGGACTGCGCGGTGACATCCAGGCCAGCCGGATCCATCACGGCGGCGAAGACCAGGCGCTCTATGCCTACTCCCAGGACGACGCCGACTACTGGGCAGCGGAGCTCGGCCGCGAACTGCCGCCCGGGACCTTTGGTGAGAACCTGCGCGTCGCCGGCGTCAGCGCAACCAACGCCGTCATTGGGGAACGCTGGAAGATCGGACTCGACGTCGAAGTTGAAGTAACTTCTCCGCGCACGCCCTGCGCCACGTTCCAGCGCCGCATGCAAGAGCCGCACTGGGCCAAGCGGTTCGGCGATGCCGGGCGGGTGGGAACGTATCTGCGGGTAGTGCGCGTCGGCAGCATCCAGGCAGGGGACCACATCCACCGGATCTTCGTTCCCAGCCACGGGGTGACGATCGGTAAATGGTTCAGCGAGCCGGCATTCGAGGATATGGAGGCCCTGCGTGACGCCGACGCCGACGGTGAGATCCGCCTCCAGCCTGAGTACCACGGGGAATTCGAGAAGCTGCAGCTCCGTCTCCGGGCGTAGGGCAGCGGGCCCCGTGTGCGCAAGCTCACCGCTGTTCCGGGCCCTCTGGTTACCCATGCGAGGATTCATGCTTTATGATTGAAGTATCCCCCACTCCGGAAATCCCTTATTTCCTGCCCAATTCTTGAGGCAAGACTGGTAAGTGTTGGGGCCCGCGCAATTGAGATGCGGGCATTTTCATAGGGAGAGCCGGCTAAAGAAAACGCTGTACAGACTGCTGTGATAGCAGCCAAGAGATGCAGCGGGAAGTCCTGCCACGGGATTGCGAAAGCGCCGGGCTTCTATGTGACCGGCCGGTCAAGTACGTCCGGCGATTCAGGTCACGCGTACTGCGGCTCCGCTCACCTCGGGTTGTGCCGCTTGGCCCCTATGGATGAGGATATTTCACCTATGCCCGAAAATCAGAACAACTCCGTCGACACCGAAATCACCACCGAGAATAGCCAGGTCGACGTCGAGACTTCTGAAACGGCTGCCCCCGCAGCCGGCTCCGCCCCGGAATTCACCGAGGCGCCTGCGGACCACGAAGCTCCGGCCGCCGCCGAAGCCGCACCGCAGACCGAATCTAAGCCCGAAGCCGCATCAGCTCCGGCGAAGGAAGACGACGCCGAAGACGAAGGCGTCAAGTTCGTAGACCTCGGCATTGACGGCCGTGTCCTGGCCGCCCTGCAGGATGTGGGCTACGAGAAGCCTTCGCCGATCCAGGCAGCAACCATTCCGTTGCTGCTCGAAGGCCGCGACGTCGTGGGCCTGGCCCAGACCGGTACCGGTAAGACTGCAGCATTCGCAGTACCGGCGCTGTCCCGCCTGGCCGAGCTCCACGACCTCAACGGCCCGTCCCGCAAGACCCAGGCCCTGGTGCTCGCACCGACCCGTGAGCTCGCGCTCCAGGTTGCCGAAGCGTTCACCTCCTACGCCAAGCACATCGACGATTTCACCGTCCTTCCGGTGTACGGCGGCTCCGCCTACGGCCCCCAGCTCAACGGCCTGCGCCGCGGCGCCCAGGTTGTTGTCGGTACCCCCGGCCGCGTGATCGACCACATCACCAAGGGGTCCCTGGATCTGTCCGAGCTCCAGTACCTCGTGCTGGATGAGGCCGACGAGATGCTCCGCATGGGCTTCGCCGAAGACGTGGAGCAGATCTTCCAGCAGACCCCCGCGGGCCGCCAGGTGGCGCTGTTCTCCGCCACGATGCCGAGCCAGATCCGTCGGCTCTCCAAGCAGTACCTGAACAACCCCGCCGAGGTACAGGTCAAGTCCAAGACCACCACCGGCGCCAACACCCGCCAGCGTTACCTGCAGGTCATGGGCCCGCACAAGCTCGATGCGCTGACCCGCATCCTCGAGGTCGAAGAGTTCGAGGGCGTCATCGCCTTCGTCCGGACCAAGATGGCCACCGAGGACCTCGCCGACAAGCTGCGCTCGCGTGGCTTCCAGGCTGCTGCCATCAATGGTGACATCCCGCAGCAGCAGCGTGAGCGAACTGTCGAGGCCCTGCGTGACGGCAAGATCGACATCCTCGTCGCCACCGACGTCGCGGCCCGCGGCCTTGACGTTGAGCGCGTCAGCCACGTGGTCAACTACGACATCCCGCACGACACCGAGTCCTATGTGCACCGCATCGGCCGTACCGGCCGTGCAGGGCGTTCCGGCGACGCGATCCTCTTTATGACCCCGCGGGAGAAGTACTTGCTCCGGTCCATTGAGAAGGCGACCCGCCAGCCGGTGGAGCAGATGCACCTGCCCACCGCCGAATCGGTCAACACCCTGCGCCTTGGCAAGTTCGCGGAGAAGATCACCGAAACCCTCGCCTCCGAGGATGTTGCGGCGTTCCGCGACCTCATCGCTTCCTATGAGGAAGAGCACAACGTTCCGGCGTCGGAGATCGCTGCCGCACTGGCCGTGATGGCTCAGGGCGGCCAGCCTCTCCTGGTCAAGGAACTGCCGGCAGCCCCGGAATTCCAGAAGCGTGAACGCGCCAAGGATGGCTTCGGCTCCCGTGGCCCGACCCGCACCCTGACCGAGGGCAACGCCACCTACCGGATCGCCGTCGGACGCCGCCAGCGCGTGATGCCGGGTTCCATTGTTGGCGCCATTGCCAACGAAGGCGGCATCTCCTCGGCCCAGATCGGCGGCATCGACATCCGTGCGGACCACTCCCTCGTGGAGCTCCCGGCGGACCTCAGCGCCGACCAGCTCAAGGCGCTGTCCCGCACCCGGATCGGCGGCGAACTGATCCACCTCGAACTGGACAACGGACGCAAGCCCTCCGGCGAGCGTGGCGGCTACCAGGGCAGCAGCAGCCGTAGTGGCGACCGCGGCGGTTACTCCGGCGGCGGCGACCGCGGGGGGAACTTCAAGGGTAACGGCGGCTTCAAGCGCGAATTCCGCAAGACCGACGGCGAGCGGTCCTCCGCGGACCGTGGCGGACGTTCCTTCAGCGACCGCAACGAGCGCGGCGTCGGCACCGACGCCGCGCGCAAGCCGCGCACCGAGGGCGGCTTCAAGCCCCGCAACAAGTGGTAGCCACTCGCTGCTGAGCACTGAATCACCCTGAGAACGGGCCGGCTTTTTTGCCGGCCCGTTTCGGTTTAAGTTCCTTTGGTCACATACCGGCCCCATGTTCCGCATCTTGGCGGCAAAGGCGCCGTCGACGGCCTTGTCCAGGTGCGCGTCCTCGAAGACGATGAACGGCGCGTTCCGGCCGAGCTCCATGCAGATGCTCAGTACGTTGGTGGCGGTGTCGGCCATGAGTCGTTGCCCGCCGGCCAGCAGCGGCCCGGAGCTGCCCGCGGCGCTGGCGGAGGCCACGACGTTGAGTACTCCGGCGGGCAGGCCAGCATTTAGCATGGTCTGCGCAAAGAGCTGGGCGGTTGGCGGGGTAAGCCCAGCCGGCTTGAACACTATGGTGGCGGGACCCCGCAGACCACCACATGCGAGTTCTGCTGGACCCACAAGGGCCCTTCTACAACTGCGATATGAGAGAACACCGCGACCGCGACCATCTGGAACCAAAGATGACACCAGCTGGCTGGTTCCCTGACGTGAGGCTCCACCACGAAAAGTGGGGCTTTCCAAGGCCTACCGCCGAAAACTGTGCCCGTTCCGATTCTGGGTTTCGGGCACTCGCTGGCCGGACAACGCGTGCGACATCTGGCTCTCACCTCGACATGGCGGGCGACGGACATAAGGAAGGTTGGGGCCGTGGCGTTCATTCGGGGAGGGATGGCCGATGTGCCGAGATTCCCCGAGATCAGTGGCGAAACGCAGAGACCTTCCAAGCTTCGTAGCCTTGCGCTTTGTCGATCATTTTCCGCGGATTGTTGCCTTCCTGGGCAAGCCACAGGATATTGGAATCCTTTGTGGCGTGGTCGACGCGGCCTGTGCGGACTGTTTTTCCCTGGCGCCGGATTTCCACTGTTGCGCCGATCAGGTGTGCCCAGTCGTCATGAAGGATCATGAAGTTCGTTCCTTTTCAGAGTGGTTGGGCTACCAGCCGCGCTCGGCGAGGCGGTGCGGGGCCGGGATTTCGTCGACGTTGATTCCGACCATGGCCTCGCCCAGGCCGCGGGAGGCCTTGGCGATCTCGTCCGGGTCATCGAAGAAGGTAGTGGCCTTCACGACGGCGGCCGCCCGCTGGGCCGGGTTGCCGGACTTGAAGATACCGGAGCCAACGAAGACACCGTCGGCGCCGAGCTGCATCATCATCGCCGCATCCGCCGGGGTGGCGATGCCGCCGGCGGTGAACAGCACCACGGGGAGCTTGCCGGTGGCGGCCACTTCCTTCACCAGTTCATACGGGGCCTGCAGTTCCTTGGCCGCGACGTAGAGCTCGTCCTCGGCCATCCCGGCGAGCCGCTTGATCTCCGCACGGATCGAGCGCATGTGCGTGGTGGCGTTGGAGACATCCCCGGTGCCGGCCTCACCCTTGGACCGGATCATCGCCGCGCCCTCGTTGATCCGGCGCAGCGCCTCACCAAGGTTCGTGGCACCGCAGACGAAGGGAATCGTGAAATTCCACTTGTCGATGTGGTTCGCGTAGTCCGCCGGGGTCAGGACCTCGGACTCGTCGATGTAATCCACGCCCAGGGTCTGGATGACCTGGGCCTCGACGAAGTGGCCGATCCGGACCTTCGCCATGACCGGAATGGACACGGCCGCGATGATCGCCTCAATCATGTCCGGATCGGACATGCGGGACACACCGCCCTGGGCGCGGATGTCGGCCGGAACGCGTTCCAGCGCCATCACTGCCACGGCTCCGGCATCCTCGGCAATGAGAGCCTGCTCGACGTTAACGACGTCCATAATGACGCCGCCCTTGAGCATCTCCGCCATACCGCGCTTGACGCGGCTGCTGCCCGTAGCCCGGGGAAGTGGCTGATTCAATGGATGTCTCTTTCGTTGTTTGTGGATGTACCGGGCGCGCCGTGGTGACACGGCTAGCGCCGGACTCCTGGGTGGGGCCAGGAGCTAGCGCAGGACGACTGTCCGGTTGTCTTGAAGGAAAACGCGTCCCTCGCAGTGCCAGCGGACGGCGTTCGATAGTGCCTTGCGCTCGGTGTCGCGTCCGGCGGCCACGAGATCCTCGGCGCCGAAGGTGTGGTCTACCTCGACCACCTGCTGGGAGATGATGGGCCCTTCATCGAGCTCCGCGTTGACGTAGTGCGCCGTGGCCCCTACCGTCTTCACGCCGCGGGCGTGCGCCTGGTGATAGGGTTTGGCGCCCTTGAAGCTGGGCAGGAAGGAGTGGTGGATGTTGATGGCACGGCCATCCAGGCGTCGGGTGAGCTCGTCGCTGAGGACCTGCATGTAACGCGCCAGAACCACGAGTTCGACATCGAGCCGGTCGACGAGCTCCATTAGGCGCTCTTCGGCTGCTGGCTTGGTGGCAGCCGTGACGGGCACGTGGAAGAAGGGGATGCCGTGCCATTCTACGATTCCCCGGTGGTCCGGATGGTTCGAGACGACCCCGACAATGTCGATGGGCAGCTCGCCGATGCGGGCGCGGAACAGCAGATCGTTGAGGCAGTGCTCGAATTTCGAGACCATGATCAGGACCCGGCGTTTCGCCCCGTGGGCGCGCAGTTGCCACTGCATGCCGAATTTTTCGGCCACGGGCGCGAAGGCCTCCTCAAGCGAACCAAGGGCGGCCGGTCCGCCGGGGGAGTTGTCGGCCACGGCGAAGTGGATCCGCATGAAGAAATGGCCGTCGTCCTGGGAGTCGAATTGCTTGCTTTCCAGGATGTCGCAGCCCTGTTCGAGCAGGAATCCGGACACGGCGTGGACGAGGCCCCGTGTTTCCGGGCAGTCGAGGGCCAGAACGTATTCATCGACGGTGCTGTTCGCGGTGCTATTTAAGGTATCCATGGCTCAGCACTCGATGACGTTGACGGCGAGGCCTCCACGGGAGGTTTCCTTGTACTTGGTTTTCATGTCCGCTCCTGTTTCGCGCATGGTTTTGATGGCTTTGTCCAGGGACACTTTGTGGCTGCCGTCGCCGTGGAGGCAGAGGCGGGCGGCGTTGATGGCCTTGACGCTGGCGATGGCGTTGCGTTCGATGCAGGGGATCTGCACGAGCCCGCCGACGGGGTCGCAGGTCAGCCCGAGGTTGTGTTCGATCCCGACCTCCGCGGCGTTTTCTACCTGCGCGGGCGTGCCGCCCAGGACTTCGGCCAGCCCGGCTGCGGCCATGGAGCAGGCTGATCCGACTTCGCCCTGGCAGCCGACCTCGGCGCCGGAGATGGAGGCGTTGATCTTGAACAGGATTCCGACGGCGGCGGCCGTCAGGAGGAAGCGGATGACGCCGTCGTCGTTGGCTCCGGGGACGAACTTGACGTAGTAATGCAGGACCGCGGGCACGATGCCGGCCGCGCCGTTGGTGGGGGCGGTGACGATCCGTCCGCCGGCGGCGTTTTCCTCGTTGACGGCCAGGGCGAACAGGTTCACCCATTCCATCGCGAGCAGCGGGTCCGCGGGCACCTGGACTGGGTACGGGTTCCTCGCTTCGGTTTCGGCGTTCACGGCGAATGCTGCCAGCGTCCGGAACAGGGCAGGGGCGCGTCGTTTGACGTTCAGCCCGCCGGGCAGGATGCCCTCGGCCGCGCAGCCGTTCTCCACGCATTGGCGCATGACGGCCCACAGGGCCAGGAGCTTGTCCCGGAGTTCGGCTTCGCTGCGCCAGAGAAGTTCGTTGGCGAGCATAACGTCGGCGATGGACATGTTCTCGCGGGCACAGATTTCCAGGAGCTCGTCGCCAGTGGTGAAGGGGTAGGGCAGCACGGTGTCATCCGCCACCACTTGGTCAGCGCCTTGGGCGGTGCCGTCAACAACAAAGCCGCCCCCGATCGAGTAGTAGCTGCGCTCCTTGAGCACTGCCCCGGTGTGGTCCAGTGCCCGGAAGGTCATGCCGTTGGGGTGGGCCGGTAGGGACTTGCGGCGGTGCAGCACCACGTCCTCGTCCCAGTTGAAGTCCACCCGGTGGTCCCCGCCGATCCGGAGCTCGGCGTCGAGGGCGGCGGCCGCGACCTGGTCGTCGGCGGTGGAGGTGTCCACCGTGTCCGGGTCCTGGCCCTGGAGGCCCAGGACCACGGCCTTGTCCGAGCCGTGGCCCCGGCCAGTGGCGCCGAGGGAGCCGAACAGTTCGGCCTGCACCCTCGTTGTGGCGCTCAGCTGCCCCTCGCTCTTCAGTCCGTCTGCGAACCGCTTGGCCGCCCGCATCGGGCCGACCGTGTGGGAGGAGGACGGCCCGATGCCAACAGAGAACAGATCCAGGACGCTGAGCGCCATCAGGGGACCTCAGGGGATGCGTATTCGCGCATGGCGTCCAGGAGCCAGCGGCCCAGGAACTCCGCGAACGAGGCCCGGGGGAAGAGCCGGAAGCTGTTCTCTGCGGTCTTCTGCAGTACCAGGGGGATGTTGCCGACTTCGGTGGTCAGCGCCGTTCCCGGGGTGAAGCTGCGGGGGTGCAGATCAAGGGCGCAGCCCTTTTCCAGGACGGCCCGGGCGCGCGGGCCTGAGAGCTCGAACGTGGTGCGGTTGGCGGAGAGATCCACCACCTGGCCTGGGGCGTCGCCCAGTGCTTCCAGGAGGGAGCCGAGGAGGTTGCCGCCCAAGGAATCGTGGGCAGCTTCCGGTGCGACTGCCATGAACTCGGACGGTCCGAGCCAGAGGACGCTGATGCTGTCCGTGCCGGCCACGTCACCGCAGCGTGCCGGCAGTCCGCCGGTCGCGGCTGCGATCCGTGATCCTGCCTCGGAATGGGGGTCCACGCGGACTCCGGCCATGGTCTGGAACGGACCTTCGTTGAGGACCACCTTGCCCGGGACGGATCCGGCCGCCAGCGCTTCGGTCAGGTGGTAGGCGGGGCTGCGGCGGATGTCCCGGAGTCCATTGATGCCTGTCAGTGCTGCTGTATTAGCCATCTTTGCGGGTCCCTTCGGGGTCAAAAAGTACGGTTTCTGCTATAACGACGTCAATCAGCTGGTCCCCGGCGGCGGCCACAAGGGTTTCGCCGATACGGTTGCGGCCGTTCTTGATCAGGGCCAAGGCAAACGATTTGCCCAACGCGGCGCTGTGGTAGCTCGAGGTCACGAACCCCTGCATGGGGACGGGGCCGTAGGCGGGGTTCGTGGTGATGCCCTGCTCGACGAGCTGAGTGCCTTCCGGGAGCCGGATCGTGCCATCCACTGGAAGGACGCTGACCAGGTGCTTCCGGTCTGTGCGGCCAGCGTCGGCCCGGGCGTAGGAGCGCTTGCCGATGAAGTCCTTGACCTTCGATACAACCCATTCCATGCCGGCGTCCTGCGGGGTGACGGTCCCGTCGGTGTCCTGACCGACGATCGGGTACCCCTTTTCTGCGCGGAGCACGTGCATGGTTTCGGTGCCATAGGCGGTGATGTTGAATTCGGCCCCGGCGGCGGCCACGGCTTCCCAGGTGTTCAGCCCGTACCAGGACGGGATGTTGATTTCGTAGGCCAGTTCGCCGGAGAAGGAGATCCGGCAGATCCGGGCCTGCACGCCGGAGGCGAGGGTTGTTTCGCGGAAGGTCATAAAGGGGAAGGCTTCCGCTTTCAGCCCGCCGTCCGCGGCAAGCTCCGGGGCCACCTTTGCGAGTACAGCGCGGGAGTTGGGCCCGACTACGGCAATGGTGGACCACTGTTCGGTCACCGAGGTGCAGTGCACGTCCAGTTCAGGCCATTCGGTCTGGAGCCATTCCTCCAGCCAGTCGAGCACCTTCGCGGCGCCGCCGGTGGTGGTGGTCATGAAGTACCGGTCTTCGTCGAGGCGC
The DNA here is from genome assembly GCF_029964055.1 of Arthrobacter sp. EM1. Classification (NCBI taxonomy): domain Bacteria; kingdom Bacillati; phylum Actinomycetota; class Actinomycetes; order Micrococcales; family Micrococcaceae; genus Arthrobacter; species Arthrobacter sp. EM1. The sequence continues at coordinate 2,793,401 of NZ_CP124836.1, read as the reverse complement.
AGGGTCACGCCGTCGTCGAAAATCATCCCGTCCGCCATGCACATCACGCCGTAGCGGGCCGAACCCGGAGCGAGCTTCTTGAAAGCGTTGGTGTAGATACGGTTCAGGAACTCGCCGGCATCCTTGCCGCGGATTTCGATCTTGCCCAGGGTGGTGGCATCCATAAAGCCCACGGACTCGCGGACGGCGGCGCATTCGCGCAGTACTGCGGTGTCCATGTCCTCGCCGCCCTGCGGGTAGTACCAGGGGCGCTTCCACTGCCCGACGTCCTCGAACAGGGCACCTTTGGCGACGTGCCACGGGTGGATCGAGGTGAGCCGGGCGGGGTCGAACAGCTCACCGCGCTGGCGTCCCGCGAGTGCTGCGAACGCCACCGGCGTGAACGGTGCCCGGTAGGTGGTGGTGCCGATGTCGCCGATCCCGCGCGAGGCCTCGCCGGCCTGCCGGAGCGCGGCGGCGATGACGCCGATCGCGTTGACGCCGGAGGTCTTGCCCTGGTCGTTGGCGGTGCTGATGGAGGTGTAGCGCTTGATGTGTTCCACGGACCGCATGCCGGCGCCGGTGGAACGCAGCACGTCGGCCACGGACTGGTCGCGCTGGAAGTCCACGAAGTGGTGGTGCCAGTCATCCGGGCCGCCTTCCTGCCCGGGGACCAGCCAGAGCTGGCGGGTCGGGCCGGTCGCCTTCGGTTCGCCGATGGGGGCGGGTTCGACGGAGGATGCGAAGCCTGCGGCGATGGCGGCTGAGGCTCCGGCGGAGATGCCCTCGGCCAGGCAATCCTCAAGTTCGAAGCTGCCGCGGCCGGAGCCGATGGTCTGCTGGTTCGGGACCACGGTGCTCGGCACGAAAGCGGCGAGCCCGTCGTCCCAGCGCAGCTTGCCCTGGCGCTGGGAGTGGAGGTGGACCAGCGGGCTCCAGCCACCTGACACGGCCAGGAGATCGCAGGCGACCTCCTCGACCCCGGAGGTGAGTTCGCCGTCGTCGTTGATGCTGCGGACGGTGACGGCATTGAGCCGGCCGTCGCCGGAGTCCGTGCCATCTCCAGAGGAAGAGGTGTTGGCAACGGCGCTGCCGATCAGCACCCGGGTGCCGGTTTCGACGGCGGCCGCAGCAACGTCCGTGAGCTTGGCCCGGGCGTCGACGACGGCGGCGACCTTGACGCCGGCGGCCTGCAGGTCTGCAGCCAGGGCGTAGGCGCTGTCATTAGTGGTGCTGATAACGACGCGCTGGCCCGCGGCAACGGCGTAGCGGTTGAGATAACTGCGGACGGCCGAGGCGAGCATGATGCCGGGGCGGTCGTTGTTCTCGAAAACCAGTGGGCGTTCGTGGGCGCCGGGGGCGACCACCACCTGGTTGGCGCGGACGTGCCAGATCCGCTGCCGGGACACACCGGGAGCGGCAGGGCTGGGCAGGTGGTCGGTGCGGCTCTGGACGGCGATGACGTAGTTTGCGTCGTAGGCGCCGAAGGCGGATGTCCGGTTCAGGACGGTGGACTCGGCGGCAGAAACCAGTTCGGCTTCGACGTCTCCGACCCATTCCAGCGCGGGCTTGCCTTCGATGGTCTCGGTCAGCCCGGGCGCGGTTGAGCCGGAAAGGAGGGATCCGCCCAGCTCGGGCTGGTCGTCCATCAGGATCACGCGGGCGCCGGTGCGGACGGCCTCGCGGGCCGCGGCGAGGCCGGCGGGGCCGCCGCCGATCACCAGGACGTCGGTATGGACGTATTTCTTGTCATACTCGGCTCGGTCCTCCTCCGGGTCCAGCTTGCCCAGGCCGTTGAGGAGTTCTGCTTTCAGGCCGTCCACCAGGGTGACAGTGGTGGCCGGGAGCATGGATTCGGCAACGTCGCCGGGGAAGCGCGCAGCAATTTTGACCATGGCGTTGGATTCCTCCACGCCGGCGGACATGATGCCACGGGTCCGGTCCTCGTAGAGCGAGTTGCCGGCGGCGATGCGGCCGTTCGCGATCAGGGCCGAGGCGAGTGTGTCGCCCGGGTGGCCGGTGAATTCCTCGCCGTCCACGGTGAAACGCCAGGCGATGGTGCGGTCGATGCGTCCGCCGGCGGCAAGGCGGGCGTTCTGGGAAGTCACTTGGTTGCTCCCTTCGGGGCAGTGGTGCTGGCCGGTGTTGCGGCCGGGGCGATGCTGGAAGCTGCGATGCTTGGGGCGGAGTCCCCGGTGGTGGTGCTCTCGGCAGTGGTGCTGGCAGTGCCGGATTCGGCAGCGGCCGGGACCGATACATCGGGCCGGGGCGTTCCCATCGGGTACACGGCCTGGATGCCGTAGGTCACGGTGTCGCGGAGCATGTTGAACCACTGGCGGCATCCGGTGCTGTGCAGCCAGCGTTCGGCGAAAATGCCCTTGGTGTTTTCGCGGTAGAACAGGAACTCGGCCCATTCCTTGTCATTCAGGTCGTTCGGGTTCTCCGGGTACGGGACGTGGGCCTGGCCGCCGTAGTGGAACTCGGTCTCGTCGCGCGAGCCGCAGTTGGGGCATGAGATAAGCAGCATGTGCGTCTTCTTTCTAAGGGACGGCGGCTAGTGGGCCACGGCGGCGGCGCCGTGTTCATCGATCAGGGCGCCGGTTTCGAAGCGCTCGAGGGCAAAAGGTTTGTTGAGCTTGTGCGGCGTTCCAGTGGCGATGGTGTGCGCGAAGGTCAGCCCGGCGGCCGGGGTGCCCTTGAATCCGCCGGTTCCCCAGCCGCAGTTGACGAACATGTTCTCCACCGGGGTGGTGCCGACGATGGGGGAGGCATCCAGTGTGGTGTCAACGATCCCGCCCCAGGTCCGGAGCACGTGGGCCCGGGCGAAAATCGGGAAGAGCTCGACGGCGGCGGCCATCTGGTGCTCGATCACGTGGAAGGATCCGCGCTGCCCGTAGCCGTTGTAGGAATCAACGCCGGCGCCCATAACGAGTTCGCCCTTGTGTGCCTGGGAGACGTAGACGTGGACATGGTTGGACATGACGACGGTGGGGTGGACCGGTTCGTGGAGTTCGGACACGAGGGCCTGGAGCGGGTGGGACTGGATCGGCAGCCGGAAACCGGCCATCTCGGCCAGCACCGAGCTGTGGCCGGCCGCGCAGAGACCCACCTTTTCGGTGTGGATGGTGCCCTGGTTGGTCTTGACCCCGACCACCTTGTTGCCGTCCTTGACGAAGCCGGTGACTTCGCAGTTCTGAATGATGTCCACGCCGAGCTCATCGCATTTGCGGGCAAAGGCCCACGCGACGTGGTCGTGCTTGGCGATGCCGGCGCGCGGCTGGTACGTGGCGCCCATAACGGGGTAGCGGATGTTGTCGTTGATGTTCAGGATGGGGCAGAGTTCCTTGACCTGCTGCGGATCCAGCCACTCCGCATCCACTCCGTTGAGCTTGTTGGCCCCCACCCGTCGGATACTTTCGCGGACATCGCCCAGGGTGTGGGCGAGGTTCATCACGCCGCGCTGGCTGAACAGGAAGTCATACTCGAGCTCCTCCGGCAGGATCTCCCACAGCTTCAGGGCGTGCTCGTAGATCGCCGCGCTCTCGTCCCAGAGGTAGTTGGAGCGGATGATGGTGGTGTTCCGGGCCATGTTCCCGCCGGCAAGCCAGCCCTTTTCCAGCACCGCGATGTTCGTCATGCCGTGGTTCTTGGCCAAGTAGTAGGCGGTGGCGAGGCCGTGCCCGCCGCCGCCGACAATCACTGCGTCGTAGGAGGACTTGGGCTCCGGGTTGCGCCAGAGAAATTCCGGGTGCTCCGGAAGCTGTTCCGTGCTCATAGTGCAACTCCGTTCGGGGTGGTTCCGGCAGTTCCGGAAAGATTCGGGTAAAGCGGAAATTTCTCGGCGAGGACCGTGACCCGGTCGCGGAGCAGGACGGCCGACTCGTCGCTGAGCTTGCCCTTGATGGCCTCGGCGATGATGTCGGCAACCTCGGTGAATTCGGCCGGGCCGAAGCCGCGGGTGGCCAAGGCGGGGGTGCCGATCCGGAGCCCGGAGGAGACCATCGGCGGGCGGGGGTCGAACGGGACGGCGTTGCGGTTCACGGTGATGCCGATTCGGTGCAGGCGATCCTCGCCCTGCTGCCCGTCCAGGGCCGAGTTGCGCAGGTCCACCAGGACCAGGTGCACGTCGGTGCCGCCGCCCACTACGGAGATACCGTATTCGGCGACGTCCGGTGCGAGCAGGCGCTCGGCCAGGATCTTGGCCCCTTCCAGAGTGCGTTGCTGCCTGTCCTTGAACTCATCGCTTGCTGCGATCTTAAAGGACACGGCCTTGGCCGCGATCACGTGTTCCAGTGGGCCGCCCTGCTGGCCGGGGAAGACGGCGCTGTTGATCTTGCGCGCCAGGGACTCACGGCTGAGGATCACGCCTCCGCGCGGGCCACCCAAGGTCTTGTGCGTGGTGGTGGTGACGACGTCGGCATACGGCACCGGGTTCGGGTGCAGCCCCGCGGCCACCAGGCCGGCGAAGTGAGCCATGTCCACCATGAGATAGGCGCCCACGGCGTCGGCGATGCGGCGGAACTCCGCGAAGTCGAGCTGGCGCGTATACGCGGACCAGCCGGCCACGATCATCTTCGGGCGGTGCTCCAGGGCAAGAGCCTCGACCTCGGCCATATCCACGATCATGTCGGATTCGCGCACATGGTAAGGGACGACGTTGTAAAGCTTGCCGGAAAAGTTGATGCGCATCCCGTGGGTGAGGTGTCCGCCGTGCGCCAGCGAGAGTCCCATGATCGTGTCGCCCGGCTCCAGCAGGGCAAACATGGCGGCGGCGTTGGCCTGCGCACCCGAGTGCGGCTGCACGTTCGCCGCTTCCGCGCCGAACAGGGCCTTGACCCGGTCGATGGCGAGCTGCTCGATCACGTCAACGTGTTCGCAGCCGCCGTAGTAGCGCTTGCCCGGGTAGCCCTCGGCGTATTTGTTCGTCAGCACCGAGCCCTGCGCCTCCATGACCGAGGCGGGGGCGAAATTCTCGGACGCGATCATCTCGAGGGTGGACTGCTGGCGCTCCAGCTCATGGTCAATGGCCCGGGCGACGTCGGCGTCGACGCTGGCCAGGGTTTCATTCAGGGTGCCCGTCATGGCGGCCTCTTTCGGTTCAAGGAAACTTAAAGACGAATGCAACAGTGTTGCGTTGAATGCAACTCTAGTTGGCCGCCGGTGTTGCGTCAATCACTTTTCTTCCGAATCGTAAGGTGGCCAGATTTCTATATCCGCGGAAAAAAACCCTTGACTGTGTTTCAGCTCACGCATAATCTGATGCAACAGCGTTGCGTTCAATGCAACTCCAAATTTTCATTGGTGGACATATGAGTAACGAACCAAATCAAGCGGCAACCATCCCGGACTCCAGCTCACGGCGGGCTCCGGATTCCGCAGATTCACTGCCTCCGACGGCCATTGGACCTGTTCACGCAGTCAGCAAGGAGACCCGACGCCGGGTGATCGCCGCGAGCTTCATCGGCAACTTCGTGGAGTGGTTTGACTACGCGGTCTACGGCTACCTGGCAGTCACCATCGCCGCAGTCTTCTTTCCCGAATCCAACCCCCAGACCGGGCTCCTGCTCACGTTCGCCCTGTTCGCCATCTCGTTCCTGGTTCGGCCGTTGGGCGGCTTCGTCTGGGGCCACATCGGCGACCGCGTTGGGCGCCGGACAGCACTTTCGCTGTCCATCCTGATCATGTCCGGAGCGACATTCTGCATCGCCCTAATTCCTGGCTACGCCACGATCGGCATCGGGGCTCCCATCCTGCTGCTGATTATCCGGGTTGCGCAGGGCTTCTCCGCCTCGGGGGAATACGCCGGCGCCTCCGCATTCCTGGTGGAGTACGCCCCGGCCAACAAACGCGGCCTCTACGCCGCCGTCGTTCCCGCCAGTACGGCTGCCGGCCTGTTGCTCGGCTCTCTGCTCGCGGGGCTGCTGACCGCTCTGCTTAGCTCCGAGGCCATGCAGAGCTGGGGGTGGCGTCTGCCATTCCTGCTCGCCGCCCCGATGGGCCTGATCGGACGCTACATCCGCACCAAGCTCGAAGACACCCCGGTGTTCCGCGAACTCGCAGCAGAGGACCAGACCATCAAGGCCCCGGTCTTTGGCCTCTTCCGCGACCATTGGCGGCTGCTGCTGAGGGCAGTCGGAGCGGTGCTGCTCAACGCCGTCGGCTTCTACGTAATTCTCAGCTACATGCCGACCTACCTTTCCTCGGAACTCGGCCTCGGCAAAACCGAGTCCTTCCTGGCCACGACCATCGCCCTGGTGACATACATCGGGTTCATCTTCCTGACCGGAATGCTCTCTGACCGCTACGGCCGCAAGAAGGTTCTCATCGCAGCATCCCTCAGCTTCATCGTGCTGACCGTTCCAGCCTTCGCCCTGCTCGGCACCGGAAACTTCCTGGTGATCGTCCTCGTCCAGGTCCTGCTCGGCGCGATGCTCACCCTCAACGACGGCACGCTTCCGAGCTTCCTGGCGGAAATGTTCCCGACCCGTGTCCGCTACAGCGGATTCGCGGTCAGCTTCAACCTCTCCAACGCCCTCTTTGGCGGCACCGCACCCTTTATGGCGACGCTCCTGATCGCCGCGACGGCCAATGAACTGGCCCCGGCCTGGTACCTGGTGGGCGCCGCGATCATCTCCCTGATCGCCGTGGTGCTCTCCCGTGAAACCAGCAAGGAACCGCTGAGCCATAAATAGCCCAGGCTGACGCCCCAATTTTCCGCTTCAAAGAACAGCACCGAAGAAAGGCACCACCACCATGACCAGCACCATCTCCGCAAACGCCTCGTCGATTTCCGAACTGGAACGGCTGAAGGTCCTGCACAACGGACAGAAGGAAAAACTGACCTTTTCAAACGCTGAGTTTGAGCGCCGGCTGTCCGGGCTGCGCCGCATCATGGAGGAGAAGAATCTGGACGCCGTCGTCCTGACGAGCTACCACTCCATCAAGTACTACTCCGACTTCCTGTTCACCTACTTCGGCCGCTCCTATGCCATGGTGGTCACCAAGGACGACACCGTGACCGTCACGGCCAACATCGACGCCGGCATGCCGTGGCGCCGCAGCTATGGCGACAACGTGGTCTACACGGACTGGCGCCGCGACAACTACATCTTCGCCATCCAGGAGGCGCTCCGCACCCGCGGCATTAATCCGCGCCGGATCGGCGTCGAAGATGATTCACTCCCGCTGGACAACCGCAACAAAATCCAGGCAGCCTTCGACTCCGCCACCCTCGTGGACGTCGCCCAGGCCGCCATGCGCCAGCGGATGATCAAATCAGCCGAAGAGATCGAGGTCATCAAGCACGGAGCCCGCATCGGCGACCTGGGCGGAGAAGCCATCCGCAACGCCATCACCGCCGGGATTACCGAATACGAGGTCGCCCTGATCGGCACCGAAGCCATGGTCCACGAAATCGCCCGGACCTTCCCGGACTCGGAAATCCGGGACACCTGGGTCTGGTTCCAGTCCGGCATCAACACCGACGGCGCCCACAACTGGGCCACCACCCGCAAGATCCAGGAACACGACATCCTGTCCCTGAACTGCTTCCCCATGACCTCCGGCTACTACACCGCCCTGGAGCGCACCTTGTTTTATGGTGAACCAGACGCCCGGTCGCTGGAGCTGTGGAACATCAACGTGGAAGTCCACAAGCGCGGCCTGGAACTGATCAAGCCAGGAGCCGTCTGCAAGGACATCGCCGCCGAACTGAACGAGATCTACGTAGGCCACGGACTGCTGGCCAACCGCACGTTCGGCTATGGGCACTCCTTCGGGGTCCTGAGCCACTACTACGGCCGGGAAGCCGGACTCGAACTCCGCGAGGACATCGACACCGTCCTGGAACCGGGCATGGTGGTCTCCATGGAACCAATGATCACGGTCCTTGACGGCCAGCCCGGCGCCGGCGGCTACCGTGAGCACGACATCCTGGTGGTCGGCGAGGACGGGGCCGAGAACATCACCAAGTTCCCGTTCGGGCCGGAATACAACATCGTAGGCGCCTGAGCGTCCCTGATCCGCAATGAGGCGGCGCCACTTTCCAAGTGGCGCCGCTTTTGGCTTCCGTAAGGAATGATGAGAGTCACCATGAGTCCAGAAGAATCTCCTGATACCAACGGAAACGGCGACGCCAAGGGCGCCTCGGTCATCGTCAACGCCATCGCCGTGCTGCGAACGTTCACCGCCGACGAACCGCTGCTCGGCGTCACTGAGATCGCCAACCGCGTTGGCCTGCACAAGAGCACGGTTTCCCGGATCCTGTCCACCTTCGAACAGGAACACCTCGTGGAACGGGATCCGGAAACCCGGCGCTTCCGACTTGGCCTGGGACTGATCGCCGTCGCCGGGCCGCTTCTGGCCGAGCTGGAAGAACGGCGCGTGGCCTACCCGGTCCTGCAGGAACTCACCGAACAGACCGGCGAAACCAGTGCGCTGATGCTGTGGAACGGCACGGAGTCGATGTGTGTGGAACAGATCGCCAGCCACCAGCAGATCAAGCACACCACACCGCTGGGCGCCAGGTACCAGGACGCCATGAGCGCCTCCGTGCAGGTCTTCCTGTCCGCCGAACCGGTCGAGCGTGTCCCTGCACTGCTCCGCAGCGGGACAATAACGTATCCGGGACTCGACGACGTCGGCCTCGATGGATACCAGATCAAACTTAAAGATGTGAAGGCCCGCGGCTGGGCCATCAACTACGGGGAATCCTCCATCGACGAAGTCGGCGTGGCCGCGCCTGTCTATGATCATCGTGGAGACATCGTGGCCGCCGTCCTCATTCCTGCCCCCCGGTTTCGGGTTTCCCGCGAGCGGCTGCAAAGTCTTGGCGAGGCTTGCGCGGCCGCCGCCCGGCAGGTCACCATCCGGCTCGGCGGACGGCCGGCCCGGGCCCAGGAGCACGGGCAAAGCTAGGACGTCGGGCCAGTTGGAATGGAGTCAGGCAAGCCGCGCCAGCCGGGTGGCCAAATGCAATGCCGCCAACCGACGCGTTGCCCGCGGGTCACCGCCGCACAGCTCGAAGATCCGCCGCAGCCGCTGGTGCAACGACTGCCGTTCCAGATGTAGCTCCCTGGCGGCTTGGGCGGTGTTGCACCCGGAATCCAGCCACGTTGCCAGAGTGTCGAGCAGCCGCGAATTGCGTTGCGCATCGTAGTCCACGAGCGCACCCAGCTGGTGGCGGACGAAGTTCCGTCGTTGATAGGGGTCCAGGGATTGAACGGCGAGGCGTTCCACTGCGAATGCCTCCGCGTCGAGCACGGATTGGTGCTCGCCACCGATTTCGGAACCTGATTTTTCCGGGGAGACGGCAAGTTCCAGCGTGAGCTTGGCTTCGGACAACGACCAGGGGGCCGCCGAAATGCCAGCCGCCAGGGGGCCCACTGCCGCGAGCGTCTTGGCTACGGCCGGAAGCTCCAGGAGCCCGGCAATGAGCCGTTGCCGGCTCTGCTCCGGCGCGTCGCCGCCCAGGCCGGCCACTGCGAGAAGTTCGGCGTTGTCGACGTAGGTGGCGTGGGAGTGCGCCGCCCGGTCCAGCAGCTGCTCGACAGAGGTACGCAGCTGTTGGGAGGAATCTGACCGGACCACCAGGGCCACCAGCGGGGCGGAGACCGGAATTCCTGCTGCCGATGCCAACTGCTGAAGCCGCCACGGCTGGCTGCCTGAATCAATTGCGCGGATCAAGGCAGCTCCTGCGACCTCCCGCAGTCCGGGGGACCTCCGCTGCAGCATCGCCAAGGCGAGGATGTCCACCGACCGCTTCCCGGCCGTGCGCGCAAGATTTTCGTCCTCGTCTACCGGCACCCGGAGCAACAGCTGCGCGGCTAGGATCCCCCGTACCGGAACGTCGATATGGATCAGCCGTGCATGGTCCTGCGTTGCGTGGAAAGAGTCGGTGGCAACGTCGTCGGACTCAGCGTTCACGGGCGTTGCACTGGCCAGGAGCGCCCCTGTCAGGGACGCCAGGGTCACCTCGGAGTGGGTGATGCCTGCGAGGACGGCCAGGATCCGGTCCAGACTGCCGCCGTGCGCCAGCTCAACGGCCATCGCGTGGCTGGCCTCGTCGGCCCGCCGCAACTGCGAAACCGATTCACTGACCAGCATCGAGTTGATCGCTTGCATGACAGCGACAAACGGCACCACTTTGCGGAGCTCGATCAACGGAAATCCGGCTGCCTCGGCGGCCGCAACCATGGCGGAGGGCAGCGCGGGAAGGGCGACGCCGGTTTCGATGGCCAGCGCCGCCACGCCCCGCTCGGCCAATTGGCGGACGTACATGATTTGCCGATCCTCTGAGGCCTGGGCGAGGGCTTCACCTCCTGTCAGCAGCAGCTCCCCGCCGTCAAGTAGGGGAGCGATGTCCAGGATCTCGCTGGAGTGGATCCAACGGAGCTGGGTCCGCTCCGCCGGGCCAGCCGCTGCCCGGACGATGGGATCAGCGATCGAAAGCATCGGATGGTCCAGGACTTCCCTCAGGCGAATGGGCATGACACTCCGTCGCTAAAATTAGATATTGACTTGACACATTATATATAGGCAGGTGTGGTGTATGCCACATATTCTTGGAGGAACCCCAAAACTCAAACGGAGGCTCCAATGCCTGAAAAATCCCAAGCGATACCCGCCAGTCCAGTGGTCAACGAAGACCACGTGGACCACGAGGCCTGGCTCCAGCCCATTCCCGAATCCCAGCGCACCCGAAAAGTCTCCGGTCAGTTCTGGATCTGGGCCGGCGCCAACCTCGCCCCGATCAACTGGGTCCTGGGTGCGCTCGGCATCCAGCTGGGGCTGGGTTTCGCGGACACCGTGACAGTCCTTGTACTGGGGAACCTGATAGGCATGCTGCTCTTCGGATGCTTTGTGCTCCTCGGCCAAAAGACCGGCGCCACCGGTATGGTGTTGGCCCGGGCCGCCTTCGGCCGGCAGGGGAACTACCTGCCCGCGGCTATCCAGGCCCTCTTGGTCATCGGCTGGTGCGCCGTCAACACCTGGATCATCCTGGATCTGGTCATGGCGCTGTTCGGAACGCTCGGCTGGGTGGATCCGGAGGCCAAGAACTACCTCTGGAAGATCGGCATCGCCACCTTCATCATGGCCGTACAGGTGGCTATCGCCTGGTTCGGTTACAAGGCGATCGCCGCGTTCGAGAAATGGACCGTCCCGCCAACCATCATCATCCTGACGGTGATGTCGGCAGTCGCCTGGTTCGGCATGAAGATCAACTGGACCTACGCCGGACCTGCCGGCCATATCCTGGAAGGCTCGGAACGCATCGCCGCGATGAGCGCGGTCATGACGGCCATCGGCATTGGCTGGGGCATCACTTGGTTCACCTACGCCGCGGACTACTCCCGCTTCGTCAGCTCCACGGTGCCTAAGCGCAAGGTCTACCTCGCCTCCGTGCTGGGCCAGTTTATACCCGTCGTCTGGCTCGGAATCCTAGGGGCCAGTTTGGCCACAAACACAGGGGAAATAGATCCGGGCAAACTAATCGTGCTCAACTTCGGCGCGCTGGCCCTGCCGGTGCTGCTCATGGTGCTGCACGGCCCGATCGCGACCAACATCTTGAACATCTATACCTTCTCGGTCGCCACGCAGGCTCTCGACATCTCCATCAGTAGGCGCAAGCTGAACCTGTTCGTCGGCGTGTTCTCCCTTGCCGCAGTCGTCTTCTTCATCTTCCAGGAGGACTTCGCCTCTGTCCTGGACGCCTGGCTGATCGGTCTCGTGGCCTGGGTGGCTGCCTGGGGCGGCGTCATGCTTGTCCACTATTTCTGGCTTGACAAGCGCTGGCCCGGCGACCCCTCACGGCTGTTCGACGCCGTCGGCACCAAGCGCCTCCCGGCTGTGAACCCGGCCGGCATCGCCGCCCTAATCGTCGGCATCTTCGCCACGTGGCTGTTCATGTACGGGCTGGTGCCGGCCATGCAGGGACCCATCGCCGTCGCCCTCGGTGGATGGGACCTGTCCTGGCTCGCCGGCGGCCTGACCAGCGCCGCAACCTACGCCATAATGGGCCCGCGATTCCACCGGCGCTACCTGCACCTCCGCAGTAACACTAAATCCGCCCCAGAGGCATCCGCCACCGGGACGGCCAACCTTCCCGCTGTGTCCGCTCCCTCCGCCGGTCTCTGACCAAAGCTCACCCCGATGGCGCCGAAAACGTCACAAGATTGCCCTTGGGACCGGCGGCCCACAAGATCATCAGCGCCGAACACCCGGTGAAAGCGTCAGCCGCCACTCGCACACGGCACCAAACGAGGAGCACCACCAGCATGGACAAGTCAGTATTACTGGAAGACCTGGATGCCTTTGCCTATCGCGAAGCTTTGGCATCCGGGGACGCGATCGTCCTCATTCCCGTCGGGTCCCTGGAACAGCACGGCCCCCACCTTCCGCTGGGAACGGACACCATCCTCGCCTCCCACTTCGCGGAGGGTGCAGCCAGGCGGCTGGGTGGACTGGTTGCCCAGCCCATCGCTTACGGGTACAAGTCGCAGCAGAAGTCCGGCGGCGGCAACCACCTCGCCGGTACAACGAGCCTGGATGGCGCAACCCTTATCGGCGTGGCGCGCAACCTGGTCAAGTCCTTCCTCAACCAAGGCGTCCGGCACGTGGTCTTCATCAACGGCCACTTCGAGAATTATCAGTTCCTGTACGAGGGCATCGACCTCGCCTTGGACGAGCTGAGGATCAAGCCCGGGGCAGAGCAAAGCGCGCTGCTTCTGTCGTACTGGGACTTCGTCAGCGATGACACACTCGGGCAGGTCTACCCCGATGGCTTCCCGGGCTGGGACATCGAGCACGGCGGGGTCCTGGAAACCTCGCTCATGCTCCACCTCGAACCGGCTCGGGTAGCCATGGACCGCCTGGTCGACGGTCCCGCTGCGGTCCTCCCGCGCTTCGACAGGCTCCCGGTGGTTCCGGAACGGACACCCGCCACCGGCTGCCTCTCCTCCGCTGCTGGCTCCAGCGCAGCCAAGGGCGGCCTGCTGTACGGACAGGTTGTCCGGGATCTGGCCGTCGATCTGGGAAGTGAACTGCTCCATGAACCCGCGCCTGCGGTTGTTCCGGCCTAGTGGGCAACGATTCCACAGGCCAACACGGTTCAACGAAGGCGCCGCGGGGAGACTTTCCCGCGGCGCCTTCGGGTCAGGGCTCTGCGCACATCGGCTAAGCGAGGGTGTTGACCAAAATGCCAGGATAGAGGCAGGCACGTCGAGGATCTGCTGGCCGCCAAATTCCGCCGGGATGACCTGTACACCGACGGGGAGTCAGGGGGGCGTTAAACAGCCGGCCAGGTTTCGACCAGGCAGCGACGATGCTGCATCCACGCCGCTGCAGGGCTGTTCCCGAATTACCCGACACCGGCCTTGGGTATACCCCGGCCACACTGCGTCCAGAGGAAAAACTTTCCATAGGCGAACCGGAGCGGAGATCTAGGTCCTATTCGGTCAATCGGCTGTTTGGTCAGCTTCCTGCGGTGGATCCTTGAAGTCCTTTGTTAACACAAACGACCCGTCCCAGATATAGAGTCGCAGCTAACATCCGCTTAGGTGCTGAAGGCAGATAGCCAATGACTACGATCCAGGCAACGTTTATGGTTACAGGCCTGGTGCTTGTCCCTGCTTCAGCCCTCATGCTCACGCTGGAACTACGAAATGGCCCAAGAGGTGACCTAACCGGTCGCCGGGGGAGACTCGTATTTGCAGCAGTCGCAAGTGCGCTTGGTGTGGCCCTGGTGCTCGTCGCGGCACTCGTTCCTATGTAAGCCTTACGGAACGACTGGCCAAACCGTTTCAGCGGCGCCAACAATTTTTCGTCGTGGGCGATTTAGACTGCACTCATGTCCGAAAATGAACGAACCGTCACTGGCCCGGTCTTCGAAGCTGCCTACGAGGCCGCCCAAAAGAGTCTCCGAGAGGGCGGCATCCCGATCGGCGCTGCCTTGGCCCGCGGCGGCGAAGTGATTGCCACCGGCCACAACGAGCGCGTCCAGCATGGTGATCCAATCGCCCACGGCGAGATGTCGGCGCTGCGGGCTGCCGGACGCCAGAAAAGCTACCGTGACACGACCCTCTACACCACTTTGGCACCGTGTGCGATGTGTACCGGGACCATCATCCAGTTCAAGATTCCGCGCGTAGTGGTGGGCGAGGCCATGACTTTCCCCGGCGAATTCGAACTTCTGCGCTCACGTGGCGTCGACGTGGTGCTATTGAATGATTCCCGATGCGTCGAGATGATGCGCACCTTCCAGGACGAGCACCCTGAACTATGGGCTGAGGACATCGCCGAATAGCCCACGCACAAAGTGGGCACCGGTGAAATGGTTCAGATACGGCCAGCGCCAGGGCGTGTTCGCTGAGGCCGGGACCGGGCCTGCTTCTGTGCGCAGTGCGGGCGGTATTTTCCCGCCGGGTTTCTGTCCCGGAGCAGTTCGAGGCTGAGCGTCAACGGTGCCCTTCCAGCCCGGAGGCTCCGGAGCGCAGGCCCTTCGATCGACTTGTCCGCCCATGGCTGGGTGGCCGGTACCCGTCCGGCTCACCTCGGTAGCTTCATATGGAGATTGTCGATCGTTAAAATCCACACCGTCCTGGTGGGGTCCGACAAGGTTGACACAATCACCCTTTTGTTTTTCGGAGCTGGGCCGCTTTAGTTTCGCTCGGATCCCACTGCGCCGTCTGTGCGGACTTTCTTGGCTTTGGCTGCGCCTTTGCCCATGGCGAGGGACGCGCTGGGGTGGGTGCCCTCGTTGCGTTCTGCGGCGGCGCCTCCTCCTACTTGCGTTTGGTTGGCCATGGCGCTTGCCAGGGATGCCGCGAAGGCTTCTTGGCGTTCCGCTGTGCCGTAGTCAGCGGCCGATGTCTTCTTTGCTTTCAGGCCCTGGTCTTTGAGCCGGCTGCTGTCGTTACCGGTGACGGGCTCGATCTCGCGGCCGGGGCCCTCCATGCCGCCAACACACCGCCGTGACCGGGCAGACAGCGGCCGCGATGCTGGTGGCTAAGATCGCGGCTCAGATCCTGCGCCTGCGCGAAGAGATGGAGGAGGTCGAGGCCCAGATAGAGGTCCGGTTGCGAGAGCATGAATACGCCGAAATCCTGCTGAGCGTCCCTGGGTTTGGTGTGCAGCTCGCCGCCGAATTCCTCGCCGCGACCGGCGGAAGCATGGACCAATACGAGAACCCCAACCGACTCGCCGGCGTCGCTGGGGTAGCCCCGGTCCCGCGTGACTCCGGCCGGGTCAGCGGCAACCACCACCGACCCAGACGCTACGACCGACGACTGCTGCGCGCCTGCCACCTCTCCGCCCATACCGCGTCCGTTCACTGTCCGACCTCGCGGGCCTACTACACCCGGAAACGCGCTGAAGGGAAGAACCACAAGCAAGCCATCCTCGCCCTGGCCCGACGCCGCATAAACGTCATCTGGGCGCTCCTCAGAGACCGCAAACGCTTCGAGCACCGGACGATACCGGTCACTCAAGGCGCTTGACTTTGTCATTGAAAATCCCCTTGCAGTTGGTGGTGGTCGTTATCGGTCAAGTACGGGGCCTGAATCACGGCCCGTGTGCTGGCGGGTCTTGGCCGGCGTTGGTATGTTCGGTACCGCTGACCCCGGCAAACGGGACCCCAAAGCGCCGGATTTGCGCTGTTTTTGACGCTTCCCGGAGCGCTTTGGTACCGATTTGTTGGGAACGGAATCTTCCGGTAGAGTATTTACTCGTTGCCCCCCTAGCTCAGTGGTAGAGCGCGTTCTTGGTAAGAACGAGGTCACCGGATCGATTCCGGTGGGGGGCTCTGAATGAGGGCCTGTGTCAAGGCGGTTTTTGGCCGGCTGAGCACAGGTTTTCCTCATTTCCGGCGGCGTAGCTCAGTTGGTTAGAGCGCACGACTCATAATCGTGAGGTCGGGAGATCGAGCCTCCCCGCCGCTACAGAATGACCCTGCAGGCCAAGGCCGCAGGGTCTTTTTGTTTTAAACCCCGTCGCCCCTGCGCTGCCGGCTCCCATCGTGGGTCTAGCTGTACTCAGCCAGGACGTTGGTTACACGGTGAAAGGGTGAAGACCTCTTAGGTTGGTGGTTACCACACTCACCGAACGACTAAGAGGTCTTCATGGTCCACCGTAATGCCCGTCTGACTCCTGCCGGTAGAAGCATTCTTGTCCAGCGTGTTCTTCAGGGCCGTCCCGTGGCCCACGTGGCCAAGGAAATGGGTGTTTCGCGGACCTGCGCCCACCGGTGGTTCCGGCGATATCTGGAGCACGGCTCGGACGGTATGGAGGATCGCTCGTCCCGCCCGCGTTCCTGCCCGCACGCCACCCCCTCGGCGAAAATCGACGAGGTCCTCGAGGCGCGGGTAAAGCACCGCGAGGGCCCGGTCGATCTGGCCGAACGCTGCAACGTCCCGGCCCGCACGGTCTCCCGGATCATCGCCCGGGCCGGGCTGCCCCGGTTATGGGAACTGGACCCGATCAGCGGCGAACGCATCCGCGCCGGCCGGGCAACCGACCACCGCTACGAACGCGACACCGCCGGAGAACTACTGCATATCGACGTGAAGAAACTCGGGAAAATCCCGGACGGCGGAGGCTGGCGGGTCCACGGCCGATCCGAAGCCGTCAGAGGCCGAGGTATCGGCTATGACTACGTCCACGTGGCCGTCGATGACCACTCCCGCCTGGCCTACGTCGAGGTTCTCCCGGATGAGAAGGGCCCCACCTGCGCGGCGTTCCTGGCCAACGCCGCAGCGTTCATGGCCGCCAACGGAGCCCCCGTGCAAGAGGTCATGACGGACAACGCCCTGGCCTACATCCGGTCCGCGGCCTTCTCCAAAGTCATGGAGGACCTCGGCGCCAAACACCGGCGCACCAAACCCCGCAGCCCCTGGCAAAACGGCAAAGCCGAACGGTTCAACCGCACCCTCCAGGAAGGCTGGGCCTACAAGAACGCCTACGACTCCAGCAACCATCGCACCCAGGCCCTCACCGGCTGGCTAGACTTCTACAACCACCGCCGAAACCACGCAGCCCTCGGAGGACGACCACCCATCAGCAGATGTAACCAACCTGCTGGCTGAGTACACCTGATATGTAGGTAGTCCATGTCAAGAGGGCAAGGGTGAGCGGTCCAAGATTGGATGTCTTGGACCGCTCTTTTGTGTTCGTTCCCCTGCTTGGTCCGGCGGCCGGCGCGTCGTGGTCGACGGCGCTGTCAGACTGATATTCGCGGGTTGGCTACCGCAGGACGAGGTGTTCGGCTGGAGGGGTGCCGCTGGTCTAGCAATGTCGGGCGTCACCGTAATTTACCGGTTGCCCATAGGTGTATCGCGGGTCTCCTCCACGCTGCCGAGCCTCCGGACGGAGCCGGGAACGGCACACGTCTATTCATCCGTCCACGGCTGCTCCTGTTGGACCGCGGCCGCGAGAGACCAGCACCAGCCAGCCAGTTCCCGTGCGACAGCGACGTTGGCGATGACGCGCCGTTTGTGACGGGCTTCGAACTGGTCCCACTTGCGGTGCAGGCGGTGGTTGCCCTGGTGACCGCGGACCCGGGAGGCCTCATCGGCTGCGTCCCAACGGGCACGCATGTCACGGCTTGCGTTGGCATATGGACGGCGGTGATGCCAAGCGGCCTCGACGAGCAGGCGGCGGGCATGGGTGTTTCCTGTTTTAGTGATGCCGCCTTGGGACCGTGAAGCACCAGAGGAATGTTCGGAGGGCACCAGGCCCAGATAGGCGCCGATGGTGCTGCCAGTGAAGCGGGTCCAGTCACCGATCTCCACTGCCAGGCCGAAGGCGGTGAGCACCGAGATCCCGCGCAGACACATCAACGCACGGACCACGGGTGCATAGCGGTCGGTGGCCGCGAGGGCGGTGATCTTCGCATCCAAACGGTTCCTGCGGTCCAAGGTCAGGTCCGCGGCTTCCAGGCTAGCCTCATAGGCGGCCTGCAGGGACGGATCATCGAATCGTTGCCGGTGCAGCCAGGTGTGGTGGGCGTTGGTCCAGGCATGACCGCCGGAGTAAACCAGACCGTGGCGCAACAGGAGCTTCGAGATCCGATGCCTGGCCCTCATCAAATCCGTACGGACGTCCTCACGGGCACGCACCAGGTCCCGCGCCGCTTCATCCGCACGGCCAGGAACCCGCACGGGCGTGATCTGTCCGAGCAGGGCCAACCGGGCCAGATGTTCGGCATCGCGGGCATCGGTCTTTACCCGGTCCCCGGACGGCCGCTGGAGCTTGGACGGTGCCGCGACCAGGCATTCGACCCCTGCACTGACCAGTAGCCGGGCCAATCCGAAGCCGGTCGGACCTGCCTCATAGACAACGAGAACCGGCCCCGGCAGCCCGGAAACCCACTCTGTGATCCCCGCATCGTTCGCGGCAAGGCTCTGCCTCAGGATCTCGCCCGTCTCATGGTCGATCGCGCAACTCTTCACGCTGCGCGCATGGACATCCAAACCGACGTAAGTACGCTTATTCATGGCTGGAACCTCCAAACGTTCAAATGTGGCTCCGCCAGTCCACACCCCGCACCTACGTGCGGAAAGACCCGGACCGGCAACCCACGAATGTCTTTGAACCCGGGGTTCCAGTCCTACGTCAGCCCGGCCACCACACTTCATATCGTCTAGCCCGCCAGGGATGATCATCGTGGGTCTAGCCAGCCAGGGGTGATTCCACAACATGGCCAGGGCCACGGTCTGTGGGAGAGAATGATCTTATGACGCGAATCGCAATCATTGGCGGCCACGGAAAAGTGGCTCTGGAACTGTCCCGCATCCTGACGGGGCAAGGGCATGAGGTCACTTCTGTGATCCGGAAGGAAGGGCAGAAGGAGGAAGTCGCCGGCACCGGCGCCACGCCGGCCGTGCTGGACGTGGAGAGCGCCCCGACCGATCTGATGGCTGAGGCGCTGCGCGGCCATGACGCCGTCGTGTGGTCCGCCGGAGCAGGTGGCGGCGCAGCGGCCCGCACGTACGCCGTCGACAGGGACGCCGCCATCCGGTCGATGGACGCGGCAGCCCAGGCAGGTGTCAGCCGCTACGTTATGGTCTCCTACATGGGGGCGGGTGAAGACCACGGCGTCCCCGAAGACAATAGCTTCTACGCCTACGCCGAATCCAAGGCCGCCGCGGATTCGTACCTGCGCGGCACCAGCTTGGACTGGACCATCCTGGGACCGGGGTCCCTCACGGACGGCGGGGCCGACGGGAAGATCGAGGTCAACCCGTCCGACACTTCCGACGGCAACTCCACTGCGCGGGACAGCGTGGCCCGTGTTGCTGCCGCGGTGCTGGCTCTGCCGGCGAGCATCCACCGCACGATTGAGTTCCGCGACGGGGCCGTGCCGATCGCGTCCGCGCTGGCGGCTTTGCGCTGAGCCAGCGGGCGTTAACGCCACGAAAGCGCCATCTGTCGTCCGGCCGGAGGACAGCTTCCCTGCCAACTAGAAGCTTGTTCGCTTGGGCCTTGGAGCCCCAGCCGGCCGAAAACAGCGTCCCCGCGGCCCCGGGCTGTCGCTCAGGCAACGAATTGCCCTTAAACATAAAACTGCTCCCCGTATGTCGGAACTGAATTTTCAGTCCAACTTTCGGGGAGCAGTTCAAAGGGTCCGGCCCTTCTTGAGCTACTGGCTTTTCACCGCCTGCAGCGAATAGCCTGGCGGCCTAGAACGCTGCCGCAAATGCCCGGCCAAGATATCCCTCGTTGGGCTGCATACCCGTTCCGGAGTAGGCCCACAGCGAACCGTCGGGGCGCCGGGCGACGAGGTCAGCGAAATTGTCCCGGTTCAGGTTACCCGCACCGAGCACTGTGTCGAAGACATCCCACCCGGTTCCGATCCGCCGGGACGTCGGCAATCTGCCAGTACCGTCCCCGGCGTAGAGCCACAAGCCTCCGTCGGCAGTCCGGGCAACGACGTCGTTCTTGCCGTCGGCGTTGAAGTCACCGACGCCAAGCAATTGGTCAAATACCTCCCAGCCGAAGTTGCCGATCTTCCGGCCGCTGAGATAACCGTTGTTGGCAGAATTCACCCTGCCGGATCCGGCGTAGAGCCACAGTGAGCCGTCGGCTTTGCGGGCCAGAATGTCGCTTTTCCCGTCGCCGGTGAGGTCGCCGGTGCCGGTCAATGAGGTAAAGGAATCCCAGCCGAACTCACCAATTTTCTGGACGCCGGAGAACGCTGAACTTGTGCCGTCTACCCGCCCGGAACCCGCATACAGCCACAGGGTACCGTTCGGCATGCGGGCGACGAGGTCGTTTTTTCCGTCGCCGTTGAAGTCCCCGACGCTCACGAGTGAATCAAAGACTTCCCAGCCGAACTTGCCGATTTTTGTGGGCGCCCGGTAGTCACCGCTGCCTGACCCCGGATAAAACCAAAGGCTGCCGTCGGGCATGCGCGCCAGCAGGTCTGCAATGCCATCGCCGTTGAGGTCCTTCGTGGCGGCAAGGTAGTTGAAAGCGTCCCAGCCGAAGTCACCTATCCTGCGGGCACCGGAGTAGCCCTGGTCCCGTCCTGCTGTTCCTGCGTAGAAGAAGACGCTGCGGTCTGCCTGGCTTGCCACGATGTCCGCCATGCCGTCCATGTTTGCATCGCCGGGACCTGCGATGCTGTCATATATGCCCCACCCGGTCCCGATCTTCTTGGCGTTGACGAGCTTTGCCTGCCCCGTATTGGAGTACAGCCACAGGGTACCGTCCGGGCGGCGTGCAGCCAGATCGTTTGTTCCGTCGCCGTTGAAATCCTGGATCGCGATGAGCCGATCAAAGATCTGCCAACCAAAGTCGATCTCCCGGGCCGCCCCGGGCCGACCGGTGCCAGTGCCTGGATAGAGAACCAGAACTCCGTCGGGCCGGCGTGCCAGAATATCTGCTTTACCGTCCCCGTCGAAGTCCCGGACGCCCAGTAGCGCGTCAAAGGCGTCCCAGCCGAAGTTGCCGATCTTGACGCTGGCTGAATATCCCTCGCTGCTGCCGGAAACCACTCCGGTCCCCGGGTAGAACCACAGGGATCCGTCGTATTTCCTGGCCACCAGGTCATTCTTGCCGTCAGCGTTGAAGTCTCCGGTGCCAAGCACGGTGTCGTAGATGTCCCAACCCGTACCGATCCTCTGGCCGGCGGGGAATTTTCCTGTGCCGTCGCCTTGGTAGAACCACAGCTCCCCGTTGGTCTTGCGCTGGATGAGGTCCGCCACCCCGTCGCCGTTGAAATCGCCCGGCGTAACAAGGACAGCCTTTGCCGGCGGGAGCGCATCGATCGTGACTCCGGCGGCGGAGTCGGAGACCCAGTCGAAAGTTACCTTAGTCCCAGCATGGGTGGTGAAAGTCTGGCCCGCCTGCCAGGCCTGGTTATAGCTGTAATAGCCGCTGAACGTCGTGGTATTGGGTTGCAGGGCGATGGAGCCTGCACCGTAGCTCTGCACAACCTTGACCCCGCGGTTGCCGCTGACTGCAGTTGCCGAGTCGTTCCCAATCGGAAGACGAAGTTCCAGAAAGTAGGTCTCGCCGCTGACGGGGTCGGTGAACTTGAGGGAGCGCTGGTCGTCCGCACTTCCCCAGGCCCTCAATGTGTAGGAATTTTTGCCCTCCACCTTCCCGAGGTTTCTGACCTCGTTGCCGGAGCCGAATCCGCCATATTCGTAGATGGGGGAGCTCACCACCGGCTGGCTGGTCTGGGACACACCCATCAGGTCAAGGTTGTCCTTGTACTCCTCAATGCTGCATGTGCCGTTGGCGAACGAACCATCGGCGTTGCTGGCAGTGTCCACTGCCCCGTCCGCGCACCGAAGCCGGTTGGCATGCATCAGCCCCAGTACGTGGCCGAATTCGTGGGTCAGCACGCTTCTGGTCAGGGCGGCGGGGACCGGCATGATGACGCGTCCGCTCGTCCCGCTGTAGCTCCAGCCCGCGCCATAGGCTCCGTCGGAGAGGGTGGGGGTGGAAACGAAGACGACGAGCGCCGTGTAGTCACTGGGGGCCC